>JAOPXM010000192.1 GCA_025965125.1 Nocardioides sp.
GGGCCCAAGGTGAGCGCCGGCGGCACCATGTCACCGCGCGGCGACTGGCGGATGCCCTCCGACGCCAGCCCCGCGGCCTGGCTCGCGGAGCTCGAGAACGTTCCGAACACGTAGGGCGTGCCGTCGCCCGTGGGTGGGTGGTGCGGTGGTGCGGAGGTGGGTGGTGCGGTGGTGCACGCAATCGTTCAATTGAACGGAAAAGCACCGAACTTCGGCCGGGCCAGGTGCATTTTCCCAGCAATTGAACGAATACGTGCACCCGGCGGATCGACGCCCCGAGATCCTCCGACGTTCGCCTCCCAACCCGTCCACCGGTCGCCTGGCGCGCCTGCCTCAACCAGCGGGGGTGGTTTCGAGGCAGGCGCTCAGCGCGCCTTCCTCAACCAAACAGGGAGGGTTTCGAGACAGGCGCTCAGCGCGCCTTCCCCAACGGGCAGGCCCGGGCGCGTGCCCAGCGCGGTGACCCCTAGGCTGCAGCCATGGGCAAGCAGGAAGACTTCGTACTCCGCGCTCTCGAAGAGCGTGACGTCCGGTTCGTCCGGCTCTGGTTCACCGACGTGCTCGGGTTCCTGAAGTCGGTCGCCGTGGCTCCCGCCGAGCTCGAGGGAGCGTTCGCGGAAGGTATCGGGTTCGACGGTTCGGCGATCGAGGGGTTCGCCCGCGTCTACGAGTCGGACATGCTCGCCAAGCCGGACCCGGCGACGTTCCAGATCCTTCCGTGGCGCGGTGAGGGTCCGTCGACTGCCCGGATGTTCTGCGACATCGAGATGCCGGACGGGTCCGCGTCGTACGCCGACCCGCGCCACGTCCTCAAGCGCACCCTGAGCAAGGCGGCCGAGAAGGGCTTCACGTTCTACACGCACCCCGAGATCGAGTTCTACCTCTTCAAGGACGCGCCGTCGGCCGGCGCCGAGCCGGTTCCGGTGGACCGCAGCGGCTACTTCGACCACACCGCACAGTCGATGGGGGCCGACTTCCGGCGCGAGGCGATCACGATGCTCGAGTCGATGGGGATCTCGGTCGAGTTCAGCCACCACGAGGGCGGGCCCGGCCAGCAGGAGATCGACCTGCGCTACGCCGATGCGCTGACCACGGCGGACAACATCATGACGTTCCGCACGGTGATCCGTGAGGTCGCACTGAGTCAGGGCATCTGGGCCAGCTTCATGCCCAAGCCGTTCACGACCCATCCCGGCTCGGGCATGCACACCCACGTCTCGCTGTTCGAGGGCGACTCCAACGCCTTCTACGAGGCCGGGTCGGAGTACCAGCTGTCGAAGACCGGACGCCAGTTCATCGCCGGCATCCTGCGGCACGCCCCCGAGCTCAGCGTCGTCACCAACCAGTGGGTCAACAGCTACAAGCGGATGATGTTCGGCGGTGAGGCGCCGTCGTACATCTGCTGGGGCCACAACAACCGCTCCGCGATGATCCGGGTGCCGATGTACAAGCCGCTCAAGGGTCAGTCGACGCGCATCGAGCTCCGCACCGTCGACGCGGCCTGCAACCCCTACCTCGCGTACGCCGTCGTGCTGGCCGCCGGCATGAAGGGCATCGAGGAGGACTACGACCTCCCGCGCGAGGCCGAGGACGATGTCTGGGGACTGTCCGAGCGCGAGCGCACCAGCCTCGGCATCGAGCCGCTGCCCAAGAGTCTCAACGAGGCGATCGAGATCGCCGAGAAGTCCGAGCTCCTCGCCGAGACGCTGGGGGAGCACGTCTTCGACTTCTTCCTCCGCAACAAGCGCGCCGAGTGGGACGAGTACCGCGGCCAGGTGTCGGCGTTCGAGCGTGACCGGATGCTCCCGGTCATCTAGGACGTCTCAGTGAGCGGAGGGGCGGGCACGATCCTCGTCGTGCAGCACGAGGACGACTGTCCCCCCGCGCTGTTCGGGGGCTGGCTGTCCGAGAGTGGGTGCCGGCTCGACGTCTGCCGCCCGTACGCCGACGACGACCTGCCCGTGCTGGACGGGTACGACGGGCTGCTCGTGCTCGGTGGCCCGATGGGGGCCGACGACGACTCCGAGCACCACTGGCTGGGCCCCACCAAGGACCGCATCCGCGCCGCCGTCGAGACGAGGTTGCCCACCCTCGGGATCTGCCTCGGCCACCAGCTGATTGCCTCCGCACTCGGCGGCGAGGTGACCCGCAACCCCCATGGTCAACAGCTCGGCCTGCTCGACATCGGCTGGACCGGGGCGGCTCGCGACGACGCACTCTTCGCAGCGGTGGCCACCCCACGTCGCGGTGTGCAGTGGAACGACGACGTGGTCGCGCGCTTGCCCGAGGGGGCGACGCTGATTGCCGGCACCGCACGTGGCGAGATCCAGGCCGCGAGGTTCGCGCCGCGCACCTGGGGCGTGCAGCTGCACCCCGAGGTCGACACCGCTGTGCTCCGCCCCTGGGCGGCGTCCGACAAGGGCTCGCACGAAGCAGCTGGCATCGACCAGGAATCGCTGCTGGGGGCCATCGATGCCGCTCGCGAGGAGCTCGACGCGGCCTGGCGGCCACTGGCCGCGAGCTTCGCGGAGCAGGTTGCGTTCTACCGGGCGGGGCGTCGCGGATGATGCGCGCGACCACGAGCAAGGGCAACCTGCTCCGACTCGGCTTCGTCGATCCGGACGAGGCGCTGGCCGCGCTGTCCACCCTCGGGGATGCCGCCGAGCCCCTGCTGGCGATGCTTGCGCGCACCGCTGACCCGGACCGGGCGCTGGCCTGCCTGGTCCGTCTCGCCGACGTCGTGGAGGATCCGCGGGAGCTGCTCGAGGCGCTGGTCAACGACGAGGGCACCGCCATGCGGGTGCTCTGCGTGCTCGGGGCGAGCGAGGCCCTCGGGGACCACCTGGTCCGCCATCCGGAGCACTGGCGCGAGCTCACCGACCCCGTGCTCGGATCCACTCGACCAGCCGCGTTCGCCGTCCGGGCGGACCTGATGCGGGTGGTGGGTGCCGACCCGGGCGATCATCGTCCGGTCGCCACCGTCCCCGACGCCTCGGCGATGGACGCGCTCCGCGTGGAGTACCGCCGGGTCCTGCTGCGGCTCGCCGCCCGCGACCTGACCCACGACGTACGCGTCGACGACGCCGCGGCCGAGCTCGCCGACCTGGCGGCGGGCACCCTCGACGCCGCGCTCGCGGTCGCCAGGCAGCGGGTCGGGGAGTCCGCGGCCCGGGCCCGGCTAGCGGTGATCGCGATGGGCAAGTGCGGTGGCCACGAGCTCAACTACGTCTCCGACGTCGACGTGATCTTCGTCCATGAGCCGGCGGACGCCGCCGACGAGACCGAGGCGACCCGGGCGGCAACCCAGCTCGCCAGCCACCTGATCAGGATCTGCTCCGACCACACCGGCGAGGGCACGATCTGGCCGGTCGACGCCGCATTGCGCCCCGAGGGCAAGGCGGGCCCGCTGACGCGGACGCTCGCCAGCCATCGTGGCTACTACGAGCGGTGGGCGAAGACCTGGGAGTTCCAGGCGCTGCTCAAGGCCCGCCCGGTCGCGGGCGACCTGGAGCTGGGTCGTCAGTACGTCGAGATGGTGCAGCCGATGGTGTGGAGCGCAGCCGAGCGCGACGGCTTCGTGGCCGACACCCAGGCGATGCGCCGCCGCGTGATCGAGCACATTCCCGCGCGCGAGGCCGACCGCCAGCTCAAGCTGGGTTCGGGGGGCCTGCGCGACGTCGAGTTCGCGGTCCAGCTGTTGCAGCTCGTGCACGGCCGTGCCGACGAGCGGATCCGGATGCCCACCACGCTGAGCGCGCTCGAGGCGCTGACCCGGGCGGGGTACGTCGGCCGCGAGGACGGCGAGGCCCTGCACGAGGCCTATGCGTTCTTGCGCACTCTCGAGCACCGCATCCAGCTCTTCCAGCTCCGGCGGATCCATGTCGTGCCCGAGGACGAGCCGTCCCTGCGGCGACTCGGGCGCAGCATGAACTACATCAAGGCTCCCGTCGCGACCCTGGACAAGACCTGGCAGCACCACCGCCGCGAGGTGCGCCGCCTGCACGAGAAGCTCTTCTACCGGCCGCTGCTCTCGGCGGTCGCCAGGATCCCCGGCACCGGGATCGCCCTGTCGCCCGAGGCCGCCCGCACCCGGCTGGCCGCGCTCGGCTACCTCGACTCCGACGCCGCGCTGCGCCACCTCGAGGCACTGACCAGCGGCGTCTCGCGCACCGCAAACATCCAGCGCGCGCTGCTGCCGGCGATGCTCCAGTGGTTCGCCGAGGGGCCGGATCCGGACGCGGGGCTGTTCGGCTTCCGACGGATCAGTGAGGCGCTGGGCGACTCGCACTGGTACCTCAAGACGTTGCGCGACGAGGGCCAGGTCGCCGAGCGGCTCGCGCACGTCCTGGCCACCTCGCGCTACGCCACCGACCTGCTCGAACGCGAGCCGCAGGGCGTACGGATGCTGGGTGAGGACCTCGTCCCGCTCCCGGCCGCAGCGCTGACCGACGAGATGCGGGCCGCTGCCGGCCGCCAGGAGGACCCGGAGAAGGCGGTCCGGGCGGTGCGCGCCGTCCGCCGCCGTGAGCTGTTCCGCATCGCCGCGGGTGACCTGCTCGGGCTCACCGACGTGGCGGCCGTCGGGGCCGGCCTGTCGCGGCTGACCGACGCCACCCTTGAAGCCACCCTCGAGGTCGCCGGCCGCCTGGTCCGCGCCCAGAGATCCATGAGCGAGGCCCCGACCCGGATGGCGATCGTGGCGATGGGACGGTACGGCGGTTTCGAGCTGTCCTACGGCAGTGACGCCGACGTGCTGTTCGTCCACGAGCCCGCCCCGGGCGCCGACCCACAGTCGGCCACGTCGTACGCCCAGGCCGTCGCCAACGAGATCCGCCGCCTGCTCGCCCTGCCCGGTGCGGACCCGGCGCTGATTGTGGACGCCGACCTTCGCCCCGAGGGCAAGCAGGGTGCGCTGGTGCGCACCCTCGAGTCGTACGCCGCGTACTACGCGAAGTGGTCGAAGGTCTGGGAGGCGCAGGCCCTGCTCCGTGCTGACGCCGTTGTCGGCGACCTCGACCTGCGCCGCCGTTTCGAGGAGCTCGTCGACCCGCTGCGCTTTCCCGCCGAGGGGATCTCGGACGCGGACGTGTTCGAGGTACGCCGCGTCAAGGCCCGCGTGGACCAGGAACGACTGCCGCGCGGCGCCGATCCGCAGACGCACCTGAAGCTCGGTCGTGGTGGCCTGGCCGACATCGAGTGGACCGTGCAGCTGCTGCAGATGCAGCATGCCGGCCGGGTGCCTGGTCTGCGGACGTCGAGGACGCTCGAGGCGCTGGACGCGGCGCGCGGGGCCGGCCTGCTCGACGAGGGGGACGCCAGGACCCTCGCCGAGGCCTGGCGGACCGTCAGCCGGGTCCGCAACGCCGTCACCCTGGTCCGGGGGAAGCAGGGCGAGGAGCTGCCGCGGGACACCCGCGAGCGGGCTGCGGTCGCCAGCATCCTCGGCTACCCACCCGGTGCGACCGACGAGATGGTCAACGACTACCTCCGCCGCACCAGACTGGCCCGCGCGGTCGTCGACCGCGTGTTCTGGGAGTAGGCGGGTGCCCCTCCGCGTCCACCAGCAGGCCGCCCTGGATGCGCTCGACGCCGCCTGGTCGGCGGGTCGGACCCGGGCCTGGGTGGCGCTCCCACCCGGTGCCGGGAAGACCCTGGTCGGCCTGGAGACCGTGCGGCGACGGGTCGAGGCCGGAGCGGTCGGCAAGGCCGTGGTCCTCGGGCCCAACACCGCGATCCAGGGCCAGTGGGCGGCCCAGGCGACCGGGCTCGGACTGGCTGTCGGCATCGACAGGAACCTGTCGCAGACATTGACGGCACTGACCTACCAGGCCCTGGCGGTCTTCGATGCCGACGACGAGGTGACCGACGACATCGAGCCTGCGGTGTCGGGTGCGCCCGCACTCGATCCGCAGGCGGCGCCCGTCGACGGGGCTCTGCTGGCTCGCCTGCACGACAACGGGGCAGCGCTCGTGGAGACCATGCGAGCCGCCGGCCCCTTGCTGCTGGTGCTCGACGAGTGCCACCACCTTCTCGAGGTCTGGGGCCGGCTGATCGGCGAGCTGCTCGACCTGCTTCCGGAAGCGATGGTGCTCGGCCTGACGGCCACACCCCCGGAGACGATGACTGCCGACCAGGCCGCCTTGGTGGACGAGCTGTTCGGCAGGCCGCTGTTCCAGGTCTCGATCCCCGCGGTCGTCCGCGCCGGCGACCTCGCGCCGTACGTCGAGCTGGCCTGGCTCACGACACCCACACCCACCGAGAGCGACTGGCTGGCCACGGAGGCCGCCCGGTTCCAGGAGCTGGTCACCCAGCTGGTCGACCCGGCGTTCGGGTCCTTGCCGTTCCTGCAGTGGCTCGACGCCCGGTTCGTGGCGGCGACGGTGCCATGGCACCTGCTGATGAAGACGTCACCCGAGCTCTGCCGAGCGGCACTGCGGATGCACCACGCCGGGATGTTGGCGCTCCCGCCGGGCGCCCGGATGACCGAGGAGGTGCGCTCTGCCCCGACCGCGGACGACTGGGTCGTGCTCATCGATGACTGGCTGACCGAGCATCTGACTAAGACCCAGGTCCCGGCCGACGACGCCGTCGTCGAGGCCGTACGCCGGGCCCTGCCGTCGGTGGGCTACCAGTGGACGCGGCGAGGGATCCGCCGCGGACGCAGCCCCGTCGACCGCGTGCTCGCGCGATCGGAGTCCAAGATGACCGCGGTCGTGCAGATCGTCGGTGCCGAGCAGCGCAACCTCGGTGAACGGCTGCGGATGCTGGTGCTCTGCGACCACGAACGGGCCGGGGCGACCCTGCCCGCCGACCTGACCGGCGTCATCGACCAGCAGGCCGGATCCGCGCACGCCATGCTGTCGGCGCTCGTGGCCGATGCGGAGACCAGCGGGCTGCATCCGCTGCTGGTCACGGGCCGGACCGTCGCGGCCGCGCCCGACACCCTGGCCGCGCTCGTGGCTTCGCTCGAGGACCGCACGCTGGCCGAGAAGCTGCGGATCGAGCCGCTCGAGGGCCATCAGGCCAGGGAGCTCTCGTCCTTGGTCGGGCCTTGGGAGAGCCGGACCTGGGTGGGGCTGGTGACCCGGTTCTTCCAGGACGGGCACTGCCGGGTGCTGGTCGGGACCCGGGCTCTCCTCGGCGAGGGCTGGGACGCCCGCCGGATCACCGGTCTGGCCGACCTCACCGCCGTCACCACGATCACCTCGGTCGTCCAGACCCGCGGCCGAGCCCTGCGCACCGACCCCGACTGGCCCGACAAGGTCGCCGTGAACTGGTCGCTGGTGTGTGTCTCGGACCGGCACCCCAAGGGCGGCAACGACTGGGACCGCTTGGTGCGCAAGCACGCCGGCTTCTTCGGCATCGACGAGGAAGGTCAGATCGTCGACGGCGTGGCCCATCTCGACCCGGGGTTCTCGCCGTTCGCGCCACCACCGACCGCCGAGTTCGACGCCGCGAACGCCCGCGCGCTGGTGCGCAGCGAGCAACGTGACGAGATCCGCGACCAGTGGCGGGTGGGGGAGCCGTACGTCGACGGCATCGTGCCGAGCATCCGGATCAAGGCGCGTGGGGAGTCCCACTTCGGCATCGGCCTCGGGGCGCCTGACGTCGTCGTGAGGCCGAACGCGATCGAGCTGCGAGGCCTCAAGCAGCACCGGGCCCGGGACCGCGCGATGTCCCTGCTGGCCGGCGCGGGTGTGGTCGTGGCGCTCGTCGCGGCCGTAGCCGGGGCTCCGGTCCTCCTCGCAGCCGGTGCGGTCGTGGGTGCCGGTGCCGCCGTGGCGCGGGTCCGAAGCCTCCTGTCGTGGGGTCATGCCGTGCTCCGGGCCGGCGAGGAGACGCCCTCCGTCGTACGCATCGCCTCCGCCGTCGCGGACGGGCTGCACGCCGCGGGGCTCACCGGTCACGGCGCTGAGTCCGTCGAGGTGGTCGTCGACCACGAGGGCGCCTACCGCTGTGTCCTGCGCGACGTCGGGGAGGTCGAGGCCGGCATCTTCACGACAGCCCTCGACGAGGCGGTCTCACCCGTGCTGAACCCGCGCTACCTGCTGCCGCGCTGGGTGCTGTCGAAGAGGGAGCGGTCGTGGTGGTCGGCGCTGCGGGCCGGGTTCGGCTCGGTGCACCCCGACCTGGTCGTGTGGCACGCCGTACCCACCACTCTGGGGGTCAACGCCGAGCGCGCCGAGGCGTATGCCCGGGCCTGGGACCACTGGGTCGGCGGCGGCGCCGTCGTCTACACCGGCTCGCCCGAGGGCGCCGGGGTGCTCGCGGCCCAGCAGGGCACCGACCCCTTCGCCGCCAGCACCGTCATGCGGAGGTCCTGGGCCTGACCGCCTCTGGGCAATGATGTGGACATGACCGATGACCAGACCAAGGCCAAGGGAAGCGAGCTGCTCCGCCTCCACCGAGATCCCAGGCTCCTCACCGTCGTGAACGTCTGGGACGTGATCAGCGCCAAGACGGTCGCCGCCGTCGACGGCACGACGGCGCTGGCGACCGCGAGCCACTCGATCGCCGCTTCCTGGGGCTACCCGGACGGCGAGAACATCCCCCTCGACCTGATGCTCGACACCGTCAGGCGGATCGTCGAGGCAACCGCGCTGCCCGTCACCGCGGATCTCGAGGGTGGGTACGGCGACGCCGCCGAGACGGTCCGACGGGCCATCGGCGTCGGTGCCGTCGGTGCCAACATCGAGGATCAGATGAAGCCGCTGGCCGAGGCCGCCGCCCAGGTCGAGGCGATCATGAAGGTCGCCGACGAAGAGGGCGTCGACTTCGTGCTCAACGCCCGGACCGACGCGTTCGCGCTGCGGCGCGGCGGTGACCCCACCGAGAACCTCACCGAGGCGATCAGGCGCGGCAAGGCGTACCTCGACGCCGGTGCGCCAGTCGTGTTCGTGCCCGCCTTCCTCGACGAGCAGCAGATCGACAGCGTCGTCGACGCGTTCGGGCCCCAGCGGCTCACCACGATCGGCATTCCCGGGACGCCGTCGCTCGCCTGGCAGGAGGAGCACGGCGTGGCGCGCACGTCGTACGGACCGATGTCGCAGAACGTCGCGCTGACCGCGCTCCAGGAGCTCACCGAGGACGTCCAGCGGGGTGGCGGCGTGCCGGCCACCATGCGGATGCTGAACTGACCCTCTCCCACCGACCTGGTCGGGAGTTGGCAGACTGCCCCGGTGACCGATCTCGACGACCGCCTCCGCGCGGCCTCCCGCGCCTCCCAGCAATGGGTGGTGGGCCATCCACGGGTCTCACCCGCCGACGCCTTCGCGGCCCTCGGCGCAGCCGCTGAGGAGCTGGGAGTCGAGGAGTGGGATTCCTACGGCGACCGCGGCCCGGTCGAGATGCTGGAGCGCGAGGTCGCCGACCTGCTGGGCAAGCCGGCCGCAGTGTTCTTCGTCAGCGGGGTGACGGCCCAGCAGGTGGCCCTGCGCATCTGGTGCGACCGCCAGGCTTCGCAACGGGTGGCGATCCCGGACCTGTCACACCTGCTCGTGCACGAGGAGGACGGCCCCCGCCTTCTGCACGGTTTCCGCTTCGAGCCTCTGACCCGGGGTCCCATCACGGCCACGGCGGCGGACCTTGCGGCACTGCCCGGCCGCCTCGGTGCCGCGCTCGTGGAGCTCCCGCTGCGCGACGCCGCCTGTCGGCTGCCGACCTGGGATGAGCTGGTGGCCCTCTCCGAGGCGGCACGTGAGCGCGGGGTGCCCTTGCACGTCGATGGGGCGCGGCTCTGGGAGTCGCAGCCGTTCTATGACCGTCCCCTGGCCGAGATCGCGGGCCTGGCCGACAGCGTCTACGTCTCGTTCTACAAGGGGCTGGGCGGCCTGGCCGGTGCCGCCGTCGTGGGTCCGGAGGACGTCATGGCCGAGGCACGGATCTGGCGCAGGCGGATGGGCGGCACGCTGTTCCGGATGTCGCCGTACGCCCTGTCGGCGCTGATCGGACTGCGCGATCGGCTCCCGCAGATGGCGGAGTACGTCGCGTGGGCGCGGAGCCTGGCCGCCGAGCTGGTGGACCGCGGGCTCCGAGTCAACCCGGACCCGCCGCACACCAACACCTTCCAGCTGTTCGTGCCGGGTGAGGCGGAGCGCATCCTCGAACGGACCGTGGACTTCATGGAGCGCGAGCTGGTCGACCTCTGCTGGGGTTGGCGGCCCGCAGAGTCCCCGGGGACCTGCTGGACCGAGGTGACGGTCCTCTCGGGCGCCCTGGACTTCGAGCCGGAGCAGGTGGCTGGCTGGTTCGCCGGCCTCGTCGAGGATTGACGAAGGGGCGGGGTGCCGACACCGGGTCGTAAAGGCTCTCGGGTTCCCGTGCGACCCGGTGCGGCTGGGAGTCGCCGGACTCGCGAGCAGCGGCGTCCGCGAACGGCAACATCTCCAAGGTAGGTCAGTTCCCCCGCCCTGTAACCGCCTGGACCGCAAGATGCCACCACGGTGCCAGGTGGCCTAGTCCGGAGGGGCGGTCGGAAGCCGGGTTTGGGCGAAGCGTATCCACGTGGGGACCCTGAGCGATCTCCTTGGTGAACGCCGAGCGGAGCATGCCGCTCGGTATCCACTGGGAGGAACTCCGTGAGCACATCTGCCCGCGACCGTCGTCGCACGGTCGCCGCCATCGCCGCCGGTCTGGCCGGCATCGCCGCTCCACTCGCCATCGGCATCCCGCTGTCGTCGGCTGCGTCCGGCTCGGACTGGGACCGGGACGGGATGCCCAACCGCTGGGAGGTCCGTCATCACCTCGACCCGCGCAGTGCGAATGCCAAGGGTGACGCCGACCACGACGGCCTGCGCAACCTCGGTGAGTTCCGGCACGGCACAAATCCTCACGACGAGGACACCGATGGTGACGGGGACGACGACGGGGACGAGGTCGAGGACGGCACGCCCAGCACCGACCCCACCGACGAGGACACCAACAACAACGGTGTACCCGACGGTGACCAGGACGCCGACCACGACGGTGTCGACAACGAGGACGAGGACGACAGCGCCGAGACCTGCGTCGCCGACGACGACGACACCGATGAGGACGGTGTCAACGACGAGGACGAGAACGAGAACCACACGAACGCCGATGATGCCGACTCCGACAACGACGGAGTCGATGACGGCAACGAGGACAGTGACCACGATGGAGTCGACGCCGAGGACGAGGACGACGACGCCAATGACGATTGCGGCACGGCCAACAACAACGAAGACGGCAACGACAACAACGGAGGCGACATCGGAAATGACGCCCGTGGTCGCGTGACCACATGGGTCATCGGCTGACGCCGGGTCACCCCTCCGATCGACCGCATGACCTCGAGACAATGCTCGCGTGAACGACCTGACGCCGTTCGGCGACCTCCTCGAGGCCGCGAGCGGTGGCGATGGAGAGGCGTTCCGAGAGCTGTGGCACCGCTACTCACGCGGTGTCGCGGCTTTCGCCCGCTCGAGGGGTGCCGACGAGCCGGACGAGATCACCAGCGACGTCTTCGTCGCTGCATTCCGTAGCATCGGAGAGTTCGTGGGGGACGAGGCTGCATTCCGTGGGTTCCTGTACACCGTCGCACGCCGACGGCTCGTCGACGACGTACGTCGGCGCAGCCGGCGGGTGCCTACGCTGCCGTGGCACAGCGGTGCCGACGACCGTCGTGTGGCCAGCGCGGAGGAGATCGTGATCGGGCTCGGGTCCGACACGGCCACCCGTGACCTGCTCGAGGGACTGACCCTCGACCAGCGTGACGTCCTGGTCCTCCGGATCTTCGGCGAGCTGCCACTCGAGCAGGTCGCCGAGATCCTCGGCAAGCGGCTCGGGGCCGTAAAGGCGTTGCAGCATCGAGGCCTGAACGCGCTGCGCCGGAACTACGCCGGCCACCTCGACGACGTCGACCAGGAAGGGCGGTCGCGTCCATGACCGAGTTCCACGACGATGACCTCGCCGCCGTGCAGGCGCTGCGATCCGGCGCCCTCGGGGCGATGCCGACGCCGTCGGCGCAGCTCGTGGCGTGGTTCTCGGCGCCCCCGACCCCCTGGGCCCCCGCATATCCGGCCGAGTCGGGTTTGCGCCGCATCGCCGCCTGGCTCGGCGGTCTCGGGCTCGCGGCCCAGCTCGCACTCGGTGCCGGTGTGGCGGTGGCCTCGGTGGGCGTCGCCGGCACGGCCGAAGTGCTGCCCGGCCCCGTCCAGGGCGTCTTCAACGATTCGATAGGCCGGGGCGGGTCGCCGGGTCCGCAACACGACCTGCCCGATCGGACGCCGCCCCCGCCGTCATCGACGCCGTCCGCGCCGGCCTCCACGACTCCGACGTCCGGGGCTCCGACGTCCTCGTCGACCGACGACGGCCAGGCGTCCCCACCTGCCAACCCGTCGCTTCCCGGGCAGCCCCAGGGCCCGGGTGGCTCGCCGGTGGCGGGCGACGACGGTGCAGCCGACAGCAGCGGCGGCGGCCACCCGGGTCAGGACGGGACGGGCCACGGTGGGTCGGACGGATCCGACGACCCCCAGCCGAGCGACGACCCGCACCCGAGCGACGACCCGTCGTCGAGCGACGACCCGCACCCGAGCGACGACCAGTCGTCGAGCGACGACCCAGATCCCATCAGCACATCCGAGCCGACCGAAGACCCCGATGACGGCAGTTCGGACAGCGGGACCGACTCCGGTGGGGAGACGCCGCACCTCGGTGACCGTCACTGGATCTCGAGCAGGTAGCGAACCCCGGCGATCGCGTCGGCCACTTCGCGCGCGGAGTCCGAGCGGAGTCACAGTGACCTTCGTCGCCGCAGGGTTGATCGGGTCCGGTTGGGGGAATGGGTCCGGCTGGGCGTCAGCTGCGCTCTCGCGACCAGGACAGGAGACACGTGGAGATCACCGGGCCGGGAGCCGACCAGTCCGATCGGGGACCCGCGGCGACCGAATTGATGGACCACGGCGATCAGCCGCCTCCCCTCGCCGGGCGGTACGACCTCCAGGAGGTCATCGGTCGCGGCGGGATGGCGGATGTCTACCGTGCGGCCGACCGCGTCCTGAGCCGCGCGGTGGCGATCAAGGTGCTGCGGGAGAGCGCCGAGAACGACACCGACCGGGCCCGCTTCACCTCGGAGGCGCGGACCCTGGCCGGTCTGTCCCACAGCGGCCTGGTGATGGTGCTCGATGCCGGCATCAGCGCCGAACGACCTTTCCTGGTGATGGAGCTTGTCGTCGGCCCAACCCTGTCCGAGGCGCTCGCCGCCGGGCCGATGGACTCCGAGCAGGTCGGAGCCATCGGCACCCAGATCGCAGACGCGCTGGCCTACGCACACGCCCAGGGCGTCGTACATCGTGATGTGAAGCCCGGCAACGTGCTGCTCGACGTCGCCGGTCGGGTCAAGCTCGCCGATTTCGGGATCGCGAGGCTCATTGGTGACACCGTCCGGCACACGCGCACCGGCCACGCCATCGGCACGGCCGCGTACCTGGCCCCCGAACAGGTCACCGGTGGGGACGTCAGGGGGGCGGCGGACGTGTACTCGCTCGGTCTGGTCCTCCTGGAGGCGCTGACGGGGGAGCGCGCCTATCCCGGCCCTCCGACCGAAGCCGCTCTGGCTCGGCTGAGCCGGGCGCCGGACGTGCCGGAGAGCCTGCCGGGGGCATGGCGCAGCCTGCTGACCGCTATGACCGCCCTGGCGCCGTCCGACCGCCCGACCGCCGGTGAGGCGGCGACGCAGATGCGCGCGCAGCCCACCTCGCCGATCCCGCTCGCCACGTCCGCGCCACCGGAGGCGGAGACAGCTCGGTTGCCCAGCGTCGGGCAGCAGCCATCCGCACCCGAGCCCAGGACCTCGATCATCGACCGGGCCGGAGATGGTCTCGCCCGTCAGCCACGAGCGATCGCCACGTGGTTCCGCAAGCTCAGGCCACACGAGCGCGGTGTCATCGGAGCGGTGGGTGCGGTCATCCTCCTCATCGTGGTGGCCGGTCTGGTCGCCGGTGGGAGCCCTGGCACCGACGACAAGCTGCCCGACCAGACGCCGCCCCGGCTCGAGCAGCCGCTGCGCGACCTGCACGACGCGGTGTACGGACGGTGACCCGGCGACGCGTGGCAGGTCGCTTTGCGGCCGCAGCCGTCCTGGCGCTGGTGGTCAGCGGGTGTGGGAGTGACTCGACCCCGGCAGACGAGGTCCCGGCTCTCGCGACGCGGCTCGACAGGGTCGATGCCGCGATCGCGGCCGGGGACGACGCTCGGGCACGGACCGCCCTCAGGGCCCTGACCGAGGCGACCACGCGGTCGCAGGAGGCCGGTGACATCAGTTCCGACCAGGCTGACCGCATCGTGGCCGCGGCCACGGAGCTGCTCGCTCGGTTGCCCGAGGAAGCGCCCGCACCGCCGACAGATCCAGAGACGTCAGCCACTACGCCCCCTGCGAGCGAAGAGGCGCCGGCTCCGACACCGCACAAGCCGAAGGACAAGGACCCCAAGCACCACGGTCACCCCAAGGGCAAGGGTCACGGGAAGGCACACTGAGGTGTCTCCGTCGACGTGGACGGTGCGCCGTCCGCGGCCCGTGCGAGCTGCCTGACGCCGACCAACGCAGAGGGAGGATCGAGTCGTGAACCCCGACGAGATTCCTGCGGCCGCCTTCGACGAGATGGTGCGCAACGCCCTCGACCAGCTCCCCGACGAGGCGGCCGCGCTGGTCGCCCAGATCGCGGTGGTCGTGCGGGAGCAGCCGGAGCCGGACGAGGTGAAGCCGGGCCAGCTGCTTCTCGGCACCTTCCGCGGCATCGCTCACACCAGGGTCGGTGGTCGCGTGCCCGGGACCCTGCCCGACCTCATCACGTTGTACCGGCTCCCGATCCTTTCGGTTTGTCGGAACGTCGACGAGGTCGCTCCGCGGGTGCTGAAGGTGCTCGGCCACGAGGTCGGGCACGCGCTGGGCCTGAGCGAGAAGCAGCTTCGCGCCTACGGCTGGTACTGACGCGACAGGTCAGTCGTCCAGGCCCAACACCGCGAGGGCATGCAGGGCGACGTGGCCGCAGTGCCCGCAGACCAGGGCCGCGCTGCGGACGTTGTGGCCGCCGGTGACCTCGACGTACACGATGCCGTCGGCCGCGGTCCAGGCATCGCCGGTGCCACATCGGGGGCATGCGGAAGGGACACCTCGGGCGCTCAGGGCGTCCAGGACGCTTTGCAGGTTCGGCTTCATCGGCTGCCTCCTTCTCGGCCGAGAGTAGCGATCCGCCACCGAGGCTGGTCTAGTTGCCCTCGGCGAACAGTGCGGCGTAACGGGTCAGGTACAGCGGCCATCCGGCTTCGCCCGCGATGGCATCACTGATCGCCTCCCAACCGGGACCGTGACGATCGATGTTGCGGTGCTCCAGGTGCACTCGGGTCCGCTCAGGGCCTTCGGCCACGAACCGGACCTCGACCTCGCTGGCGTTGTCCGGGTCAGCCTCGATCTGCCACTGCACGCCGATGTCCCAGCTGAACACGACCCGGTTCGGCGGTTCGTACACGAGCACCCGGGCCCATCGGCACTCGCTGCCGTCCACGCCGCGGTCGTAGATGTGACCGCCGACCCGTGGTTCGAAGACGGTCTCGGCGATTGCGACCCCGAGCAAGTTGTGCTCCGGCGGCTTGAAGTCACCGAAGCGCTCGGTGAAGGCGAGGAACGCCTTCTCGAGCGACGTCTCGACGACGATCTCCTTGCGCACGAGCGAGGTCGCTTCCTGGGTCATGACTTCTCCTCTGTCGATTGCTCCGCAGCCGTCACGTAACCGCTGAGGGCCCGGTTCCAGTACGTGTCGAGCTGGTCGCGCATGGCCGCGACACCGTCCGGGTTGAGCCGGTAGATCCGACGAGTGCCTTCCGCGTGTTCGGTCACCAGCCCAGCCGACTTGAGCACCTTCAGGTGCTGGGAAACCGCCGGACGGCTCACCGGCAGCTCATCGGCCAGCTCGCCGACAGCCCTGGGCCGTTCGGCCAAGCACTCGAAGATCGCACGTCGGGTGCGATCTCCCAGGGCACTCAACCCATCCGAACCTTGGTTAGTCTTCACGAACGGTAAGTTAGTACTTACTATCCGTTCGCGTCAAGAGCTTGGCCCCGCCCGGTCTCCGGTCACCACGGATCGGGCAAGCCTTCTCCCGTGGTGATCAGGCTGCGCAGGCTGCCGTTGACGTAGTGCAGCCAGGCCGTGGAGCACGCACCGAAGCACTCGACGTCCGGGACCAGGCCGACGTGGGTGAACCGCAGCTCGGTGCCACCGGCCGCGGAAGCGATGTCGAACACGATCTCGGTCCCGGTCCACTCACCCGGCTCCGGGATGAAGGACAGGTGGCTCTCGGTGACCCGCCAGACCACGCGGCGGCCAGGCTCGAGCTCGACCACGCGCTGCAGGCTGTAGTGCTCGGGTGGGTGCCGGTAGCTGAACTCGGCACCCAGCTCGTCGGCACGTCCCTCGACCTGGCCGGTCCACCAGGCGCCGACGTCCAGGATGGCGGCGAAGACCTCCTCCGGTGACTGCTCGACCGAGTACGACGTCGAGTAGCCGCCCTCGGTCCGGGTCGTGCTTGCCGTGCTCATTCCGGCGCTGTCCGGTGATGGTGTCGTCATGAGTGATCGCATCCTTGTCTCTTCGTGTCCACTGATCGGCTGCGGGCGCAGAGGGGGACGCCGAACGCAATCAACGGTTGCGCGTCAGGCTATCCAGCATTCGCGGCTAGCGCAACCTTTTGTTGCATTAGGGAGATTCGGGTTGGCAAATTCTTCACGACGTACTGGCTGAGGCTCAGGGGGCCACCCTCAGCGCAACCCAGCACGTGTGTCAGTAGTTCGGCAGGCCCAGATGGATGGGCCACCCTCTGCTGAGTGTGCCTAGTATGGAATCTCGTATCGGAGAACGGCGGCTGCCATGAATAGCCTGAGCCTCGGGATCCCAGGGCTCGGAGTTGTCAGCCCAGGAACGCACTTCTGTGCACTCTACTCAGGCACTGCCGAGCGCGACGGGCTGTTGTTCCCGTTCCTCGAGGAGGGGCTGCGGCACGGGGACAAGTGTCTGTGCATGATCGACGATGTCGAGCCGACGCTGGTCCGGGATCGGGCCCAGGGACAGCCTGGCCCGGAGTACTCGCCGCGACCGGCACAGCTTGACGTCGAACGAGCATCGGACGCCTACTTCCGGACGGGGGAGTTCAGCGTCGAAGACATGATGAGCTTCCTCTCCGAGAGCGTGGACGCTGCGATCGGAGACGGCTTCGACCTTCTCCGAGCCGCCGGCGAGATCTCGTGGGTGCTGCCCGGGCCCCCCGGCTGGGACGACCTGTTCCGCTACGAGGCGGCGGCCAGCGAAGCCGTCGAGCAGATGCCCGCCATCCTCATGTGTCTCTACGACCTGCAGACGTTAGGGGCGGACATGCTCGTCGAGGTGCTCCGCACCCACCCCAAGGTTCTGCTGGATCGCACGGTGATCGACAACCCTCACTGCGCGCACCCGACGGAGTACCCGCCGGGTGCCAGTGTCACTGCGAGTAACAGGTATCCCATGGTCAGGGTCGGTGCGGACGGCGAGGAGAGAACAGACCACGGGTGGGCGTCGCTCACCGACGCCGAGCTGCGCGTCACCTCCTGCGTTGCTCGGGGGATGACCAACCGCAGCATCGCCGAGGAGTTCTACCTGTCCCGCCACACCGTGGACGCCCATCTCAAGCACGTCTACCTCAAACTCGACATCCACTCGCGCGTCGACCTGACGGTGCTGGCCCTGCAGCATCACCTTCCTGACCTTCCTGTGGATTAGCCGAGGCCGACCCGCCCGAAGAACACCCGTTCACGGGATGCCGGTGCCCTGCGCGCCGAGAAGCATGGCCATGACAAGTTCTTCCGGCGAATGGAGTGGTCATGGGCAGGGCAGTCGGCATCGACCTGGGAACGACGAATTCGGTGATCGCGGCGATGGAAGGCGGCCAGCCGCAGGTCATCCCCAACGCGGAGGGCAACCGCACGACGCCGTCCGTGGTCGGCTTCTTGGAGAACGGCGAGCGACTGGTCGGCCAGATGGCGCGACGCCAGGGCATCCTGAACCCGAAGGGGACGATCTATTCGGCGAAGCGCTTCGTCGGCCGCAAGTACGACGAGGTCACCAGCGAGCTGAGCACCGTCTCGTTCGACGTGGTCGCCGGTCCCGACGGCGCGGCGCGCTTCCAGGTCAACGGCAAGCTCTACGCACCCGAGGAGATCTCGGCGCAGGTACTGCGGAAGCTGGTCGACGACGCCGGGAAGTTCCTCGGTGAGCGGGTCACCGAGGCGGTCATCACCGTCCCTGCCCACTTCAACGATGCGCAGCGACAGGCCACCAAGGACGCCGGCAAGATCGCCGGGCTCGAAGTCCTCCGGATCATCAACGAGCCGACGGCTGCCGCCCTCGCCTACGGGATGGACAAGTTCGAGAACGAAACCGTGCTGGTCTTCGACCTCGGCGGCGGGACGTTCGACGTGAGCATCCTGACGGTCGGAGAGGGCGTGGTCGAGGTCCGGTCGACGGCCGGGGACACCCATCTCGGCGGCGACGACTTCGACCGACGCATCGTCGACTACCTGGCCGAGGAGTTCAAGAAGTCCAACGGCATCGACCTCCGTGACGACTCCCAGGCCCTGCAGCGTCTGTTCGAGGCTGCCGAGAAGGCCAAGGTGGAGCTTTCGGCGGTCACCCAAACTGCTGTCAACCTCCCTTTCGTCACCGCTGACGCCTCCGGGCCCAAGCACCTCAACGTCAACCTGATGAGGTCGACGTTCGAGCAGCTCACCGCCGACCTCGTCGAGCGTTGCCTCGGCCCGGTCAAGCAGGCCATGGAGGACGCCAAGGTCGCCGCCGACGACATCGACGAGGTCATCCTCGTGGGCGGCTCGACACGGATCCCGGCCGTGCAGGCGTTGGTCCGCCGCCTGACCGGTGGCAAGGATCCCAACATGACGGTCAACCCGGACGAGGTCGTCGCCATCGGCGCGGCCGTCCAGGCAGCGATCATCAAGGGCGACGTCAAGGACGTGCTGCTCCTCGACGTCACGCCCCTGTCGCTGGGGCTCGAGACGATGGGCGGCGTGATGACCAAGGTCATCGACCGCAACACCACCATCCCGGCTCGGCGGACCGAGGTCTTCAGCACCGCCGAGGACAACCAGTCCGCCGTCGACGTCGTCGTCCTCCAGGGCGAGCGGGAGAGAGCGGCCGACAACCGCGTGCTGGCCCGGTTCCGGCTGGAGAAGATCCGTCCCGCGCCCCGCGGGGTGCCCCAGATCGAGGTGACCTTCGACATCGACGCCAACGGCATCCTGCACGTCTCGGCGCGCGACAAGGACACCGGTGCCGAGCAGCAGGTGACCATCAGCGAGACCTCCACGCTCAGCCAGGAGGAGGTCGACCGGATGATCACGGACGCCGAGACTCACCGCAGTGAGGACGCCGCCCTGCGCGAACGAGTCGACGCTCGCAACGAGCTCGACTCCGTGGCCTACCAGGTGGGCAAGGCCCTCGAAGAGGCAGGCGCGTCGGTGCCCCAGCACGACCGCGCCCGTGCCGAGATGCTGGTCGAGGAGGCCCGGCAGGCCGTCGAGGGCGACGAACCGGTCGACCGCCTGCGCGCCCTGACCGGGGAGCTCCACCAGATGAGCCAGGTGCTGGGCGCCGCCGCCCGGGGTGGCGGCGGATCCTCGACCGGGTCGGCCAGCGCCTCCGATGAGATGTCTGACAGCAATGACGACGACGTCATCGACGCCGAGTTCACGTCTCACTGACTGCCATGTCCGACCACGAGGCACCGACGACCCAGGTCCCGACGAACGGGACAGGAAGCGACGAGGCTCCGGCGAACGAGGCCCCCGAGGGCGTCGAGGACACGGCGGAGCGCGTCGACCAGGCGCGCCAGATCGCGGAGCTGGAGGACGCGTGGCGGCGTACGGCCGCCGAGCTGGACAACTTCCGCAAGCGTTGCGCCCGTGACGTGGTCCGCGGTCGCGAGCAGGAACGGGCGGCCGTGGCAACCAGGTGGCTGCCCGTCCTGGACAACCTGGAGCGGGCGCTCGAGCACGCGTCGTCCGACCCCGACTCCGTGGTCGAGGGCGTCCGAGCCGTGCTGGCGCAGGCGGTCGGCGTTCTGGCCGACCTTGGCTACCCGCGTCGCGACGACAACGGTCGGGCCTTCGATCCGGCCGTGCACGAGGCGGTCAGCACTGTGGTCGGTGAGGGGCTGGTGCCCGGCACCGTGGCTCAGGTCGTGCGTCCCGGCTACGGGCCGGATGACAAGATCCTGCGGCCGGCCGCGGTCGTGGTGGCCACCAGGTCATCCTGATGGCCAAAGACTTCTACGAGGTCCTCGGAGTCTCCCGCGATGCCGGCCCGGCCGACATCCAACGGGCCTACCGCAGGCTGGCGCGCCAGAACCATCCTGACGTCAACAAGGACTCCGGGGCCGAGGAGCGGTTCAAGGAGATCGCCGAGGCCTACGACGTGCTGTCGGATCCCGAGCTGCGTCGCCGCTACGACGCCTTCGGCGAGGACTTCCGACGCGTCCCTCCCGACACGGATCCGGCCGCCTGGCGCCAAGCCCGAACGTACGCCGACGCCGGGGCAGGCGCGCGCGGCCGGTGGTCGTCGGGGGACGGCCCGTCGGGAGGCTTCGGAGCAGGCGGCTTCGGCGACGATGTCGACATCGAGGACCTCCTCGGAGGGATCTTCGGCGGTCGGGGGCGGGGCGGTCGTGGCCGGGCCGGCTGGGGACCAGGCCCGATCCCGGGCTCCGACCACGAGGCCGTGGTGGAGGTGTCCGTCGAGGAGGCCTATCACGGCACCGAGCGCAGCTTGACGATCAGCGGCCCCGACGGCCCTCGCACGCTCGACGTCACCATCCCGGCGGGCGTGGTCGACGGTCAGCGGATCCGGCTCCGCGGCCAGGGCGGCCCGGGCAGCGGCTCGGCGGCAGCCGGAGACCTCTACCTGGTGGTCCGGATCGCCGACCACCCCCGTTACCGGGTCGAGGGTCGCGACCTGCACGCTCTTCTGCCGGTCGCCCCGTGGGAGACCGCCCTGGGCGCGTCGGTCTCGATCGAGACTCCCGGGGGCGCCGCCACTGTGAAGGTCCCGGCCGGCTCGCCCAGCCACCGCCGGTTGCGGCTCAAGGGTCGCGGGCTTCCCAACAAGCGAGGCAAACCGGGGAACTTCTACGCCGAGCTGCAGATTCGCGTGCCCGGGACCCTCACCGACGAGGAGCAGCGGCTCTTCGAGGAGCTCGCGAAGGTGTCCAGCTTCGACGCGAGGAGCAGACGGTGACCGCAGTCACGCACTTCGCCCTCGCTCGGCCCTACCGGCTCAGCCTCGACAGCTATGCGCAGGTCACCGGCGTACATCCCGAGCTGGTACGCCGCCTGGTCGCCCTCGGGCTGCTGGAGGTCACCCGCGACGCGCAGGGGCGCCTCTGGTTCGACCCCTCCCAGGTGCGGGAGATGGCCAGGATCCAGCGGCTGCGGATGAGCCTGAACCTCGGCTACTCCGCCATCGGACTGGTCGTCGAGCTGCTCGATCGGATCGAGGAGCTGGAGAAGACACGACGGCGAATGTCACGACGAGGAGGCGCTCCATGGACATGAACAGATTGACCCAGAAGTCGCAGGAGGCTCTGCACGACGCCCAGACCAAGGCGCTGCGCTTCGGCCACGTCGAGGTGGACGGGGAGCACCTGCTGCTGGCACTGCTCGACCAGGCGGAAGGCCTGGTCGCGCCACTGCTCGCCCGGGCGGGGGCGGATCCGGACCGGCTGCGCGAGGACCTGGAGGCCGAGCTCGGCCGCCGCCCGCGGGTCAGCGGCCCCGGCGTGACGCCCGGGCAGGTACACATCACCCAGCGGCTCTCGCGGCTGCTCGACACGGCCGACCGCGAGGCCCGCAGGCTCAAGGACGAGTACGTCTCGGTCGAGCACCTCGTGATCGCCCTGGTGGAGGAGGGCTCGGGCTCGGCGGCCGGGCGGCTCCTCCCTGCTCAGGGGCTGACCCGCGACAGCTTCCTCGCCGCACTGACCGAAGTGCGCGGTCACCAGCGGGTGACGTCGGCGACCCCCGAGGGCACCTACGAGGCGCTTGACAAGTACGGCCGCGACCTCGTCGCGGCAGCGGCGGCCGGGAAGCTCGAGCCGGTGATCGGCCGGGACTCGGAGATCCGCCGGACCATCCAGATCCTGTCGCGCAAGAGCAAGAACAACCCGGTACTGATCGGCGAGCCCGGGGTCGGGAAGACCGCGATCGTCGAGGGTCTGGCCCAGCGGATCGCCGACGGGGACGTGCCCGAGGGCCTGCGGGACAAGACCGTCTTCGCCCTGGACATGGGCGCCCTCATCGCCGGAGCGAAGTACCGCGGCGAGTTCGAGGAGCGGCTGAAGGCCGTGCTCAACGAGGTGCAGAGCGCCGAGGGCCACATCCTGCTGTTCGTCGACGAGCTGCACACCGTCGTCGGCGCGGGCGCCGGCGAGGGCGCGATGGACGCCGGCAACATGCTCAAGCCGTTGCTCGCCCGCGGCGAGCTGCACATGATCGGCGCGACCACCCTCGACGAGTACCGCACGCACATCGAGAAGGACGCAGCCCTCGAGCGCCGCTTCCAGCCGGTCGTGGTCGACGAGCCCAACGAGGAGGACGCCCTCTCCATCCTGCGCGGGCTCCGCGAGCGGCTCGAGGTCTTCCACGGCGTGAAGATCCACGACGGCGCCCTGGTCGCGGCGGTGACGCTGAGCCACCGCTACATCTCCGACCGCTTCCTGCCCGACAAGGCCATCGACCTGGTCGACGAGGCCTGCG
>JAOPXM010000090.1 GCA_025965125.1 Nocardioides sp.
GAAGAGTGACGACTTCCGCGGTGCTAGATGTCTTAGGTCTCGACGACCACCAAGACGTGCCTGCCCGAAGGCCCGGCTGCTTCATCCCTCGGGGGCTCGAACTTCTCCGCTGTCCAAGGGCTGAGTCGCGGGGAGGGCGGCGGTTGATTCAAGGCGTGACGCATTGCGTGCGGAGGCGCTTCGTTGTAGCCTGCCCTTAGGAGCGCTCGCTAAGTTGCCGATGGCTGACGAGATGGAGATCTCATGACCGACATACCCTCGACCAACGCGGACTTCTTTGGACCCTCGTTCGTATCGGACCCGTACCCGGTACTTGAAGAGATTCGCGGGCTCGGCCCGATCTCGTATCACGAAGAGTTCCGCCAGTTCATCCTTACGGGCTGGCGCGACTGCGCCAGGGTTCTCGGCAACGCCGAGACATTTGCGACGGATCCGACGTTGTTCTTGAGCCTCTTTGGTGATCACACGATGGAGAGCATGGAGCGTCCGCGACACGATCGGGTGCGAGGCATCTGGGCCAACGACTTTCAGCGCGCGACGCTAGAGAGTCAGCGCGCGCTGATTGTCGAGGTCGTGGATGCCTATCTGACGCCGTTTGTCGAGCGGCTGCGAGACGGGGAGAACGTCGATGCAGTACAGGATCTCACTCGCCACATCCCCACCATGATCATCGCGCGGATGATGGGGGTTCCGGCGGAGGACCATAGTCAGTTCGCCATCTGGAGCGATCGGATGGGCGACATCATCCAGGGCATGCAGGACAAGACACCGCGAGGCGAGGCCATGGTGCGCGAGGGCCGACAGGCGACGAGCGACCTCAACGACTTCCTCCGGCAGGAGATCGCCCAACGTCGGGCGCAACCCCACGACGACCTGATCGGCCACATGGTCGACTCGCCGGTTGCGGGCGAGCATATGACTGAGGGGGAGGTCATCGCGAGTAATACCCAGTTGGTGTTCGCTGGCAACGAAACGACGGCCAAGTTGATGTCTCACGTCATGCTGGCGCTGGCGCTCCATCCGGCTGTTCGGGAGCAGTTGCGTCAGGACCGATCGCTCATTCCTCAGGCCATCGAGGAGATTCATCGATGGAACACAATCAGCCAAGTGACGTGGCGCACGGTCTCCGAACCTGATGCGATTGTCGCGGGGCACCGGTTTGAGCCCGGCAGCGTGCTGATGCTTCTGAAGGGGGCAGCTAACCGCGATCCAGCCCGTTGGGATTCACCCGGCAGCCTTGACGTCCGCCGGGAATCTCGCGGTCACCTCGGGTTCGGGTTTGGGATGCATTCCTGCTTGGGCCTGAATCTTGCGCGGCTCGAAGTCCAGATCTGGCTGGATCGACTGCTGGATGAGTTGCCCGCCTGGGACGTGGTCGACGTCGACTGGGGCGTCGGATGGACCCTCCGCGGTCCGACCCGCCTCAGCATCCGGCAGGGTGCCTGACCCTCTGACCCACCAGCCAACGAACGGAGCATCATGGAAATCACGATCGACCGCGACAAGTGCATCGGCAGCGGTGCCTGTGTCCTCGCTAGCCCGGAAGTGTTTGACCAGGACGAGGACGGCATCGTAGTAGTGCTCGATGAAAGTCCTGGGAGCGCGGAGCACGCTTCGGTTCTCGAGGCAGTTCGGGCCTGCCCGGCCAGGGTCATCGAGGTGGAGTGATCACTCGATCAACGTCGCCACAGCGGATTGTCGTCGTCGGGTTCGGGGCGGCTGCATTGGCGGCGTGCCAGGAGCTCCGCGCCCTTGGCTGGTCCGGTGACCTCACGATCCTTTCCCAAGAGTCCACCTGGCCGTACGACCGTCCCCCGCTCACCAAAGGCTATCTCACGGGTCAGATGAGCCGTGATCGGCTCGACCTGGCAGACAACGACGGCATCGCGGGCCTTGACGCAGATGTCCGCCTGGGTGTCTGCGGGGCGCGCTTGGTCGTCGACGAGCATCGACTCGAGGACAGCGCAGGCACGATTCACACCTATGATGCTCTCGTCATCGCTACGGGCGTGCGGCCGCGACGGTTGCCCGGCACGGACGCGCGGAATACGTATGCGCTCCGAACCGTGCTAGACGCCGACCGGCTGCGGATCGCGCTCACCGGCGCGAAGAACCTCGTGGTCGTCGGCGGGGGTTTCCTGGGATTTGAGGTCGCGGGATCGGCACGAACGCTCGGCGTCGAAGTCACGGTCATCGAGCCGCTGCGTATCCCCCTGGCCGACCGGCTGGGCACAACTATCGCCACGCGGCTGCTCTCCCTTCACCAGGAGAACGGCGTTCGAGTATTGGCCTCAACCTCTGTCGCCGAAGTGAGCCAGGTCTCGCAGGATGTCGTTGTGCGCCTCCAGAACGGGCAGACCCTGGCTACCGACGTGGTTCTTGAAGCGATCGGCTGCGTGCCGGACACGGCGTGGCTCGAGGGGTCTGGTCTCGATCTTCGAGATGGCATCGTGTGCGATGCCTGGTCGCGGGCCGCCCCGGATGTATTCGCAGCTGGCGACGTCGCCAAGTGGCGGCACCTCGGGCTAAGGCGTGACGTACGAGTCGAACACCGGATGAACGCGACGGAGCATGGCCGAGCCGTTGCTGGGGCGATACTCGGCCATGGAGTGCCCTACACGCCGGTTCCGTTCGTGTGGACTGATCACTACGGGGTCCGCATACAGGTCGCGGGAATTGTTCAGCCAGAGGGGATTCCTCTACTACTCCAGGGGGACCCCGAAGACGACACTTTCGTCGTGGGCTGGCAAGGAAACCAACTCGAGGCGGCTGCCGGCTGGAACGCGGCACGCGAACTCATGCCCTACAGGCGACAGCTAGCCGCAACGATCGGCCGCCCCGACGTAACGGAAGAGGGCGCGTGAGAGAGATCCTCTGTCCCGCCTGCGGAGCCTTGATCGAGGGGAGTGACGACTCTGCACTCGTGACCGCGACACGGCGCCATACCCTCTCGGCTCATGACTACGACATCCCCACAGAGCATGTGCTAGCGGCAGCTTACGAGGCTGAATAGGCCATGAGGTCTGAGACAATTCCACACCGTGGACGAATGGCATGACTCGGCGACCACTCGGATACCCGACTGTGGACTTCCACCTGTGGTGCGAATGACCCTGTTGGTGGCACAAAGACAGTGTTGAGCCGGGCCGCAATGGATACTGACTTCCACCGGCACCTGCCTCGCAGGTTCCCACACGCGCCACGCGTGAAAGACTCCTCTGCCGCCGATGCTCAGCAGCACCGGAACGTTTCGTCGCCGGGCTCCTCGAATGCGTCAGGCTCCCACTCCCACCAGGCGACGGGATTCTCCGCGTGCTGAAGCAGGTACGGGCTCGTCGCACCGGCCAAACGGTTTGCCATCGCGCGCCTCTTCTGTCAGCGGAACCAGTCTCGATTTGTGACAGTTTGTCCGACGCCCCATCGGTAGCGTTGGCGGCATGATCTTCATCGCCGCCCGTTTCCGTATCCTTCCTGAGCACGCCGACGCCTGGCCCGACATCTCGCGCTCGTTCACCGAGGCCACCAGGGCCGAGGAGGGCTGCCTGTGGTTCGACTGGTCGCGCAGCCTCGACGACCCGGACGAGTACGTCCTGGTCGAGGCCTTCCGCGACGACGCGGCCGGCGCCGCGCACGTCGGGTCGGGACACTTCCGGGCCGCGACGGCCGAGCTGCCCGCGTACCTGGCCGAGACCCCGCGGATCGTCAACACCACCGTGCCCGGCACCGAGTGGTCCGAGCTCGGCGAGATGGCCGTCGACCGGTGACCCCGGCCGAGGCCTTCGCCCGCCTCGCCACCGATCTGGTCGAGACCGACCCGGACCTGGTCGCCGGCTACGCCCACGACGAGGCGACGCTGACCGGCACCGGAGCACCCGCCGCCGTGCTCCTCCCGCGCACCACCGACGACGTGGCCCGGATGCTCAACATCGCGCACACCCACTGCATCCCGGTGGTCACCCGGGGTGCCGGCAGCGGCCTGAGCGGCGCGGCCACCGCGCCACCCGGAAGCGTCGTGCTCAGCACCCACCGGATGGCGGCGATCCGCGAGATCGACCCGGTGGAACGCCTGGCCGTCGTCGAACCCGGCGTCGTGACCGCCGACCTGGGCGCGGCCGCCCGCGCGGTCGGGCTGTTCTACCCGCCCGACCCGGGGAGCATCGCGTTCTGCACCGTTGGCGGCAACGTGGCCACCAACGCGGGCGGCATGTGCTGCGTCAAGTACGGCGTCACCGGTGACTTCGTGCTCGGCCTCGAGGTGGTGCTGGCGGACGGCACGGTCACCCGCACCGGACGGCGTACGGCGAAGGGGGTGGCGGGCTACGACCTGACCGCCTTGCTTGTCGGGTCGGAGGGCACGCTCGGCGTGATCACCGAGGTCACGCTGCGATTACTGCCGGCTCCCTCGCCGGCGCGAACGCTGGTAGCGACCTTCCCCAGCCTGCGCGCGGCCGGGTCCGCAGTCGGCGCGCTCGCCGCCGAGGGGGTTCCGCTGTCCATGCTGGAGATCCTCGACCGCACCACGCTGGGTGCGATCGACGCCGCCACCGGCATGGGGATCGCTCACGGCATCGCCGCGATGGTCCTCGCCCAGTGCGACGACATCGCCGCGACCGACACGATCGCCCGGGTCGGCCGGCTGTGCGAGCAGCACGGCGCCGACGAGGTCGCCGTCTCCGACGACGACGCCGAGGCGGACGCGCTGCTCGAGGCGCGACGTCAGGCGCTGCCGTCGCTGGAGCGGCTGGGCGACTGGATCCTGGACGACGTGTGCGTCCCACGGAGCCAGGTGGTGGCCCTGATCGACCGGGTCGAGGAAGTCGCGGCGGCGGAGGGCCTCGTGATCGGGGTGTTCGGGCACGCGGGCGACGGCAACATGCACCCGACGATCGTCTACGACCGCCACGACGACGCCAGCGCGGCCGCCGCCCGCCGCGCCTTCGACGCGATCACCCGCGCCGCTCTCGACCTCGGCGGCACGATCACCGGCGAGCACGGTATCGGCCGGCTCAAGCGCGACTGGTTGACAGAGGAGCTCGACCCCGGAGCACTGGCCATGAGCCGTGCCGTGAAGGCGGCTCTCGACCCGCTGGGCATCCTCAACCCGGGCTGCGTCCTGGCCTGATCACGGGCCCACCCCGACGCTCCTCAGACGCCGGCAGCGGTCACGATGGCGTCGGTGAGGAACCCGGCCACCAGTCCCACCAGGATGCCGTAGGCGAGCAGGTCGCTGCGCCGAGAGCGCGACGCAACGCCTATCAGCTGGGTGATGACGTAGATCAGGGAGCCGGCGGCGAGCGTGAGGAATGCGACGCTGAGCGGCTCGCTGGTGAACCCGTGGCCGATCAGCGTGCCCACGAACGTCGGCGCCCCGGCGATCGCCCCCATCGCCAGCAGGAAGCCCCAGCTGGGGCGGTGCGGCTGGCCGTCACCGTCGACATCGGCCGCCAGCGGCGCCACGATGCCGAACCCCTCGGTCGCGTTGTGCAGGCCGAAACCGATGACGAGCATGACGGCCAGGCCGATCTCGTCGGCGGCGGCGGACTGCCCGATCGCGAGTCCTTCCGCGAAGTTGTGCAATCCGATGCCGACCGCGATCAGCAGCGACAGGCGACGGGCGGCCGACCAGCCCGCAATGCCCCGCGGCGCCTCGACCTCGCCGAGCGTCATCGCCCCCGGACCTTGCGGACGGGACGAGCCGGCGGGCAAGGCCGTTGTCTGGTGAGCCATCCAGCGCTCGTAGAACACCAAGGTGACCAGACCGACGCTCAGGCCGGCGACGGCGATGAGGCCGTAGCCGATGGCGGTGCCGAGCCCGCCCTGACCCTCGTGCACCGAGCCGAGGGCGGCATCGATGGGCTCCCACGCCGCGGACAGCACGTCCCAGACCAGGAACAGCAGAACTCCCACGGCGGCCGCGTTGAGGAACAGGCGCAGAGAGGGAGCGGGCCTGCGCAGCCGCCCCACCGGCAGGCCGAGCAGGATGGTCACGCCGGCCAGGAAGCCCAGCAGGAGGGTGGGGAGGAGGCCCACGGGATGCTCCGTTCGCGCAGAAGAAAGAGTGCGCCTCTTAGATTAGGCTCACCTAACCAACTCCGCAATCCGGGACATCAAAATTTCAGCCCACCGCTCTGGACTCGAGCTCGAGCCGGTACCCGTGGCTACGCAGCGTGGTGATGGCGGGAACCAATGCTGGCGGCTCCATGCCCTCGGCGGCATCCGCAAGTCGCCGTCGCAGGGCGGCGATGT
>JAOPXM010000092.1 GCA_025965125.1 Nocardioides sp.
TCCAGCGCCTGCGTGCGGTCCCGGCCGGTGACGATCAGCTTGGCGATGAGGGAGTCGAAGCTGCCGGGGATCGTCTCGCCGCTCACGTAGCCGCCGTCGAGCCGAACACCCGGGCCGCTGGGGGGCCCCCACGCCGTGAGCGTGCCGGGGGCGGGCATGACGTTGCGGCCGCCGTCCTCGGCATTGATGCGGAACTCGATGGAGTGGCCGCGGATCTCCGGGTCGTCGTAGCCGAGCTCCTCACCGGCGGCGATGCGGAACATCTCGCGGACCAGGTCGATGCCGGTGACCTCCTCGGAGACACAGTGCTCGACCTGCAGGCGGGTGTTGACCTCGAGAAAGGAGATCGTGCCGTCCTGGCCGACGAGGAACTCGCAGGTGCCGGCGCCGACGTACTTCGCCTCGCGCAGGATCGCCTTTGACGACTCGTACAGCTTGCTGACCTGGTCGTCGGTGAGGAACGGCGCGGGCGCCTCCTCGACGAGCTTCTGGTGGCGACGCTGCAGGGAGCAGTCGCGGGTCGAGATGACCACGACGTTGCCGTGCTGGTCGGCCAGGCACTGGGTCTCGACGTGGCGCGGCTTGTCGAGGTAGCGCTCCACGAAGCACTCGCCGCGACCGAAAGCGGTCACGGCCTCACGGACGGCCGACTCGAACATCTCGGCGACCTCACCCATCTCGCGGGCAACCTTGAGACCGCGGCCACCGCCACCGAAGGCGGCCTTGATGGCGATCGGGAGGCCGTTCTCCTCCGCGAACTTGACGACCTCCTCGGCGTTCTCGACGGGGTCCTTGGTGCCGGACACGAGCGGGGCGCCGACGCGTTCTGCGATGTGGCGGGCCTTGACCTTGTCACCGAGGTTCTCGATGGCGTCGGGGGGCGGTCCGATCCAGACCAGGCCCGCGTCGATCACGGCGCGGGCGAACTCGGCGTTCTCGGCCAGGAACCCGTAGCCGGGGTGCACCGAGTCGGCGCCGGACTTCTCGGCGACGGCGATGATCTTGGCGATGTCGAGGTAGGACTCCGCCGGAGTTGCCCCACCGAGCGAGTGGGCCTCGTCGGCGATCCGCACGAAAAGAGCGTCGCGGTCCGGGTCGGCGTACACGGCCACGCTGCCGATGCCGGCGTCCTTGCAGGCCCGGATCACCCGGACGGCGATCTCGCCGCGGTTGGCGATGAGGATCTTCTGCAACGGCTTGACGTCCGGCACCTGACACTCCTGGTCTGCGCAAGGGAAAGCGATTCGATCTCGCCCGGCAGGGTATCGCCCGCCTCGCGTCCCCGGACCGCAGGTCTCACGCGCTCCCGAGGCTCCGGGCCCCGGACGTGACTGATCTCATGCCGGCGGTCCCGCTCTCCGCGAGCCGGCAATGTGGACGGCGCCCCCGTCTCGAAACCCGTCCGAGCGGGGGCGCCTGTACATCAACCTCGGCTCGTCCCCTGTTTTCGAGCCGTGGCGTACCCCTGATGTTCCCCGGCATTGGCGAGGCAACGCTCACCCCATCGGGTGGGATTGGCCTGGGGGCCGTGGGGAACGGGACGACCATGGACCAAGGGGAGGGTTCTGGAGGGGTGTCTGGCGACGGCTGGGATCCGGCCTGCCCGACGTGCGGTGAGGCGATGCTGCCTCGACTGATTCCCGCCGCCGACCCGACCCCGATCGACGGGGGGCGCCCGTTGTTGGCCGAGGTGCCGGTCCATCTCGAATGTCCCGTGTGCAGTCCGTCGGAGTAGTCCCGGTGAGGCGGGCAGGTCGGTGAGTGCCGCGGGGTGCGGTCAGGGGAGCTCGACCACCACGTCCGCGCCATGATGGCCGCATGAAGATCGCGGTACTCGGCACGGGCCCGGTCGGCCAGAACCTCGCCAGTCGGCTTGCGGAGGTCGGTCACGTGGTGACGATGGGCACCCGCGACCCGGACGCGACGATGGCGCGGACCGACGACGACGGGAGTGCGACGTACGCCGCTTGGCAGAAGGAGCACCCGGACGTGCGGCTCGAGACCTTCGACGAGGCCGCGCGACAAGCCGACCTGGTCGTCAACGCGTCCGGTGGCGACGTCGCGCTCGCCGTGCTCGACCAGGCCGGCGGCGCCAACCTTGCCGGGAAGGTGCTGGTGGACGTCTCCAACCCGCTCGACCACTCCCAGGGCTTCCCGCCGGGGCTGTTCGTCAAGGACACCGACTCCCTGGCCGAGCAGATCCAGCGCGCCCACCCGGACGCGCGCGTGGTCAAGACCCTCAACACCATGAACAACGACGTCATGGTGCGACCCGAGGCGCTCGGTGCGTCCACCACCGTCTTCCTCTCGGGCGATGACGTCGAGGCAAAGGCGATCGTGACGGGGCTGCTCGAGTCCTTCGGGCACGACGACGTGCTGGACCTGGGGGAGCTGAGCACGGCTCGTGGCGCGGAGATGTTCCTGCCGTTGTGGATCCGGCTGCGCCTGGCCCTCGGCACGAACGCCTTCAACATCAAGGTGGTGCGTGGTCCGGGCACCGTCGACCGAGCCGACGCTGGTTAACAAACGCTAACCAGGCGGGTTAATATCGGGTACATGAACGTCTACGAGCTGTCCCGTGAGCACGAGGAGTTCCGCCGGAGCGTGCGCGAGTTCGCCACGGCCGAGATCGCGCCGTACGCCGCCCAGTGGGATCGCGACCACCACTTCCCGGTCGAGGTCGTGCAGAAGATGGGGAAGCTCGGCCTGTTCGGGCTCGCCGCGCCGGAGGAGTACGGCGGGGCCGGCGAGGACGGCGACTTCACGAGCCTCTGCGTCGCGATCGAGGAGATCGGGCGGGTCGACCAGTCGATGGGCATCACCCTCGAGGCGGCGGTCGGGCTCGGGATCAGCCCGATCCTGACCTACG
>JAOPXM010000119.1 GCA_025965125.1 Nocardioides sp.
GGTGAACACGCCCTCTCGCTCGGTGGGGGGATCGTGGGTCTCCGTCAGCCCGGCCAGGTCGGGCGAGAGGTACGTCGGACGCTGCTCCGGCCGAGCTGTCACCAGCTCCGCGAGACCGGTGACGCCGGTGAGCACGAGGAGAGAGTCGAGGGCTGCGTTGTGTGCACCCTCGATGTCGGTGTCGAGCCGATCGCCCACCATCAGCGGTCGCTCGCCTCCGACGCGCCGGATCGTCTCGTCGAGGAGCGGACGTTGGGGCTTTCCCGCGACCACGGGTTCGACCCCGCTGAACCTCCGGATCGCATCCACGAGCACGCCGTGCCCCGGGGCGAGGCCGTAGGCCGTGGGGATCGTGAGATCGGTGTTGCTGGCCACCCACCAGAGTCCGTCGCGCACCCGAGTGGCTGCCCGCATGACGTCGCGCCAGAGAACGTCCGGGCCGTACCCCGTCACCAGGGCCGACGCCGCGTCGGCGGGGGGCACGGGCTCCAGGCCGGAGTCGGCGACCGCGTCGGCGAGCGCCGGGGCCCCCAGCACTGCTACCCGGGCACCGGCCGCGAGCCGATCCGCGAGCACCCGAGCCGCCGCCTGGGCAGAGGTGACGACGTCGTCCTCCTTGGCTGGGACGCCGAGTTCGTGCAGGTGTTCGGCAACCGCCCCCGGGGCCCGGGACGCGTTGTTGGTGATGAACGCGAGGCGCAGGCCGGACTCGCGGGCCGCGGCCAGGTGCGCGGGGGCGCCCGGCACCGCGTCGCCACCGATGTAGACCACGCCGTCGAGGTCGAGCATCGCCAGGTCGTAGGCGGTGCACAGGGTCTCACCCGACGAGCCGAGCATCGTTGCCTCCTCCGGAACATGCGGTCGGGGCACCCTACGATGCTGCGATGGACTCCAGTCCGGTGGTCATGCCGCCCCACGTGGCGGGTCCGCTCCGACTGGCTCCCTTCCGCGGCCTGATGCTGGCGCCCTCGCGGGTCGGCGATCCTGCCTCGGCCCGCACATTTGCCCGGCCGTACCGAGCCGTGGCCAGCCGGCTGGCGCGCTGGCAGGCGCAGGGGCAGCTCTCCTGGGACGAGACGCCTGCTCTGTACCTGCATGAGTACACCGCGGGGGGCATCACGATCCGGGGCCTGGTCGGCGCGCTCGACGTGTCGAGGCGGGCTACCCGGCCCGAGGATCGCGCGATCCTCCCGCATGAGGGGATCTACCCGGACCAGGCCGACGACCTGGCCGACCGGATGATGCAGATGCAGCTGAACCCGGCGCCCATCCTGCTGGTCCATCGGGCCGCCGCCGAGGCTCGCACGACGGTGCTGCGCATCATCGACTCCACACCCGACCGCCAGTTCACCGACCGGCAGGAGCAGCGCCACCGGATCTGGGCGATCCGCGATGTTGGGGACCTGGGCCGGATCGCGGCCGCGCTGGCAGGGGCTCGGGCCCTGATCGCCGACGGTCACCACAGGTACGGCGCCTACCTGCGGATGCAGCGCCGGCACCCGGGCGGCCCCACGGACTTCGGCCTGGCCATGCTCGTCGACCAGGAGGACACGCCGCTCTTCCTCGGGGCCATCCACCGCGTGCTCACGGGGGTGACCATGGACGGGCTGCGCTCGGCCGCCGAGTCGACCGGCGCCAACCTCGTCGTCACCAGCTCGGAGCAGGCGATCGCGGCCCTCGGCGGCACCTCGCTGGTCGCCACCGACGGCGAGGTGTGGGCGACGCTGACGCTCCTGGTGCCACCCGACCGGGCCCCGATCGAGATCCTGCACGAAGGGCTGATCCCCGCACTTCCGGAGGGGCCCCGCCGCATCGGCTATCACCACAGCGCAGACGACGCGCTGGCGCACGCGGTCTCGGGGCAGGCCGTCGCCGTGCTCCTGCCCGCGCCGGCCGTGTCCCTCGTCGAGCGCATCGTGGCGGCCGACCGGCTGTTGCCCGAGAAGGCCACGTCGTTCCAGCCCAAGCCGAGCCTGGGCGTACTCATGCGCTCGCTGCGCGACGTATGAGCCTTCCCCCGGTGACCTCGACCTCCACCCGCGACACCGCACTCCCCGAGGCCCGGAAGAACCGTCGCCGCAGCGCCCCGGTGACCTCGACGACGTCGTCGACACCCCAGGTGGCGACGGAGCGCCGAATCCTGCCGGCCCACACCGTGCACTCGAGCGCGTCCACTGTCTGACGGGAGCGACCGGGCGGACCGGTGCGGGGCACCACCACCCGAAACGTCCACATGGTGTCGCCACTGGGCAGGACGCGCTGCTCGGGTGGCTGCGAGATCCTCCCCACCAGGCGCACCGCGTTGCCGCCGAGACCGGACCCGGACGCAGAGCCCACCTCGACCGGCGCGTCCTTCTGCTTCTTCACTGTCTGTGCTGACATGCACATCACCTCCGCGACCCACGCTCACGGAGGTGACCGACATCGGCGGTCGGGCGCGTCACCGCCTGTGGACTCGGGCGTTCCGGACGGACCTGTGTGCGGAATCCGGCCGGGCGCCGACGCCCGGGCGAGTGGCCACACCGTGACGGTCAAAGAAGTGCTCAGGAAATGACAAGAGGGCCATCCCCGTGGGGATGGCCCTCTTGCTCAAATGATGTCCGGCGGCGTCCTACTCTCCCACAGCCTCTCGGTTGCAGTACCATCGGCGCTGAAAGGCTTAACTTCCGGGTTCGGGATGGGACCGGGTGTTTCCCTTTCGCTATGGCCGCCGTAACTCTTGC
>JAOPXM010000131.1 GCA_025965125.1 Nocardioides sp.
GCGCTGCTCACGCTCTTGCTCGTCGACGCGTAGCCGCCGAAGTCGATGAGCGCGCCCAGCTGGGCCGGGATCTGGCAGGAGGCTGCGGGCTCGGCGGCCGCGGCCGCCTTGCTCGACGTGTGCTTGCCCGACGAGGCTGTCGAGGGGTTCAGGCGATGGCCGAGCTGGTCGAGGATGTTGCCGCCACCGCCGGTGGAGAGCCCGGGAAGCCCGGGCAGCCCCGGCAGTCCGGGGATGCCCGGGAGTCCGGGGATGCCGGGCGTGCCGCCGCCGCCACCTCCGCCGGTGCCCCCGCCGGCGTCCGAGACGTCGCAGTTCGAGGAGTAGCCGACCGAGGCGACGGTCATGTCTTCCGACGCGGTCGTGTTCATGACCGTGCCCGGGAACGGCTCGTTGGCCTCGGTCGTCGTGTCGCCGGGGAAGGTCGAGTTGACCTGCACGGGATAGCCCTGAGCCGCCAGCGGGCCCGAGAGCTCCGGCGGGAGGCCGAGGTTCTCGATCACGGTCTTGAGGCCCTCGCCGATGGAGTCACCCGGCCACAGGAAGCTGGCGCGGCCCCGCGAGCTGCTGCTGTCGGCCTCGACCTTGGAGTAGCCGAACTCGAACTCTGCCTGCGGGGTCGCCGGGATCGGGATCGTCGGCTCGTAGACCTCGAGTCGGACCGGCGTCGACCAGGCGGAGGTGCTGAACCCGCTGAACGCCGGGCCGTCGTCCGCCGCCTGAGCCGGGCCGGCGGTCGAGATCGGCAGCATCGCGCCGGCGATCGCTGCCGCGGCGAGGGGGATGAAGGTGCGCTTCATGCCGCACCTCCGAGGATGACGTCAGACATGGTTTCCATGATTTCTGCCGGCTCTCCGGTGGCGACGATGCGTCCCCCGGTCATGACGGCTGCGTAGTCGGAGACGCGCAGGGCGGTACGGGCGAACTGCTCGATGCAGAGGATGGACACGCCGCTCTCGGCGATCTGCGCGACGGTGTCGTAGAGCTCGTCCACGATCAGCGGCGCCAGACCCATCGACAGCTCGTCGAGCAGGAGCAGCGCGGGGTCGGAGGCAAGCGCCCGGGACATCGCGAGCATCTGCTGCTCGCCACCGGACAGCGTCCCGGCGAGCTGGAGGCGGCGTTCCAGGAGCCGGGGAAAGTAGGCGAAGGCGGTCTCGAGGACGGCCTCGACCGACACCCCGGCGTACGACATCAGGGTGAGGTTCTCCTCCACGGAGAGGTTCGGGAAGACCGAGCGACCCTCCGGCACCGTGCAGAGGCCCAGCCGGGCGAGCTCCTCGGAGCCGGCGTCGCGCACGTTGACGCCGCCGAGGTGGATGTCACCGCTGGTGGGCTTCTTCTGGCCGCTGATGATCTTGGTCAGGGTGCTCTTGCCGCCACCGTTGGGACCGAGCAGCGCCATCACCGCGCCCTTCGGCACCGACAGGTTGACGCCGCGCAGCACCTCGATGCGGCCGTAGGCCGCATGCAGGTCGACGACCTCGAGGATCGGGATGCTCATGCTTGGGCCTCCACGGCGGGGATCAGGGTGGTGTCGTGCACGGCCTCGAGGTCGGTCCTGGTGTGATCGGCGTCTGCGTCGTCGGAGTAGCCGAGGTAGGCGTTCTGGACACGCTTGTCGGCGCGTACGTCGGCGGGTTCACCCGAGGAGATGACCTCCCCGAAGTCGAGGACGTGGATGACGTCGCAGACCGACATCACCAGGTCCATGTCGTGCTCGACCATGAGGACCCCGCGACCCTCGCGCGCCAGATCCTGGAGCAGGGCGCCGAAGGCCTCGGTCTCCGACTCGTCCAGACCCGACGAGGGCTCGTCGAGCAGCAACAGCTTGGGCTCGCTGGCCAGGCAGCGTGCCAGCTCGAGCAGCCGGGCGGTGCCGGTGGGGATCGAGTCGGCGCGTTCCTGGGCGTACTGCGAGATGCCGACCCGCTCGAGCAGCGCGTCGATGTTCGCGGCCGCCGGGCGCACCATCCCGGCCACGCCCCGGTGGATGTCGTACGCCACCCGGACGTTGTCGCGAACGGTGAGCGACCCGAACGCTTCGAGGCGCTGGAACGTGCGGCCGATGCCTCGCTTGGCCCGTCGGTGCACCGGCGTGTGGTTGATGCCCTTGCCGTCGAAGCGGACATGGCCCCGGGTGGGCTTCTGAAGCCCGCTGATGACGTTGAAGCAGGTGGTCTTGCCGGCGCCGTTCGGCCCGATCAGCCCCGTCACCCGGCCGGACTCGGCGACGAACGAGGCATGGTTCACCGCGGTCACCCCGCCGAACTGCACGACGACGTCGTCGACCTCAAGGAGCGACATGAGCAGGCACCTCCTGGTTGTGGTCGAACGACGCGTCGAGCGGATCCTCGTCGACCTCGTCCAGGATCGAGCCCCGTCCCGGCAGCACCGGCAGCTTGGCCAGGAGCTGCGGCGCGAACCGCGCCTCGAGGAACCGCCCGATCTTGAACATCAGGTTGGCGAGCCCGTTCGGGTCGCGGGCCAGGAGCACGGCACCGAACCCGATGATCACGAGCATCAGGCCGGCAAGCGACGGGTAGTTGGACTGGAGGACCGGCAGCAGCATGAGCCCGATGCCACCCAGCGTCGCCCCGGTCACCGAGGTGACCCCGAAGACGACCGCGAGCAGCAGCAGCGGCAGGCTCTGGAAGAACTGGAAGTCGTTGGCCCCGATGGTGCCGCGGAGACCCGCGAACAGACCCCCGGCGAGGCCGGCCATGCCGGCCGAGAGGCCGAACAGGGCGACCCGGAACCAGCGCATGTCGAGGCCGAGCGTGCCGCAGGCGGCGGGGCTGTCGCGCATCGCGATCAGCACCCGACCGAGCACCCCGCGGCGCAGGAAGAGCAGGAAGAGGCTCATCAGCACGAGGAAGACCGTCATCACCAGGACATAGCCCCCCGTGGAGGTGATCGAGGTGCCGAGGATCGAGAGCCGCCGAGCCTGCAGGGTGCCGTTGAACCCGAACGCGAAGTCGGCCTGGAACACCAGCTTGTCCATCAGCACGGCGAAGGCCAGGGTCGACAGCGCGAGGTAGAGACCGGTGAGGCGCAGCACGGGCAGGGCCACCAGCGCCCCGACCCCGGCGGCGATCAACGCGGACACCAGCAGCCCGTAGAGGTTGGGCTCGTCGAGCTTCGCGTAGGCCAGCGCCCCGACACCGGCGAACGTGAACTGCGCCAGCGAGACGTGGCCGCCGTACCCGGTCAGGAGGACCAGCGACAGCATCACCATCGCGTACGTCGCAGCGGTACCGACCAGCAGCAGGTTCGCGGTCGACAGGTTGCCGGTGAGGAGGGCGGTGAAGATCAGCAGGGCAGCTCCCCAACCGAGGGCCTTGCCCAGGGAGGGCAGCGGTGCGGACACGATGCCCTTGACCTGACCCACGCGGAGCTGGGCCTGGGGCATCGCGACGATCACCAGGAAGAGGAAGAGCGGGGCGATCACGTTGCGCAGGTCGTTCAGCCATCCGTCGGGGGGCAGGTAGCCGGCCGAGTACGACGTCAGCAGCCCGAGGGCCATCGCGCCCAGGAACGTCAGCGGCAGGCTCTTGAGCCGGCCGAGCATGGCAGCGGCGTACGCGTTGACCACCAGCAGTGTCAGCGCGTAGTAGTCCAGGCCGACCACCGACACCAGGAGGATGCCGCTCAGCGCAGCCAGCGAGATGCCGATCGCCCACGAGAGCGCGGCCACCCGGTCGGGCCTGCCGCCGAAGAGCTTCAACAGCTCCGGGTTGTCGACCGAGGCGCGCATCGCGGTCCCGATCCGGGTCCGGGTGAGCAGCAGGTAGAGCAGGACCGCGACCACGACGGAGCTGAGGATCGTGATGATCTGGTGCGCGGTGACGTAGGTGTCGCCGAGCTGGATCCCGCTCGTCGGCATGAACGGCGGGACGGACCGCGCTTCCGGGGGCCATACGTAGGTGGCCAGGCCGATGCAGAACACCAGCAGTCCGACGGTCACGACCAGGGAGACGCTGACCGGGCCCTCACCCATGCCCCGGACCACGAAGCGCTGCAGGAACCAGCCGATCAGGGGGGCCACGACACCGAGGACCAGCACCAGCGACAGCCACAGGGGTAGACCCTGGCGGACGCTGAAGTCCCAGAAGACGAACGACAACACCATGCCGAAGGCGCCGTGCGCGATGTTGAACACACGGGTCGTCGTGTACGTCAGCACCAGGCCGCTGGCCGCGATGGCGTACGCCGCCCCGGAGAACAGCCCGAAGATCGTGTAGGACATGAAGGAGCTCATGGTCAGCCTCCCAGGCCGGTGTTGGTCATCGAGCCGCACAGATAGTCGCCCGGCGACACCTTGGTCCACTTGCCGTTGTTCAGCTGGATGATCGAGGCGCAGTTGGCCGTGGTCTCCGCGCCGACCTGCTGGGGCACGTGGATCCCGTTGCCGGTCCAGTCCTTGACCTTGCCGAGCGCCTGGATCAGCGTCTGGCGGTTCAGCTTGCCGCCGAGGGCAACAGCCTGCTCGACGAAGAGCCGGGTCGCCGACCAGGCGTAGACGCCGTAGATGTTCGGAACGGCCCCGGGCGCGACCTGGTTGAGCCAGTCGCGGTAGAGCTTCATCTCGGGGATGCTGTAGTCGTCGAAGAGCGCGCTCTGGGTGTAGACGTAGGCCCCGTTGCCGTAGTCGCCGGCCTGCTCCACGTAGTTGGCGTCGTAGATCGTGGCGTCCTGGAAGAAGATCTTCGGCGTGTAGCCCTGCTGCTTCATGGCCTGCTGCAGCTTGACGGTGTTCTGGTAGGGCCCGGTGTAGTTCACCATCTCGACTCCGGCGTCCTTGAGCTGCTGGACGTAGGGCGCGTAGTTGAACTCGGCCACGTCGATGCCCGCGAAGACGTCGACCTTCCAGCCGTTCGCCTCCCAGGCTGCCTTGAAGTTCTTGGCGTTCTCGGGAGCGGCACCGGCGTTGATGTAGAGCATCCCCACGTGTTGGGTCGCTTCCTTGTCCTTCTTGACCCAGTACTGGGGCATGGCGTTCGGCACCAGGTTCGGCTGGACGGCGTACGCCGCGAAACAGGTGGTGCAGGCGGTGCGCTTGGCCGAGAGAGAGTAGGCGCGCAGGTCGGGCAGGCCGCAGGCCTGGGCCGTGTCGGCGCCCCCGGAGTCGAAGGCGGAGACCGAGCCCACAGCGGCGAACGCGCTGTCACAGGCCTTGGCGTAGGCCTGCTGGTCGGCGCCGGCGTCTGCCCTGCTGTCGAGGAGCTGTACGTCGAGCTTGTGGCCGCAAATGTCGCTGGTCTGGTTGAAGTAGGCGACGTAGGCCCGCGTCGCCTGCTGCGCCGACTCGAAGATGCCGGGAACCGGGCCGGAGATGTCCGAGGCGTTGGCGATGACGATCTTGTCCGCGGAGACACCCGGTTGGCTGTTGTCGAAACCGTTGCAGCTGGCGGCGTGCCCACCGCCGGTGGAGGAGTTGTTGCTGCCGGGGTCGGCGCTCGGGTCCGTGCCTCCACCGGGGCCGGTTCCGGGGTCCGTGCCGGTGCCCGTGCCCGGGTCCGTGCCTGGGTCCGTGCCGGTGCCGAGGCCGGTGCCGAGGCCGGGATCCGTGGTGCCGGGGAGCTGACCCGCCTGGTCGCCGGTGCCGGCGCCGGTGCCGGTGCCGGTGCCGGTGACCTGGGCGACGGTGCTCGGGTCCAGCTGCGAGCCACACGCCGCCAGCGCGAGGACAAGAAGGGCGGCGCCCGTCGCCGACGCCGCGCGCGAGGCGCGCCGCCGCGTCGAGGGGGCTCTCCCAAGCCTTGTCATTGCGTTCCCTCCAGGGACCTAGAACGTGTATCAGTTAACGAGAGACAAGCGGCAAGGTGACGCCTGCCACAAGCCTTACTACCCCCTGCACTCATATTACGGACGGAATTCGTCCGAAGTTTGAGATCTCAGCCCTCCGTCGTGCCACTGCAGTGGTACTTCGTGCCGTCGATCGCGTGCCAGGTGCCGCCCTCGAGCTGGATGAAGCGCCAGCACTCCCCGGTGCGCTTGGGCCCCACGTGCTGGGGGGAGGTGAGCCCCTGGCTGGTCCAGTTGTCGGTCTTGCGGATCGCGTCGATCATCGTCGCCCGGTTCAGCTTCCCGCCGAGCGCGATCGCCTTCTCCACGAACAGGCGAGCGGCCGACCACGAGAAGACGCCGAAGAACCCGGGAGTGGCGCCCGGCTTCACCTGGTTCAACCAACCCAGGTAGAGCTGCATCTCGTCGCTGGAGCCCGCCTCCTCGAACGGCACGAAGTTGGTGAAGACCACGGTGCCCTCGACCGCGTCCCCGCCCGACTGGACGAACTCCGGGGTGTAGTCGGTGGGGTCCCGCAGGTACAGCTTGGGCTTGTATCCCTGCTGCTGCATCGCCTGGCGCAGCCGCACCGACTGCTGGTAGGCACCCGTCCAGAAGACGACCTGCACGCCCTTGTCCTTGAGCTGCTGGACATACGGCGCGTAGTTGAACTCCGCGATGTCGATGCCCTGGACCACGTCGAAGTGCATGCCGCGCTTCTCCATGGCCGACGCCTGCAGCACGGCGTTCTCGGCCGACGCGCCGGCGTTGATGTAGAGGAAGCCCGCGTGCTGGCCCGCGTCGCCGTACTTGCTGAGCACGAAGTCGGCCACCGCGTTCTGGTGCTCGCCGGTGTTGGTCGACTGAGCTCCGAAGCAGGTCGAGCAGTTGTTTCGGTCCTGGGTCACGGCGGCCGAGCGGAGGTCCGGCAGGCCGCAGGACTCGGCCGTGGCCGCGCCACCGGAGTCGAAGGCCGACATCGAGCCGACCATCGCGAAGACGTCATCGCAGGCGGCGGTGTACGCCTGCTGGTCGGCGGCCGCATCTGTGCGGCTGTCGTAGTTCTTGAGCTCGAGCTTGCGCCCGCAGATGTCGCTGCTGGCATTGAAGTAGGCCACGAACGCCCGGACGGCGTCCTGGCTGGACTCGAACAGGCCGGGCACCGGTCCGGAGATGTCGGAGGAGTTCCCGATGATGATCTTGTCGTCGGTGATGCCCGGGCCGTTCTTGAACCCGTCGCACGAACCCTTCGGGCCCGAGACCGGTGGCGTCGAGCCACCCGGGTCCCCGCCGCCCTGGGGGTCGCTCCCGCCACCGGTGCCGGGGTCGGTCCCCGTGCCCGGATCCGTCCCCGTGCCCGGGTCGGTCCCCGTGCCTGGGTCCGTGCCCGTGCCGGGGTCGGTGCCGGTCCCGGGGTCGGTGCCCGGGATCTCGCCTGCCTGGGCGCCCGTTCCGGTGCCGTTGAGCTCGGCCACCTTGTCGGGATCGAGCTGCGAGCCGCACGCCGCGAGGACGATGGCGAGGAGGCAGGTGACGCCGGTCAGTGATGCGCGTGCGGTCCGTGCCGAGCCGGGGCGCGCGAGACGACGTCGGGGCACGGATCCTCCTGGGAACTAGAACAGGTACTAGTTCCAACGAGCCTAGGGGCCAAAAGTGACGCGCGCCACACCGGTCCGGGGTGCGGTCCTCCTACGACGTGGTGCCGTTGCACTGGTACTTGGTGCCGCCATCAGGCGACCACTTGCCGCCGTTGAGCTGGATGAAGCGCCAGCAGTCGCCCACCCGCTTGGAACCGACGCGCTGGGGGGCGTGCATGCCGTTGGCCGTCCAGTTGTCGACCTTGCGGACCGAGTCGACCAGGGCGGCCCGGGTGAGCTTGCCGCCGAGCTGGGTGGCCTGCTCGACGAACAACCGCGCGGCGGACCAGGAGAAGACCCCGAAGAAGCCGGGGTTGGCGCCGGGCTTCACCTGGTTGAGCCAGCTGAGGTACAGCTGCATCTCCTTGTTGCTCGACGCCTCCTCGAACGGCGTGAAGTTCATGAACACCACGGTCCCGTCCACGTCCGAGCCGCCCTGGGCGATGTAGCTCGGGTCGTAGGCACTCGGGTCGAGGAGGTAGACCTTGGGCTCGAAACTCTGTTGCTTCATGGCCTGGGCCATCCGCACGAACAGAGCCGGCGCGCCGATGAACTGCACACTCTCGATGTGCTTGTCCTTCATCTGCTGGACGTACGGCGCGTAGTTGAACTCCGAGACGTCGATGCCCTGGATGTAGTCGAAGTGCATCCCGCGCTTCTCCTGCAGCGCGGCCTGGGACTTGCCGTTCTCGGCTGCGGCGCCGGCATTCGTGTAGAGCATCGCGGCGTGCTGGCCGCCGCCGTAGTTCTTCATGATGAAGTCCGGCACGGCGTTCTCGAACTCGCCGGAGTTGGAGGACTGGGTGCCGAAGCAGGTGGTGCACGCCGACCGGTCGGCGGTCACCGAGGCGGAGCGGATGTCCGGAAGGCCGCAGCCCTGGGCGGTGGAGGCACCACCGGAGTCGAACGCCGACATCGAGCCGACCATGGCGAACACGTCGTCGCAGCCGGCGGCGTACGCCTGCTGGTCGGCGCCGGCGTCGGTGCGGCTGTCGTAGGTCTTCAGGGCGAGCTTGCGCCCGCAGATGTCGCTGGTGGCGTTGAAGTAGGCGACGTACGCCCGGACAGCGTCCTGGCTCTGCTCGAACAGCCCGGGCACGGGACCGGAGATGTCGGAGGAGTTGCCGATCGTGATGGTGTCGTCGGTGATGCCGGGACCGTTCTTGAAGCCCGCGCAGCTCGCGCCCGACCCGCCGCCCGTCGCCGAGTTGTCCCCCGTGCCCGACGTGGCGCCGCCGGTGGCCGTGCCACCCCCGGTCGTCGTGCCGCCGCCGGTGGTTGTGCCACCGGTGGTCGTGCCCCCTGCGGTCGAGGTGCCGCCGCCGGGGACGGTGCCGCCTCCGGGGATCGTGCCGTCACCGGTGACCGTCCCTGGTTGCGCGCTCGGGGCACCGTTCACCTGGGCAACCGTGTCCGGGTCGAGCTGAGAACCGCAGGCCGCCAGGACCAGGGACAGTGCGCAGGCCGCCACGGCGATCGACGAGGTGGACCGGGCGCGGATGGCGCGACGACGAAGCACGTTTTCGATTCCTCCCAAAACTGGAACAGGTACTAGTTTCAAACGAAGGGTCGCAGCAAAGGTGACGGGTCCGACGACCGGCCCCCGCCGGGGGAGGCGCCCGGGCTGAGAGCCGGTGTTGATCGGGGACGACGTGGGGTCGCGGCAAAAGTGACGGTCCGCCCGGGCGCGCGGCCCCCGCGCTCAGGTCAGGTGCAGCGGCCGGTAGTCGCCGACGACGAACCGCCCGTCGGTCTCCAGGCGGACCGGCTGGAGACCGGTCGGCCGCCCGTCGCGGTAGGTCACCAACGTGACCTGGGCGGTCCGCCGCGGCTTGCTGCCGAGGGCGATGGCGTACGCCGCACCGCCCGTCGTGCCCGTGGTGAACGAGTAGCCCACCTCGCCGTTCTCGCCGACGACCCGGGTCGGTCCGACCTGGACGTGCAGGTGTCCCGCGAGCACCAGGTCGGCGCAGCCCCGCGCCAGGGTCTCGCTGCCGAGGTCAGCGTCATGCACCAACAGGGTCGAGATCCTGACCTCGCTCGCACACGCGGCATCGGCGAGCCTGCTGCCGACCTCGTCGAAGCTGAGCCCGCTCTCGTCGCGCCAGCTGCCGAGCCCGCTGGAGCGGGGGTCGTCGACGCCCATCAGCGTGGCGCCACCCGGCCCGTCGACGACCGCGCCGTCCAGCATTCTCCAGCCATGGAGGGACAGGTACGCCCGCACGAAGCCGCCGTGGTCGTGGTTGCCGGCAACCCCCCACCGGTCCAGGTCGTCGAAGGCCGCATCGAGCGAGTCGAGGGAGAAGGCCTCCCAGGTCTTGCCGGCCGAGGTGTCGTCCCCGGCGTCGAACACGGCGCTGGCTCCCCCGGTGTCCGCGATCGCCCGGGCCACGACGTCCATCCCGATGTTGTCGTGCCGATCGGCCACCAGCGCCACGACCGTGTCACCGTCGGCCGGCTGGTGGAGCGACAGGTCGGCGGCCCTCGTCGCCGCGTCGGCGTAGAACGTCTTGCTCTTGTCGTAGGTGTCGATCGCGCTGGCGATCAGCCGCTGCGTCTGGGTCGTCGTCACGTCACCGCGGACCTCCACATCCGCGAACTCGTCGGGGAGGTGCACCTCGGGCCCGAGGAACGTCGCGAGCGGCATCCAGTCGCGGTGAGCCTCGACGGTGTCCTCGCTCGATGCCCAGGGCTCCCACAGACCGATCCCGATCAGCAGGACCAGAGCAGCGGCGCAGGCACCCTGACGGCTCGGCACCCGGCGGATCAGCTGGCGGCGCCGTGAGCTCCCGATGAGCACCCAGACGAGGATCGGGACCAGTCCGAGGATCGCGCCCCGGACGGCCGCGTCGTACGCCATGCCCGCGATCGCCTCGTGCACCTTCGCCTTCTGGCCCTCGGGCTGTCCGGCGATGTAGGCGTAGCGCTGGACCAGGGCATCGGTCGACTCGGCGTCGGTCTTGCCGAGCTGGATGTCGACCCCGATCCGGGACCCGGAGTCCATGCGGAGGTCCGGGAGGACCGGGCCGGTGTGCACGACCGCCTTGCCGCTGAGAGTCGGGCGCAGGATGGCGTCGTGGCTGGCCAGGTTGACGGTCCGGCTGCTGGCCAGGAAGACCGTCAGGAAGGCCACGACGGCCAGGACGAGCCAGAGCGCGGCGTACGACGTGCCGACCGCGGCACGGGTCGTGTGCCTGAGAACGCCCCTGCGGGAGTTCTCCGGCACGCGACCCTCCGTGGGCTCGCTCAGGAGCGGGCCTGCGAGATGGCGTAGAGGGCCACGGACGCGGCTACGCCCGCGTTGAGGGACTCGACCTGGTTGTGCATCGGGATCGACACCAGCTGGTCGCAGGTCTCGGACACCAGCCGGCTCAGGCCGCTGCCTTCGGAGCCCACGACGACCACGAGCGGACCGTCGGCCAGGTCGAGGTCGGGCAGGCTGACGTCGCCGTCCGCGGCCAGCCCGATGACCATGCAGCCCGCGTCCTGGTAGGCCTTCAGCTGGCGGACCAGGTTGACGGTCTGGGCGACCGGGATCCGGTCCGCTGCGCCGGCGCTTGTATTCCACGCGGACGCGGTCATGCCGGCGGCGCGGCGCTCGGGGATCAGCACCCCGTGGGCGCCGAACCCGGCGGCGCTGCGGACCACGGCGCCGAGGTTGCGGGGATCGGTGACCTGGTCGAGGACGACGACGAGCGGCTTCTCGTGGTTGGCCGAGGCCAGCTCGAGGAGGTCGTCCGGGTGGGCGTACTCGTACGGGGGGATGCGGGCCGCGAGGCCCTGGTGGACGGCGCCCGCGGTCATCCGGTCGAGCTCTCCGCGGCTGACCTCGAGCAGGTTGATCCCACCCTCGGCCGCCAGCTTGAACGCCTCGCGCAGGCGGGCGTCGCGCTCGGCGCCCTCCGCGACGTACACGCCGGTCACCGGGACCCCCTCGCGCAGCGCCTCGACCACGGAGTTGCGCCCCGCCACCCACTCGGCGTCGGTCGTGCCGGTCCGGCGGCGCTTCGGGCGCGCCGCGGCTGCCTTGTCGACCTTCTGGCCCTGCTTGTAGACCTTGTGGTTGGGACGGTCCTTGGCCTTCGGCGTCGGCCCACGACCCTCGAGGCCGCGCCGGACCCGGCCGCCCGACCCGGCGGTCGGGTTGCCCTTGCCGGTCTTCTTGATCGAGCCCTTGCGCTGCGAATTGCCAGCCACGTCAGTGTCCTTGTCGGTGATTGAGGAGCGAGCGTCTCGAAGTCCCCGCCATTACGTCGTGCCTGCTTCCAGTGACCACTTCGGGCCGGTGGGGGTGTCCTCGATCTCGATGCCGGCGGCCAGGATCTGTTCGCGGATCGCGTCGGCGGCGGCGAAGTCCTTGTTGGCTCGGGCCCGTGCCCGCTGTTCGAGGAGGCCGGCAACGAGGACGTCGACGGCCTGGGTGAGCTGGTGGTCGTTGCTGCCGCCGGTGGTCGGCCAGGCGGGGTCATGCGGGTTCAGGCCGAGGACGTCGAGCATCGCCAGCACGTCGCTCGCCAGGCGACGCGCCCCGTCGGTGTCACCGGCGCCGAGCATCCGGTTGCCCTCGCGGACGGCGTCGTACATCACCGCAACCGCGGCCGGGGTCCCGAGGTCGTCGTTCATGGCCTCCACGAAACCCTGCGGCAGCTGCACGTTTTCGTTCAATTGCTGGGATAGGGACGTGTCCGAGGCCGAATCAGGTCCCTTTCCGTTCAATTGCGGGGAAATGGCGCCCTCCAATTGCGGGGAAACGGCGCGCTCCAGTTGCGGGGAGCCGGCGCGCTCCAGGAAGCTCTCAATCCGCCGGAACCCGACGGCGACCTCGTCCAACGCCTCGAAGCTGAACTCGACGTGGGAGCGGTAGTGCGCGGCGACCAGGTAGTAGCGCAGCTCGATGCCGCGGACCCGCTTGAGCACCTCGGGGATCAGCAGCGAGTTGCCGAGCGACTTGCTCATCTTCTCGCCGGCGGTGGTGATCCAGGCGTTGTGCATCCAGTACGACGCGAACGGGTGGCCGGCCGCGCGCGACTGGGCCTGCTCGTTCTCGTGGTGCGGAAAGCGCAGGTCGACACCACCGCCATGGATGTCGAACGCGGTGCCGAGGTATTTGCTGGCCATCGCGGAGCACTCGATGTGCCAGCCGGGACGACCGGGACCCCAGGGGCTCGGCCAGGCAGCCGTCTCCGGTTCCGACTCCTTCTTCCACCCTTTCCACAGCGCGAAGTCGCGCGGGTCGCGCTTGCCTCGGGGGTCGGCGTCCTCGGCCGCCTCCATGTCGTCGATCTTCTGCCGCGTCAGCTCGCCGTACTGAGGCCAGGACCGCACGTCGAAGTAGACGTCGCCGGACCCGTCCTCGGCGGCATACGCGTGACCACGGGCGATCAGCTCGGTGATCAGCTCCACCATCTCCGGGATGTGACCGGTAGCGGCGGGCTCGTACGTCGGGGGCGCCACGTTGAGGGCGGCGTACGCCTTGTCGAGCTCGCGCTTCATCGCGTAGGCGAGGTTGTACCAGGGCCTGCCCTGCTCGGCGGCCTTGACCAAGATCTTGTCGTCGATGTCGGTGACGTTGCGGATGAACGTCACCTCGTAGCCCGCGTGGCGCAGCCAGCGCTGGAGCACGTCGAAGTTGACCGCCGAGCGCACGTGCCCGACGTGCGGCTCGGACTGCACCGTCAGGCCGCACACGTACAGACCCGCCTTCCCCTCCTCGAGGGGAACGAAGTCACGGACTTCGCGGGTCGCGGTGTCGTAGAGCCTGAACGTCACCGCCCAAGTCTAGGGACCGCGGCCGTTCGTCCCGGCATCGGCGAAGTCTGTGACCCGTGGGGCAGAAGTGACCTATCGTCCTGGCATGCGCCCGCTGCTGCCTGTCCTCGTCGCGGCCCTGGTGTTTCCGCTGCTGGGGGCGGTGCCGCCGGCGTCCGCGGCGCCCCGCCGGCAGATCGGCTACTCGCAGTGGGACACCTCGGCCGAGCTCCGGTCGGGCACGTCGACCGGGACCCGGATCAGCCGAGGGCGCGTGGTCCTCGACGGTTCGGGGACCCGGACCCGGGCGTACCGCGGCACGACGTATGACGAGGGTCGGTGGCTTTCGCCGTGGATCTCCCCCGGCTTCGGGCTGACCGAGCTGGTCGCGTCGTGGTCGGCGCGCACTCCAGGTGACAGCTGGATCGAGGTGTCGGTTCGCGGCCGCGCTGCCGACGGGCCGAGGTCGAGCTGGGACGTGCTGGGCCGCTGGGCCTCGGGCGACCGCTTCGTCCGGCGGACCACCGTGTCCGGGCAGCCCGACGATCTCGCCGCGGTCAACGTCGACACCTGGGTGGCCGCACGTCCTGCTGGGCTCACATCCTGGCAGCTGCGGGTCTCGCTGCTGCGCCGCGTCGCGGCTGCTTCGTCGTCCCCGTCGCTGGACACCGTGGGCGCCGTCGCCTCACGGTTGCCGTCCGGTGCTCCCGCAACCTCCGCACCGGGGCCGGCGCGCGGGATCGTCCTGGACGTGCCGCGCTACTCCCAGATGTCACATCGCGGCCACTACCCGCAGTGGGGAGGCGGCGGCGAGGCCTGGTGCTCGCCCACGTCCACGTCGATGGTGCTGGGCTACTACGATGCCCTGCCACCCCCGTCGTCGTACGCCTGGGTGCCAGCGGGGCACGTCGACCCCTGGGTCGACGCGGCTGCCCGGGCGACGTACGACGCGGACTACCAGGGCACCGGCAACTGGCCGTTCAACACGGCGTACGCCGCCGACCTCGCCGGGCACGCGTTCGTGACGCGACTGCGGTCGCTCCGGGCTGCGGAGCGCTACATCGCCCTAGGAATCCCGCTGGTCGCGTCGATCTCGTTCGGCGCCGGGGAGCTGTCCGGAGCCCCGATCTCATCCTCCAACGGACACCTCCTGGTGATCGTCGGGTTCACGAAGTCCGGCGACGTCGTCGTCAACGACCCGGCGGCCCCCACCCGGGCCGGCGTCCGCCGTACCTACGACCGGGCGCAGTTCGAGAACGCCTGGCTGCCCACCTCCGGCGGCACGGTCTACGTCATCACCGACGATGCCCACCCGGTCCCCCGGGCCACACGTTCCACTGGTTGACCCGGTGCAACCGGCCGCTGTCACACCCCGTAGCCCCCATCCACGTCGAGCTTCTGGCCCGAGATGAAGCCGGCCCGGTCGGAGGCGAGGAAGCAGACGGCTTCGGCGATGTCGTGAGCGGTGCCGAACCGGCGGAGCGGGATGTTGCGGCGGGTGATCGCGAGGGCTTCGTCAGACAGGTCCCCGGACGCGATGAGCCGAGCGGCCATGCCGTCGGTGAGCATTCCCGGGCCGACCGCGTTGACCCGGACCCCGAAGCGTCCCTCCTCGACGGCCAGGCCACGGACCAGCGCCTCCACCGCCGCCTTCGGCGCCGATGACAACCCATCGCGCACCGGGAACCGTGACGTCGCGGCGGTGGTCACCGCCACGATCGAGCCTTGCGCCTCGCGCAGCCGCGGCAACGCCGCGTGCACGACCGCGAAGAACCCGGCCGCATCGGCGGCGAGCTGCTCGGCCATCGCCTCCGGCGCCACCTCGGACAGGTGCCGCATCGGGACATGAGGTCCAGCGGCGTAGACGAGCGTGTGCAGGCCGCCGAAGTCCGCCGTCGCGGCAGCCACCACCGAGGCGACCTGCGACGAGGACGTCAGGTCGAGCTCGTACGCCGCCGCCTGCACGCCCCACTCGCGGGCCGAGGCGGCAGCGGCCTCGCCGGCGTCGGGACGCGACCGGTAGGTGACGGCGACGTGCGAGCCGCGGCTCGCGAGCATCCGGGCAATGGGCAGGCCGAGGCCGCCGCTGCCCCCGACGATCAGGGCGGCGCCGGAGCGCCCGGAGAAGTCACTCGTGAGGTCAGCCATGGTCACTCGCGCACCGTGAAGTCAACGGTGTGCCAGCCGGTCGCGCCGTCGGGCAGGACATCGCGCACGACGCCCGTCTGTACGAGACCGGTCTTGTCGGTGGCCCGGACCCTCACGACGTGGTCACCCGCGTCGACCGGCAGGCGCGCGACCCACTGGACCCAGGAGTCGTTCGTGGGCGGGTGCGAGATCTCGGCGGGCTGCCAGCTGCCACCGTCGATGGCGACCGCGACCGCCTCGATGCCGGTGTGCTGCGACCAGGCCACCCCGGCGAACGTCACGTCCCCGCCCCCGACGGTGTCACCCGAGCCGGGGACATCGATGCGCGAGGACATCTTCACCGGCCCCATCTCGCCCCAGCCCCGGCTCGTCCAGTAGGCCTCGAAGTCCGAGAACCTCGTCACCTCCATCTCCACGACCCACTTGGTGGCCGACACGTAGCCGTAGAGCCCGGGCACGATCGTGCGGACCGGGAAGCCGTGCTCGATGGGCAGCGGCTTGCCGTTCATCGCGATCGCCAGGATCGCGTCGCGGTTGTCGGTCAGCGCGACCAGCGGTGTGCCACAGGTCCAGCCGTCGTCAGAGGTCTGCAGCACTGCATCGGCGTCGGGACTCACGCCGGCCTCGGCCAACAGGTCGGCGATGCGTACGCCGCTCCACCAGGCGTTGCCGATGAGTGGGCCACCGACGGGGTTCGACACGCAGTTGAGGGTGATCCAGGCCTCGGTCGTCTTCCTGGCCAACAGGTCGTCGTAGCTCAGCACAATCTCGCGGTCGACCATGCCGTGGATCTTCAGCGACCAGTTCGTCGGCTCGATGGCGGGCACGACGATCGCGGTGTGGATCAGGTAGAAGTCGTCCGCGGACGTCATCCACGGCGAGATGCCGGTGACGTCCAGCTTGGCCTTGGGCGGCACCAGTGGCGACGTGACCCCGACCAGCCTCAGCAACCTGCGGGACTCCTCCACGTGTCGACGGCCGGCGCCCACCGCGCGTCCGAAGAACCCCAGCGCTCCCGCGACGGCGACCATCGCCACCGAGCGCAGGACGAACCCGCGCCGGGTGTGATCGCTCAGGCTGGACAGGCCACCGGTGGTCGCCCGGGGTTCCACTTCCGCCTGGCGTTGCACGAGCTCGGCGCGACGGAGCGGCTCGGTGAGCAGCGAGAGACAGACCACCCAGGTCACGAACCCCACGACGACGGGGAGCACGTCGGCCGCCGTCGCGTTGCGGCTGTCGATGACCGCCGCTCCCCCGATGCCGGCCAGGACGAGAAAGACCAGGGAGGGCGCCCACCACGAGCGGCGGGCCAGCTGCCCGGCGTACGCGAACAGGAACCCCATCAGGATCAGGATCCCGACGACAAGGATCGTCTTGTCCTTGTGGCCGACCACCTGGATCGCCTTCTCGGCGAGGCCGCCGGGGGTCTGCCGGATGACCTCCTCCGCCACCGCCACGACCGGCGACTCGCGGATCGTCATCACCATCGCCAGGAAGTAGCTGGTCGCAAGGCCGGCCGCCCCGGCCACGAGCCCGGCGACCGACCAGGAACCCCGGGACGTCTTCACGTTGTCGATTGTGTCTCAGGCATGATCACTTCGTGCATTACGCATCGCTTACCTTTCGCGTCGGAATCGGCACGGACGTGCATCGACTGGTCGATGGGGTGCCGCTTCACGTCGCTGGTCTCCTCTGGCCTGACGAGGACCAGGGACTCGACGGTCACTCCGACGCCGATGTCGCGGCCCACGCCGCCTGCGACGCGATGCTGTCGGCAGCCGGCCTCGGCGACCTCGGCTCGCAGTTCGGGACGTCGGACCCAGCCTGGGCAGGAGCATCCGGAACCGCCCTGCTCGAGGAGACTGCGCGCCGGGTCCGCTCGGCCGGCTTCGAGATCGGCAACGTGGCCGTGCAGGTGATCGGCACCCGGCCGCGACTCGGGCCGCGCCGGGCGGAGGCCGAGGCGGCGCTGTCCGCAGCCGTCGGGGCACCGGTGTCGGTGTCGGCGACGACCACAGACGGTCTCGGACTCACCGGGCGCGGCGAGGGCATCGCCGCCATCGCGACCGCGCTGGTGCAGCCCGCCTCGTCGACCGCCGGCTGAGGAAGGCGCGCCAGCGCCTCCTCAGCGTGACGGCTCAGGAGGCGAACAGGTTGAACGCCGCGTTGAGCACCTCCGCCCACGAGTCGCTGCTCGAGGCGTAGTCCTTGGGCGGGCTGTGCTCCGGGTTGATGATGAGCACGGTGCCGTCCTGACGGACCCCGGCATAGATCTGGCCGTAGATCGCCTTGCTGCCCTGTGAGTCGACCAGCTGACCCTTGTAGTCCATGACCGCGAACGACACCACGGACCCGAAGGTCTCGGCCGGCGTGATCTCGGACTTCTGAACGTTGTAGTAGTCCGACGGGAGCAGGACGTCGAGGTTCTGGGTGATGACCGATCCGGCGTCCGTGGACGGATCCACGTTGCCAGTGAGCGCGAAGACGAAGCTGCCGTCCCCGTCACCGAGGTAGACCGCGTTGTCGCCCGGGTCTCCCACCACCTGCCAGCCGTCCGGGATCACGATCTCGACACCCGACCCGATGGTGACCGAGTCCCCGCTGGGGGTAGGCACCGTCGTCGGGCTCGGCTCGGTCGTCGGTGTCGGCACCGTTGTCTCGGTCGGGGTGTCGGTCGGCGTGTCGGTCGGCGTGTCCGTGGGCGTGTCCGTCGGTGTCGGCGACGGCGGCGCCGTGTTGCCCACTGGAGACGGGTGCAGGATGCCGTCGCCACCGCTGCCCGGCGACGCGCTCTCGACCTTGCCTCCGTCGTCTCCGCCGCTGAAGACCACCGCACCGATACCGCCGAGCAGGCCGATGGCCACTACGCCACCGACGATCAGCGCGATCGTCTTTCCCTTGCCGGACTTGAAGTTCCCGCCCGGGGTGCCGGTGGGCATGGGACCCATCGGCGGGGGACCGGGAGGCCCGCCGTAGCCCTGGGGCTGCGCCTGGGCGGGGTTCTGCGCCCACTGTCCGGCCGGCTGCTGCGGGATCGGCTGAGTCGGCTGCGTGGCGTACGGCGGAGAACCGGGAGGCTGGACCGGCGGCTGCGCCGGGGGTTGCTGCTGCACGGGCGGCTGGGCCGGCGGCTGAACCGGGGCCGGCGGCACCGGCGGCTGAGCCGGGACCGGCGGCACCGGCGGTTGCCCGGGCTGCTGGGGAGGAACGCCCTGCGGCGCGTTCGGGTCGCTCATGCCACACCACCCTCCGGGCTCGAGTTCATATGCTTGCGAGCCTGGTGCGAGGTCGAGCGGACCGACGTGCCGCACGCGATGCAGAACTGCGCACCGACGAGCAGCATGTTCTCGCACTCGGGACAGAACGTCTCGACGAACGAGTCCCGCTTGGACGTGCCGGCCTTGGCCGAGTCCTCGATCGCGGCCTCGAGCAGCGCCGCCTGCATCATCACGCGGATGCGGATGACCAGGACACCGAGGACCACGAATCCCCAGATGAGTCCGACGGTCTGCCCGAACGGCAGGTACGCCGCGAGCCGAACGCCCAACCAGTACAGGATGTTGACGCCAGCCGCGAACGCGAAGTTCTTGACGTAGTACGGCGTGAACCCGTCGTACCCCTCGCCCTTGCCGGAGAACGCGGCGACGGCGATGCCGGTGGCCGTGCCGTAGATCAGCGACTTGACCACCATCAGGTTGACGATGACCACGATCCACGTCGACAACCCCTGCTCGGTGCGGAAGTCACCGGACGTGAACACCGACGAGAAGACGACGATCGTCTCGAAGGCGGCGTACGCCGTGCCCGCGGCGACACCGAAGGTGAGGCCGTCGATCATGTCGTCGAACTGCGGCATCCGGGCGAGGACGATGCCTGGCAGGTTCTTCACGACCTCGGCCACCAGGGGCAGCAGGACCGCGAAGATCAGCAACGCTGGTATAGACAAGCTGGCGGTGCCGCCGCGTGCTGAACCCCCCACCATCTCGAGGAACTGCGACTCGAACGCCCACCGGTAGAACACCAGGGACACGAGCACCGACAGGCCACCAGTGACCAGGAACAGCCCGACCACCACGGGCGCCGGGGCGTCCTCCCAGAGGTTCACGTCGTAGATGTAGACGAGGTAGGCGACGGGGATCAGGAACGCGGCGGCCGCCACTGCGAGCGGCAGCAGGCCGAGCGCGGTGGCCCCGATGATCAGGACCGCGCTGACGATCATCGCCCAGCGGTAGTTGTCGGCAGTCTCCCGGTTGGTGGCCGGCATGATCGTCGAGATCAGCGCGAACTGGTTCACACCTTCTGAGGACTGGACGGCATACGAGCTTGCGCGGCTTGACGCGCTGCCCTTCAGCGAGGTCCCGCACTTGTGGCAGAAGAACGCCACGTCCGGGTTGTCTGAGTTGCAAGTCGGGCAGGTCACGCGGGGTACCTCCGGTGGGAGAGCTTCGGGTACTGCCGACACAGGAACGTCGAGGGCATGGTGCACAGAAATAGGCCCCCGAGACAGGATTTCCAAGACTTTAACCGTCATTGCCTTTTGTCATTGACACCCTTCGGGGGCGCTCACACAATCGCGGAACCATGGCTCACCCGCGTCGAATCTCCGTTCCTCATCGGGTTCTCTCGGCCGTCGCTCTCCTCGCGACCGTCGCGAGCGTCTCCGCGTGCGGCAAGGGCACCGAGCTCGGAAGCGGGGGGCTGGGCGGCGGTAGCGCGGACCCGACCACGCTGATCGTTTCGGCCGCCTACGTGCAGGCGTCCGGCCCCGACGGCGACGTGCAGGGCCGGCTTGCCGACCTGCAGGCCTCGATCGACGACCTGCGCGACAGCACCGGGTCGGGCTGGGTCGGCCGCCAGGACGATCTGACCGGCTACCTGTCCGAGCTTTCGGGGGGCCGTTACTTCGGCCCGCAGGGCGCGTCCGCCCCGGACGTGATCGCGTCGTTCCTCGACCAGTACGGCTCCTCGTTGTTCGGCGTCGGCTCCGGCGACATCGACCTCGGTGCGGCGACCGCGGCAACGGAGGCCGGGTCCGCCACCATCCGGGGCACCCAGGAGATCTCCGGCGTGCCTGTGCTGGACGGCGTGCTGACGTTCACCATCGGGGCCGCCGAGGACGAACCCCGGCTCAGCGCGGCACGCGGCCGGGTCTTCCCCGGTCTGGCCGTCGACACCGACCCGCGGGTGAGCCAGGACCGCGCGCGGCGCATCGCGGCCAACCTCAGCGGCGGCAGCGTGCAGCGCGATCCCCGGCTCGTCGTACTCCCGGGTGGCGAGGGCCAGCTGACCTGGGAGGTCCCCGTCGCCGGTGTCGTCCAGTCCGGGTCCCAGGCGGCCCTGTCCGACGGTCTCTACTACCTGAGTGCCGCCACGGGTGACCTGGTGACCATCCGGCCGTCCAGCGCCGATGCGTCCCCGCTCCTGCCGCAGAGCTCCTCCCACTCGCAGCGCTCGGCGGTCGGCAGGGTCCACGGAAGGCTCCCCGTCGTCTCCCCGCTGCCGCGAGCGATGCGACTGCGCGCGGCCGGCAACAGCGTCGCGGTGTCCGGTCAGGGACCCCTCGGCGAGGACCTGACCGGGTTCGGCGAGCAGACCGGCCAGGGCGTCCTGTTGAAGGACACAACGGTCCCGACGTACGACGCCGCCACGGGCGAGGGCGGCATCGAGACGTTCGACGCCCGGGGCAGTGACGACCAGAGCCAGCTGCCGGGCACGCCGTACGTGGAGAACGGCCGGACGATCACCGATCCCGACGCGCTCGCGGCCCAGGCCTACAGCCGGGCCGTCTACGACTACTACTTCGACACCTACGGTCGGCGCAGCTGGGACGACCAGGGCGCGTCGATGATCTCGACCGTCAACTTTGCCGGCGGCGACTACTGCAACGCGTTCTTCAGCTTCGACCTGCGCCAGATGATCTACGGCAACCCGTGCGAGGGACCCGGTGGTTCGGGACAGCTGGTCACCGTCGACGTGACCGGCCACGAGATCACGCACGGCGTCACCGCCACCACGGCCGACCTCATCTACTTCGGCCAGTCCGGCGCGTTGAACGAGAGCTTCTCGGACTACTTCGGCAACGTCATCGGCAACGCCTTCAAGGGGACCGACGACGCCACCGAGGGCGAGGACCTGTGCACCAACGTCACCGAACCGCAGACCCTCTGCAGCCCGACCTCGGAAGGGGTCCTGGCGGTCCGTGACCTGCTCAACGGCAGCACCTTCGACGACTACCTGCGCCTGCTGAGTCCCGGCTTCCGGCTGCAGCTGCTGCGCTCCTTCACCCAGGACAACGGCGGGGTCCATCTCAACTCCTCGATCTGGAACAACGCCCTGTGGAGCATCCGGACTCGGCTGGCCCAGATCGACGGCGTCCCCGGCAACGAGTCCGCGCTCGCCCAGTCGTTCGACCACGCCGTCTACGCCGCGCTGACCACCCAGCTGGGACCGACGGCGGGGTTCGTCGACGCGCGCGACGCCGTCGAGCAGAGCATCGTCGACCAGGGTGCCGACCCGACGGTCCTCAAGACGGCTCGGGAGATCTTCGACTTCGCCAAGATCTGCGCGGGGTGCACCGAGACCGTGTCGACCCCGGCCGTCGGCGTCAGCACGAACGCCCAGACGCAGGTCAGCCCGGCCGTCCACGGTGACCGGATCGCCTGGATCGACCTGAACTCCAGCAGCTACGTCGGGACGCCGGCGCAGGCCTCCTTCGACGGCAGCGGCGCCGAGTCCGGTGCGGCGCCGGACACTGCCCAGATCGTGTACGCCGGGGACGCGGTCGTCTCACTGGACAGCACCGGCGCGGTCGTCCGCAAGGCCTCGGACGGCACCACCTCGACCCTGGCAACGGAGGACTTCGTCGAGACCGCGGCCCGGGGGCTGGCCGGGTCCGACGACGGCGCGGCCTGGGTGTCGTTCGACGACAACGCCGTGAAGTACGTCGACTCGGTCGGGGACGTCACCAGCGGATCGCTCGAGGAGTTCGGCAACGATCCGGTGATCTCGATCGGCGCCGGCAACGGCATGGTGGCGATGGGCACCGACGGTGGCCGGCTGCTGTCCTGGAAGCCCGGTGGCCGGGTGACCAGCATCGGCCACATGGACGGGGCGATCCTGTCGATCGCGGCGTACGGCGACCGGCTGGTCGCGGTGGACGACAGCGGTGCCGTGGCGCTCTCCGACACCGCTGGGGGACGAACCGATCTCAGCACCGCCGGCTACCCGTTCGGCGCGGCCATGAACGGTGACTACGCCGTGTGGACCAACGTCGTCGGCACCCTGGGTGGCTCCGTCGCAGCCGAGCGCGGCTTGAGCATCGACGACACGGACCTCTACGTCTACTCGTTCGCGACCGGGACGATCTACGACCTGATCCCCACGCCGGGCCAGCAGGGTTTCCCGGCACTGTCCGGTGACCGGCTCGTGTGGCAGGACAGCGTGAACGACGGCGACGACATCCTCACCGCCACGATCCCGTCGGGGCTGTGACGACATGACGGTCCTCCACTCGCCGAGGCGCGGGTCGATGGTGGGGGCCCTCGCGCTGGCAGCAGCCCTCGGGCTGACCGGCTGCAACGGGACCAACCTCCACGACGACTCCCTCGGCGGCGCGAACGCGTCGGGGCCGACGGTGCTGATCGCGTCGCCGGCGTACGTCCGTGACGGCGCCGACGGGCAGGCCCGGCTGGGCCAGCTCCGCGCGGCCCTCGACGACCTGCGCTCGAGCACCGGGTCGGGCTGGACCGGGCGTCAGGACGACGTGACCGGCTACCTGGCCGACCTCAGCGGGGGCCGCTACTTCGCCGAGGGGGGAGCGGATGCGCCGACCGTGGTCCGGTCCCTGATGGACGTGTACGGGGACGCGCTGTTCGGGATCGGTGCGGGTCAGCTTGCGCTGGCCGACATGGTGCCGGGCGTCGGAGCGGGCTCGGGGACGATCCGCGCGACCCAGGAGCTCGACGGCGTCCCGGTCCTGGACGGCGTCCTGGTCTTCACGTTGGGCGACACCGAGACGGACCCACGTGTCACCGCGGCCCGCGGCCGGGTGTTCGGTGACCTCGAGGTCAGCACCAGTCCCACGCTCGGCGCGGGCAACGCGGCCCGTGCCGCCGAGCGGTTGTCGGGCGGCGGGGCGCAGGGGCGGCCGACGCTGGTGGTGCTTCCCGACGGCGGCGGCGATCTCGCCTGGGAGGTCACGGTCGTGGGCGCGACCAAGGACGGGGACGGCCTCACGCTCGCGGACGGGCGCTACTACATCAGTGCGGTGGACGGCAGCCTGCTCGCGGTCCGCGACGGTTCCGTCGACGGCCGTACCCCGGTCGCGTACGCGCCCCAGGCCGCGGTCGCCGGCGTGCACGGCATCGGCCGCCTCTCACCCCTGTCGGGTCTCGATCCCGTCGCCGGCACGCCCGTGGAGGTCACGGGCGACAACCCGATCGGCGGCACGATGACGGCCAACGGCGTGCAGACGCCAGATGGGGTCGTGCTCGTGGACACCACCACGCCGACGTACGACCCGGCCACCGGGAAGGGCGGCATCTACACCTACACCGCCGGGGACAGCGACGACCAGAGCCGACTGCCGGGTCAGCTGTACGCCGACAGCGGCACGACCATCAACGACCCGGAAGCGTTGGCCGCGCAGGCACTGAGCCGGGTGGTCTACGACTTCTACGCGGCCCTCGGCCGGGCGTCCTGGGACGGCCAGGGTGCCTCGATGGTGTCCACGGTCAACTTCGGCGACGGCAACTTCTGCAACTCCTTCTTCTCCGGCGACCTGGACCCGCCACAGATGATCTACGGCAACCCCTGCGCCCCGGGCGGGGACGCCGCCGAGCTGACCGAGGTCGAGGTCGACACCGCGGGCCACGAGATCACCCACGGCGTCACCGACACGTCGGCCGGGCTCATCTACTCCGGGCAGTCGGGCGCCCTGAACGAGAGCTTCTCCGACTACTTCGGCAACGTCATCGGCAACAAGCTCAAGGGCAGCGACACCGCGGAGCTCTTCGAGGGCGGGTGCATCGGGTTCACCGACCCGACGGCGATGTGCCGGCCGAACCCGGAGGGTGGTCTGTCCCTGCGCTACATGCTCAACGGCAACACCATGGACGACTACCTGTACGTCCTCAACGCCCCCCAGCGGCTGCGCATCCTGGGGCTGGACACCCAGGACAAGGGCGGCGTGCACCTGAACTCCGCGATCTGGAACAACGCGCTGTGGAGCATCCGGTCCCGACTTGCCCAGATCGACGGCCTGAGCGGCAACGAGTCCCCGCTCGCCGCGGACTTCGACAAGATCGTGTACGCCGCGCTCACCACCCAGCTCGGCCCGTCGGCCGGCTTCCTGGACGCCCGCGCAGCGATCGAGCAGACCACGGTCGACGCCCAGGCCGACCCCACGATCCTGCGGGTGGTCCAGGAGGTCTTCGACCAGAACGACATCTGCGACGGGTGCGCAGCACCCGAGTCGGCGCCCGGTCTCACGGTGAGCAGCTCCCCGCAGACCCAGCTGATGCCGGTCGTCGCGGCCGACCGGATCGCGTGGCTCGACCTCAACCAGGGCGACGGCGTCTTCGGCTTCCCGGCCACCTCCAAGGTCGGCGGCAGCGCCAGCAACCTGTCCACCAGCCCGGACACGATCCAGGTCGGCTTCGCCGGCGAGGCCCTGGTGGCCATCGAGCTGCCGGGGTCGGTCGTGCGCTACGACACCGACGGCGGCAAGACGAAGCTCGCCGACATCGGCACCTCGACACTCGTCGCCGGCCTGGCGGGATCCGATGACGGTGCTGCCTGGCAGTCGTCCGAGGACGGCACCGTCAGCTACGTCGACGCCGCCGGCAAGGTCACGACGGCCGACCTCCCGGACCTCGGCGGGGACAACGTCGTCTCGATCGGCACCGGCGGTGGCACGGTCGGGCTCGGCACCGAGCGCGGTCGCGTCCTGCGCTGGCAACCCGGTGGCGACTTCCAGGAGCTCGGGCGGATGGACGGTGCAGTGCTGGCGACCGCCGCGTACGGCGACCGGGTGCTCGGGGTGGATGACGCCGGTCACGCCACCGCATTCGGGCCCGGCGGCGCCGTCGACGTGTCGGACAGCGCGATCCCGTTCGGGGCGGCCGTGACCGAGAACTACGTCGTGTGGACCAACGCCATCGGCGAGCTCGGCGGCGGAGTCGCCCGCACCGAGGGTGCGTCATACCCCGACACCGACCTCTATCTCTGGTCGCCCGGATCGGGCACGATCTACGACCTGCTGCCCGAGCGCGGCCAGCAGGGCTTCCCGTCGATGTCGGGCGACCGGATCGTGTGGCAGGACTCGGTCCTCGGCGGCGACGACATCTTCACCGCGACCATTCCCTCGGGTCTCTAGGGTGCGTCTGCGTATCCGGGGCCGTCGCGAGCGGCCCGTCGACATGCCGCGTCCACTCCGCTCTCTGCTGGCCTGGCTCCCCGCGGTCCTGATCGTGCCTGCCGCGATGGCGGCGTCCATCCAGCTCTCGGAGCCGGACCACGCGGTCAACCCGGTCAGCGAGCTCCAGCCGTTCGACCTCGGCACTACGTGGGTCTACGACGTGCTCGACCACGGGAAGCCTTCGGGGACCCACACCAAGCAGGTCAGCATGAAAGCCGGTGTCGACTTCGCCCGGCTGGACGGTGTCGCGGTGAGCGGGGCATACACCGACTACCCGGGGGTGGGCGAGTCCTCCAGCATCGTCTACCTCTCGCTCGACGAACACGCCATGTACCAAGACGGGCTCCGGCAGAACGGCCAGTACCTGAAGCTCGAGCCCGCGGCGCCGGCGTACGAGCTGCCCCTGAAGACCGGCGGGACCTGGTCGTACGACGGCACGATCGGCAGTGCCGGCCTCACGATGGACGCGACCATCCAGGACATCACCGACATGACCGTCTCCGGGCGCGTCTTCCACGGCTGCCTCCACGTCGTGACCGACCTCGACTTCACGTTCGACGGGGGTGGAGGTGACAAGGAGACGGTCGAGGAGTGGACCTGTCCCGGCTACGGCACCGTGCGGACCTCGGACTCGATCCCCGCCCAGGACGTCGAGATCACCGAGGAGCTGGTCGAGTTCCACGGAGACTCGGGGGACTGGTTCGCCGAGGAGCCCGCCGCGGTGACGGCCGAGCCGCAGCCCGGCGACACGGTCGGTTTCGACGCCGGCCGCACCCGCGCCGTGCCCGAGGGCGCTCTCGAGTCCACGCTCGCCTGGACCGACCTGCGCAGCGCCGACATCGCCTACCCCCCTGTGTCGGACGGTGACGTCATGGTGCTCGGTGAGGAGGACGGGCAGGTCAGCGGCATGGATCTCGGCAACGGCCAGATGCTGTGGCGCCGCCAGGTGAACGCCCCGGTGATCGCCCCCGTGGCGATCGGCGCCGGTCGTGCGCTGATCGCGGACACCGACAAGAACCTCCTGGCCCTCGGGACCGACGACGGCTCCACGCGCTGGATCCACCACTTCGCCGATGTCGTCTCCGCCTCGCCCACGGTGTCGGGCAGCTCCGCCGTGGTCGTCACGGACGACGGCGTCGTGACCGCCCTCGACCTCGCCAGCGGCCGGGTGGTCTGGGCTCATGATCTGGGTGTCCGCACCCGATCGGCCCCCGCGGTCACGCACGGTCTCGTCGTGGTCCCCGACATTGCGGGAAGCGTGGTCGCCCTCGACCTCGAGGACGGTTCGCAGCGTTGGTCCCGCTCCCTCGACGGCACCCTGACGGCCGGTCCTGCCGCCGACGACGAGAGGGTGTTCGTGGCCGACGAGGGCGGCGTCGTCTATGCCCTGGATGCAGCCGACGGTGGCGTCGCCTGGCAGACGCGCACCAACTACGACCCCGAAGGCGACTTCGCGGTGTCCGCGGACGCGGTCACGGTGCGGGTCGGCTCCGAGCGGCTCGAGTCCTTCGACCTCCACGACGGCGACAAGCGCTGGAGCCGTGGTGTCGCCGACACCGAGCTGTCACCCGTGGTCGTGGGGGACGAGCTGATCACGGTGTCCCGGAAGGCCGAGGTCAGCGCCCTGGACCTCGGCGACGGCCGGGAGACACGGTCCTGGTCGCTTCCCCTTCCCGGCGCCCACACCAGCCTGGCCGCCGACGTACCACTCGGCCTCGTTGACGGCAACCTGGTCATCGGCACCGCCATGAGCGCGGAGGCTCAGAGGACCGGACTGTTCGCCTTTCCCGTCACGGCCACGGCCGAACGCCGCGGTGTCTCGTTCGGCAGCGAAATCCGGGTGCTCCCGAAGCCACCCATGACGGCCCCCGCACTGATCGGCGACACGCTCTTCGTGCCGGGCCTCGACAAGACCCTCTACCGCAGCACCGGCTCGCAGGACGTCGAGAGGGTCGCCACCAGCCAAGGCATCCAGCCCGGCGTCGCCGTGCGGGGCAACCTGATGGTGACCCAGATCGACGGCGAGTTCCGCGGCTACCCGGCCTCCGGGGGCGACCCGCTCTGGAAGTTCCCGGCCCAGGCACCCGCCCTGGGCATGGTCTCAGCGATCGGCGAAGATGCGGTCTTCCTCCCGGAGTACGGCGCCGGCCTTGCGGCCGCAAGCCTCGATGGAGCGCCCCTCTGGTTCACTCCCATCGACGGCGCGCTCGGGGCGACGCAGCCCCTGCCGCTGCCGGACGGCGACGTGTTCTACGGCTCCGGGAGCGCAGCACGCTACGACGGGGGCAGCGGTGACCGGCTCTGGTCCGTCGACGGGGCCCAGCTGTTCGCCCCGGCGGCGTACTCCGACGGAGTGGTCTTCGCCGACCTGATCTACAACACCCGGCCCAGCGGGCTGGCCGCAATCGACGCCGGGACCGGAAAGATCCGTTGGTTCCACGAGAACGCCAACAGCCAGACCCTGATCGGTCCCGCCGCCGCAGGTGGAGTCGTCGTCTACGGGGACTCCCTGGGCCTGGTCACGGCGTTCGACGCCGCGACCGGCACCGAGCTCTGGCGGGTCCAGCTGTCCACGCCCCTGGCCGGGTCCCCGGTGGTCGCAGACGGTCGGGTCTATCTCGCCGAGGCGGGACGGGACGAGGACGTCTTCCAGCGCGACTACCGGATGTCGGCGCACGACCTGCGGACCGGAGCATTCCTGGGCGCCTACCAGGCGCCCGGCACCGCCTTCGCGGGCAGCCCGGCGTTCGCCGGCTCGGACGACGGCAGGCTGATGCTGCCGACCACCGGAAGACTCGGCGCCACGATGGTGATCCTGGAGCCACAGTCATGACCGACCAGACGATTCCCGACGGTGCGACCCCGGCACCCGGGGCCGCCGCGCCCCGTCTGCCTCAGGTCAGGCGCCTGGCCAGATCCGCCAGGCCCGTGTGGGAGACCGCTTTCCGGGATCCGGTGGTCGCCAGCCACCTCCAGCTCCGGGGTCTCAACCTGATCGAGCGGCACGCCGCGCGCTTCGGACTCGTGACCCTGGGCATGCTCCTGGTCTCGATCCTGTTCACCGACGTGTGGCGGCACGGCGAGCTGCTGCCGCTCGGCGAGGGCGACCGGCTGGCGTTCCTGCCCACGGCGCTGCTGCCCGCGACCCTCGTGACGCTGCTGATCGCCTGGACGTTGATCCTGTGGGGGGCTCTCACCGCCTCGCCGCTGATGCGTCTCGCCGCCTCCCTCACCTTCCTGCTCGCGAACATCTGGCTCATTGCACCCGCTGCGGTCGACATCGGCGACCACCGCGCCCTGGACTGGGGCCCGAACGCGGTCCGGGTCGGCTACTACCTGGTGCCGGGCGTCGTCGCGCTGTCCGGCGCCGTGGCCCGGCTGCCCCGGATCCGTCGATGGCTGCTGCCGGTGTTCCGAGTCGCGGTGCTGGGCGGGCTGAGCATGTTCTTCCTCGGCCAGCTGTGGATGCACCTGGCCTTCGTCGACGAGGGCTTCCCGGGCGCCGTCCAGGAGCTCGTCGACGGCGCGATCCTCGGCACGGCCAACATCCTGAACCCACTGGTCTACGTGGCCGCCGTGCTGGTCGTCGACTTCAGCCTCGACGTGACCGAGGGAGTGGCCGTCGCGGCCCGCGACGCGTCCCGCCGGCTGGTCCGATGGCTCCTCGTTGCGCTGCTGGTCGTGAAGGTGTGGGTCGAGGTGGTCCGCCACCTCGATGACTGGACGACGTACCTGCACGATCGACCCTGGGCGGCCCTGCACACCGTGACCATGCTGGTGGTGCTGGCAGTCACCGTGCGGCTGGTGGCCCGGTTCCGGATGACGCGGGCATTCGACACCGTGAAGGAACGGCTGCTGTACGGCAGCGCCGTCGTGCTCTCGCTGATCCTCATCGGCCATGTCGTCGCATCGTCCCTCGGCGTGTTCGCCATCACCGAGCTCCACAAGGACGAGATCCCCGGGTTCCTGAACGGGTATCCGGTCAACGGCCTGCTGACCTGGGGCCAGCCGATCCTGGGGGCGCTCGCTGTGATATTCGGCCTCTGGCTGCTGCGGACGGGGACCGAGGACGGCCGGACCCGGCTGCCGGTGGCCCGCGAGCTCGGCTCAGGTCTGGTGGTGTTGGGCGTCTGGCTGGTGCCCGAGTTCGTCCTCAATGCCGCCGAGCGGAACCCCGGATTCTCGTTTCCCCTGGCAGACATCGTGATCACCCTGGCCGTCGCGGCACTTCTCGCGGTGCGGTGGCGGCGCACCGAGACCTCTGATGCGCTGACCCTGACCGCGATCACGGTGTTCGCCTGGCTCGCCCTGAGCCGCGGAGACTGGATCGCGCTGGTCGGTGGTCTCTTCGGTCTTCCGGCGATCCTCGTCGTGGTGTTCGGCATCGTCTACTCGGTCGCCGGAGACTCCGGTTTCACCCGGGTCTCCAGCAAGCGGATGCCGCAGGGGTCCCGGGTCCTCATCTTCGTCGGCTACCTCGTGCTGTCGGTGACGACCCTGCACTGGGTGGAGGTGACCCATGCCGAGAACTTCTCGGGTCCCTTCAGCTACCTCGGCTTCTACTACCTCGGAATCCCGTGGGCCGCGTGGCTGCTGGGCCGACGGCTGATCGACCTCGACGACCGGATCGATGAGATCGAGGCCGAGGAGGACGCCTACGAGGCCGCGGTCGCCGCAACCGGGCCCCCGACCAGCGGTGAGCCTGCAACCGTTCCCGAGCCCTGACTCGGTTGCTCAGCCTCCGGGGCAGCTCAGGCCACGTCTGAGTCGGCCTTGCGGTGGCCGACCAGCACGACGCCCTCGACCACCTTCACGTCGTACGCCGGGACCGAGACGTGCACGTCGTCGAGGCACTTGCCGCTGCGCAGGTCGAACGCGTGCTTGTGGGTCGGCGACGCCACGAACGGGA
>JAOPXM010000182.1 GCA_025965125.1 Nocardioides sp.
GTCGTCCATGTCGGGGAGGTATGGCGCCAGCTCGGGCAGGTCCTCGATCGACGTGACACCGATCCGCTCGAGGAAGTAGCCGGTGGTCCGGTAGAGGTTCGCACCGGTCTCGTGGTCCTGACCGGCCTCCTCGACGAGGCCGCGGCTCAGCAGGGTCCGCATCACCCCGTCGACGTTGACGCCGCGGATCGCCGACACCCGGGCTCGCGAGACCGGCTGCTTGTAGGCCACCACGGCGAGCGTCTCGAGCGCGGCCTGGGTCAACCGCGCCTGCTGGCCCTCGAGGACGAAGCCCTCGACCACGGCGGCGTACTCCTCGCGTGTGTAGAAGCGCCAACCGCCCGCGACGTTGCGCAGCTCGAAGCCACGGCCCTGCTCGGTGTACTCGGCGGCGAGATCGCCCAGTGCTGCCGTCACCTCGTCGACCGGGTAGCCGACGGCCGTGGCCAGCGACACGGCGTCGAGCGGCTGGTCGGCGACCATCAGCACCGCCTCCAGGGACGGCCGCAGGTCCGCAACGGGTACGGCGAGCATCTCACCCTCGTCGGACGCTGCCCCGACGTCCTCGGTGGGGGCCTCGGTGTCACTCACGGTCATCAGTCTCTCCCGCCGCAGGTTGGGCCGGCTCCGCCGGGGGCTCGGGGACCCCGTCGAACTCGTCGTGGATCAGGTCGTCCACGTCGGCCTCGGCGTCGCCGGTCCAGCGCACGGTCAGCTCGCCGAGCGGAGTCACCTGGTCGAAGGCGACCGCTCCCTCCCGGAAGAGCTCCAGCAGGGACAGGAACCGCGCCACGGTCGTCAGCGTGTCGGGTGAGTCGCCACAGAGCGCCCGGAACGTCATCGTGCCGTTGCGCCGCAGCCGGTCGACGACGATGCCGGCCTGCTCCCGAACGCTCACCTTGGCGGCGTGCAGGTGCTGCATGGAGATCTCGAGGATCGGCTTGGGCTCCAGGGCCTTGGCAGCGAGCCCGGCGAACTGCTCGAGCCCGATACCGATCAGCACCTCGGGCAGCAGCGACGCGAACCGGTCCTCGAGGCCCACCGCGCGCGGGTGCCGGAGGGACTCCGCGGACAGGCGCTGTTCCAGCACCGAGGCGACCAGCTTGAACGCCTTGTACTGGAGCAGCCGGGCGAAGAGCAGGTCGCGGGCCTCCAGCAGCGCGAGGTCCTCCTCGTCCTCGACGTCGCCCTGGGGCAGCAGCCGGGCAGCCTTGAGATCGAGCAGGGTCGAGGCCACGAGCAGGAACGACGTCGTCTGTTCCAGGTCCCAGATCGACCCACCGGCCTTGACGTGAGCGATGAACTCGTCGGTGACCCGCGACAGCGACACCTCGGTGATGTCGAGCTTGTGCTTGGAGATCAGGCTCAGCAACAGGTCGAAGGGGCCCTCGAAGTTGTCCAGGTGCAGGGCGAACACCGGCGTCTCGCCCCGTGCCTCGCCGACATCGCCCAGGGCGTCCTTCAGTGGAGCATCGATCATTCCGCGGTCAACCGCCGGACCAGGATGCTCTCGTCACCGTTCGCCTCGTAGTCGGCCAGCACCAGCGCCACCGCCTCGCGGACCAGGCGACCGCGGTCGACGGCGAGTCCCTGGGCGCGACGCAGCATCAGCCGCGTGTGCTCGATCTCGAGCAGCTCGTCCGAGGTGACGTAGACCGTCATCTTCTCGTCGTGCCGCACCCGGCCGCTGGGCTTGCGCGGACCCGAGCTGTCCTCTGGCTCGACAGGCTCGTCCGGCACCGCCCGGACCGACTTGGTGTCCGCGGAGTCGTCGACGGTCGGGCGGAACAGGTCGTCCGCGGTGGGCAGGCTCACTCGTCGAGACACCGAGTGAGCACCTCCTTGGCCAGCTGACGGTAGGACTCGGCGCCACCAGAGGTCGAGGCGTACGTCGTGATCGGCTCGCCGGCCACGGTCGAGTCGGAGAACTTCACGGTGCGGCGGATAACGGTGTGGAACACCTTGTCGCCCCAGGCCTGCACCAGGCGGTCCATCACCTCGCGGCTGTGCAGGGTGCGGCCGTCGAACATCGTGCCGAGGATGCCGTCAATCTCCAGGCGCGGGTTCAGCCGCTCGCGGACCTTGTCGATCGTGGTCTTGAGCAGGGCGACGCCGCGCAGCGCAAAGTATTCGCACTCCAGCGGCACGATGACGCCGTCGGAGGCCGTCAGCGCGTTGACGGTGAGCAGGCCCAGCGACGGCTGGCAGTCGATCAGGACGACGTCGTACTTGTCCATGGCCGGCTCCAGCACCCGCTGCAGGGTCTGTTCACGCGCCACCTCGTGCACCAGCTGCACCTCGGCAGCCGAGAGGTCGATGTTGGAGGGCAGCAGGTCCATGCCGGGCACACCCGAGGGCACGATCACGTCGTGGATGTCGATGTCACGCTGCATCAGCAGGTTGTAGATCGTCAGGTCCATCTCGTGGGGGTTGAGCCCCAGGCCGACCGAGAGCGAGCCCTGCGGGTCGAAGTCGACGAGCAGAACCCTGCGGCCGTACTCGGCCAGGGAGGCACCGAGGTTGATGGTCGTCGTGGTCTTGCCGACGCCACCCTTCTGGTTGCACATCGAGACCACGCGGGCGCGACCCCGGTTGATCACGGACCCGGGTTCGGGGAAGAACGGCATCGGACGACCGGTGGGGCCGATCGTCACTTCGGCGTCGGCTACCGCGGTGGCAGCCGGGCGTTCGAACGGCAGGGGGTCGGACACGGACTGCTCATCTCTGGTCGGGGAAGGAGGAGTCCGGACCAACGGCGGCATCTCGGAGGCGGCACTGCCGCCCAGTCCGGGGAACCCGGAGAACGTTCCGCCATCGCTCATGAACAGCTCCTCGGTGTGCCTTGTCGATCCCGTCTCCGGGCCATGAACCAGTGAAGCATTTGTCGACACGCCGACATTGCCCGACTCGCGGGCGACTCTAGGTCTGCACCACCCCACCTACAAGGTGATCGTGGAAACCCCCAGCCTGCCGGGGAAATCTGTTGATGGAGTGTGCACTCGTTGCGCGGCGAGTGCACAGGCCGGGACCCACCTGTGCACAACTCTGTGCAAACTCGGCGGGCTCGCTCAGGGGATGTCGAAGGCGTCCACGTCGAGGTTGTCGGTGGTCAGGCCGTGGGCGGTGCCGTCGAAGTAGACCGAGCGGGCGCCGGCACTGCTGTAGACGACGTCCTCGTCCTGGACCGTGCCCAGGACGGGGACGGTCGTGGTGAGCCCGCTGAAGGACAGGTAGTAGTGCGTCGCGTCGACACGCACGTAGCCGTCCACGTTCGCCGTCGTTCCGAACCCGACGGCGCTGGCGTCCCAGACCCGGGCGAACGACGTGCCGTCGAAGCTGTAGATGTCCGCGTCGTCGGCAGTGCCTCCGACTCCGGGCGGGTTGGTGTTTCCCTCCGTGGAGAAGTACAACGTCCCACCGACGATGCTGATCGCGTCGAGGTCCTGGTTCGCCGCGGTCAGACCACGTCCGGTCCCGTCGAAGTAGAGCGTCCAGGTGCCGGCGTTGAAGAAGACGACGTCCTCGTCCTGGACCGCTCCCAGTCCCGGCACCGTGGTGTCGAAGCTGAAGGACACGTAGAAGTGCGTCGCATCGACCCGGGCGAAGCCGTCCACGTTGGCACCGGCCGGCAGGGCGTACGGCGCACCCGAGACATCGACCGACCGGCTGAAGGACGTGCCGTTCCAGGAGTAGATGTCCGCGTCGTCGGCGGTGCCGGCGAGTTCCGGCGGGTTGCTGTTCCCGAACGTCGAGAGGTACAGGTCCTGGATCGGAGGAGGCGGGGGCGGGTCCGTGACGGCGAGACTCGCGGCAGCGGTCCTGGTGATCGTTCCGCCGGTGCCGCTCACCGTCAGCGGGTAGTTGCCCGGAGGCGTCGTCACCGACGTGGTCACCACGAGCTGTGAGCTGCCCGAGCCGGCGGCCACAACGTCCGGGCCGAAGGTCCAGGTCGCCTGCTCCACGGCCAGGCCCGAGAGCGAGAGCGTGACGTCACCGGTGAAGCCGTTCACCGGGGTGACCTGCACGGTGTAGCTCGCGACCCCACCGGGCGCGACGCTGGCGCCCGCCGGCGCGACCGCGATGCTGAAGTCCGTAGGCGGCGGGAGGAGCGACTGGTAGGCAGTCAGGATGTCGAGCCGGCCGTAGCCGTAGGCGTCGTCCGCGCCCGGGAGTCCGAGGTCCAGGGCGTTTCCGGTGAGTGCGCTCCACTGTTGGTCGGGCGTGAGCCCCTGGTGCGCGTCAAGCAGGAGCGCCAGGGCGCCAGCCACGTGTGGAGCGGAGATCGAGGTCCCGGAGACGGTCTGGTAGAGCCCGTAGCGGTCGGCGGTGAAGATGTCGACGCCCGGCGCGACGAGGTCCGGGAACACTCTGGTTCGTCCGCCACACGTCGAGGGGCCACGGCTGCTGGCCGAGTAGACCAGGTCCGGCGAGGAGACGGCTCCCACGGCCAGGGCCTCGGGATAGTTCGCCGGGCTGATGCTGGACGAGTCACCCGGACCGAAGTTGCCGGCGGCGAAGACGGGCAGGATGCCGGCAGCGCGAAGCCCCTGCAGGTCCAGCTGGAACGACAGGTCGCAGCTGGGCCCGGACCCGATCGACCAGGAGCCGGTCACGACCTGTGGCGCGTCATACGTGTTCGGGTCGTGATCGGGGTCGAGCAGCCACTGGAACGCCTCGTGGACCGCGGTGGCCGTGGCCCCGCCCCGGTCGTCGAAGATCTTGGCGGCGATCCACGTGGCTCCGGGCGCCGTCCCGATCGTCGTGCCCCCCGCGTCGCCGCCGACGATCGCCCCCATCGTCGCCGTGCCGTGCCCGCTCAGGTCGGTGGGTGTGGCGTGCTCGCCGTACGGGTCGAACCAGCTGTTCGAGCCGCCCCGCCACCGGCTCGCGAGGTCCGGGTTCGTCACGTCGACACCGCTGTCGAGCGTGGCCACCACGACGCCCTGCCCGGTGTGGCCCAGGTCCCAGACCGGCGGGGCGCTGACCTGCGACTGGTTCGCCTCGGGTGGCCCGGCTGTCGGGGCGATGTGTACCTCGTCAGGGGTGACGGTGGCGACGTCCGAGCGGGCAGCCAGCTCTGCGATGACGGCGGGCGTGGCGGTCACCGAGATCGCGTTGAGGACCCAGAGGGGGTTGGTCTCCGCGACCTCCCCCTGCGCGGACCAGGTGCTGAGCCTGGCGCGGATCGGGTCCTGGGAGGTGTTGGCCGTGGCATGCAGGGCCTGGATGACTGCCCTGAGACGGGCCCTGCGGGTAGCGCCGGGCATGGCCGGCAGGTCCGACTGCTCGCGCAGCGTCACGAGCACGGTGGCCATCTGTTCCTCGGCCGCGTCGGGAGCCGCCCCAGAGGCACTCCGCGCCGTGACCGCGGCGGCGAAGAAGGACATCAGCAGGCCCAGTACCGCGGCCAGGGCAGCGTTCCTTCTCATCCTCGGCTCCCGGCCCGCTCGGCGACGCGGTCACGGGGGGTCTCCGGGGGCTCCCGGCGACGCCGGACGAGGACGATGACACCCACCAGCCCGGTGAGCATCACGACGGCCAGGGCAGTGGTGCGTACCTCGAGCGGGCGCCTCCGCTCCGGGACATCGGCCCGTACCGTCCACCTGATCTGGGTGACTGCCTCCGGGACACCGGTTCGCTGCACGGCCACCGTGGCGCTCCAGGTGCCGGGGCCGGGTGTCGTGGTCTCTGCTTCGTACCGGCCCGGCTCGACCGGCTCGAGTGACAGGTCGGAGGTCGTCCCGGTGGGGCCGGCCAGCACGACCTTGACCCCGGTGATGGGCCCCGGCTCGGGCTTGACGGTGGAACGGGTCCGGACGATGACCCGGGTCCTGTCGGGCCCGGCGGGCACCTCCTCGAAGCCGACGAAGAGGCCCCCGACGTTGGAGCTGTAGGGCGAGGCAACCGGCGACACCGTGGCGAGCTCTCGTGCTGTGGGCACCGACGTGAGCAGGGCCGCCAGACCCACCGCAGCGACCAGCACAATCCCTTCAATTGCTACGACGGTGCCGAACCGGCGCAGGGGCACGGGAGTCCACCCGGCAGGCAGGCCGAGGACACGTCCCACCCGCGACGCCAGCCGGGGATTGACGAGCAGGGTGTTGGCCCCGGCCAGGGCCAGGGCCACGGCGACCAGGATCACCTTCCCCGCCACGGCGCCGCCGTAGACGGTCGAGGTGACGGCGCTCAGGTCGGGGACGTGGCGTCCGGACTCGTAGAGGCCCGTTGCCACCAGGACGACGGCCGCGATCGCTGCGATCGGGCTGTAGGTCCGCCAGGCGGAAGCCAGCAATGGCCCCCGGACGTCCGGGTCGAGGCGCAACACCGGGATGAGGCACCCGGCGAGGACGATGAGTCCGCCGGCCCAGACCCCTGCGGCGACGAGATGGGTGGCGGAGGCCAGGGCGGCCAACCCGGACCGGCTGGGCAGGGTGGAGGCATGGCCGGCCCACGACCCCAGCACGACGACCCCCGCCAGGGCGACCACGGCGATGGCGAGTCGGCCCCCGGTGGGGTCCCGCCGCCTGGCCCACGGCCCCAGCGCGAGCGCTGCGACCACGAGTGCGATCTCCCGCGCGAGCCACAGGTGCCCCCAAGAGGTGTCGGTCAGGGTGGACCAGGTCGCGTCCCACCAGGCGTCGAGGGCTCGCCCGCCGCGCTGGGTGCTGACGAGTGGGGTGATCGCGCCGGTGATGACGGCGACGCCGACCGCCAGCGCTCCCATGGAGCAGGCCCGCCGGCGGGGGGCGACTCCCGCCGCGCCGAGCGAACCGAGTACCCGACCCGAGACGACGAGGGCCCCGATGGCGAGCATGATCGCGGTCAGGTCGATCCAGCGAAGGAGGAACGCCGGAGGGTCTGGCATGGTGCCTGCTGCAGACGCAACCGCAACGGGGCGGGTCCCGACGCCGAAGAGCACCGACCCGGTCGCCGGGTGGCCGTCCTCGGAGAGCACCCTCCAGTCGAGGACGTAGGTTGCCTTCGCGAGCGGGTCCGCCTCGAGCTGGACGACACCGCCGCCCACGGCTTCGGACACCGTGGCCCTCACGTCCACCTCGACCCCGTCCTGGGTGTGCAGGTCGAACGAGCTGGCGTCGGCATTGATGGCTTCGGTGAACCACAGGGTGAACGTGGATCTGCCGACCTCGACCATCCCACCGTTGGGTGGGTCGGAGCGCTCGAGCTCGCTGTGGGCCCAGGCCGGCGTCGCCCCGAGGAGGAACACGCCAAGGACGGCGATCATGATCGCCGTCCGAAGCCCCCCGACCCGGAGCGAGGTTGCGGTCATCCCTGGGCCACGACGTGCTCGAGCCGAGCGTCCCCGATCACCAGGGTCACCAGGGATCCCGGGTGGATGGCGTTGTGCGCGTTGGCGATCAGGAAGAAGTAGGTCCCACCCAGCTGGAGTTCCCTCTTGTGGTGATGGGCCGACCTCAGCACAAGGGTGACGCCCGTGTCCTCGACGACGATGATGGGAGTCAGATCGGCATCGTGGATGACCGGGTCGGCCCTGTCCGGGTCGACGACCTGGTAACGAATCTCGATCAGCCCACCTGCCGCGGTGACGCCGATCAGGTTGACGTCGATCCCGTACCGAGCCGCCATGCCGGCGGCGCTGACCAGTGTGGTCCCCTCGCGAATGTCCGCCTTCTGCTCAGGCGATCGGGCACGTATCGCGGCCGCGGTGACCACGAGCAGGAGCAGGAGCACCAGGACGATGACCACCCGCCGCCGGCGCGGCGGCTTCCCCGTCGGAACCACAGCCACCTCGGGGAGCGTCTGGGTGGTCATGTTCGATCTCCTTCCGGCGGACAGCTGCGGCTACGGGACGTCGAAGGCGTCCACGTCGAGGTTGTCGGTCGTCAGACCATGGCCGGTTCCGTTGAAGTAGACCGACCACGTGCCGCTGTTGTTGTAGACGACGTCCTCGTCCTGGACCGTGCCGAGGACTGCCACGGTCGTGGTGAGGGTGCCGAAGGACAGGTAGAAGTGGGTGGCGTCGACCCGGACGTAGCCGTCCACGTTCGTCGCGGCCGCCAGGCCGTTGGCGGTGGCATCCCAGACCCGTGCGAACGACGTACCGTTCCACCGGTATATGTCGGCATCGTCCGCGACGCCACCGACCCCTGGCGGGTTCGTGTTCCCGAGCGTCGAGAAGTACAGGATCCCGCCGACGATGCTGATTGCGTCCAGGTCCTGGTTGGCGACGGTCAGAGCGTTGGCCGTGCCGTTGAAGTACACCGACCACGTGCCGGCGTTGTAGAACACGACGTCCTCGTCCTGGACCGCTCCCAAACCGGGCACGGTCGTGTTGTCAGCGCTGAACGACATGTAGAAGTGCGTCGCGTCCACCCTGTCGAAGCCGTCGACGTTGGCGCCGATCGGCAGGTTGTACGGCGCTGCGGAGACGTCGATCGACCGGGTGTACGCGCTGCCGCTCCAGCCGTAGATGTCCGCGTCGTCAGCCGTGCCGGCCACACCGGGCGGGTTGCTGTTCCCGAACGTCGAGAGGGACAGCGGCCCCCGCACGTTGAGCACCGTGCTCGAGGTCAGGCTCCAGTTCCCGGCCCCGTCACGCGCCCGCACGAGGATCGGGTAGGCACCCTCGCTCAGGTTGCTGACGTTGATCGAGGCATTCAGGCTGTACGGACCGCTCCCGGCCAGCGTCATCGCGGTGCCGTTGCCGACACCGGGGTCGGCGCCCCGGAACCACTCGGCACGGGTGACGCCCGTCGCGGCGTCCGTCGCCGTCGCCGACAGCGTCACCGAGGTGGCGCCCTGGGTCGGGTTCGGAGCTGCCGCGACGCTGCTGACGGTCGGCCTGACCTTGTCGACCACCAGGATCGTGGTGCCCATCGGGCCCCAGTTGCCCGCGGCGTCCTTCGCATGGACATGGAGGGTGTGGGATCCGTTGCTGAGGGCCGCCACCGTCGCCAGCGGAATGTCGGCGTAGCCGCCCTCCGAGGCATCGTTGAAGACGCCGTCGCTGGCCCTGAGCGGAATGCCCGAGCCGTTGGCGCCGGCGGTGTCGATGAAGACCTCGCCCGCGCTGATGAGGCTGTTGACCGTGCCCGAGATCGGATCGGACAGGGTCGTGGCCGCCACCCGCACCGCCGGCGTGCTCGCGTTGAACGGCCCGGTGCCGTTGTTGGGGGTCGGGTCCACCGACACCCCCGAGGTGCTGGGCCCGGTCTTGTCGACCACCAGGTTGACGGTGATCGGCTCGCCCCAGTTGCCCTGTGCGTCCTGGGCATGGATCCAGACGACGTGGGTGCCCTCCGACAAGCCGACCACCGTCCCCGCAGGGATCGTGGCGTCCAGGCTGGCGACAGGGGCCGCCTGGTTGACGGCCATGGTCGCTCCACTGCCGTCGGGGCCAACGGTGTCGATGAAGTATTCGGCAGCCGCGATGTTCGAGCCGCCGGAATCGGCGTCGTCACCCGTCGCCGACACGGCAACACCGGCCGTCCCGGTGCCGTTCGTCAGCCTGGGAGTCAGGGTCGGGGACTTCGTGGTCGGGCCACCCGCGTCGGCACCGCTGAGCAGCACCGAGCTCAGAGACCCCCAGTTCCCGGCGGAGTCCTGGCCGCGCACGTAGAGGACGTGCTCACCGGACGGGACGGACAGCGCGGCGGTGACGTCCTCGCTCACGGAGTCGAACGGGGCGGCCGTGGCGGTCATGGACGCACCTGTCCCGGGGGCGCCCACGGTGTCGACGAAGTACTCGGCCGCCGCGACGTCCGCCCCTCCCGTGGTGGTCTCATCGATCGTGGCGGTCAGGTCGCCGGCCGAGTGGGCGACGTCTCTGGTCGCCGGACCCGTGCCATCCGGTCCGGGCCCCGTGCCCGTGGCGTCGATGGTGGTGAGCATGCCGCCGGAGCCGGCGGTGTTGCTGTTGTGAAGCAGGAGGCTGCCGTCGTAGATGGGCAGTCTCAAGTCATCGGTCGAGTCCGGCGCCGCGACGATGGCGTCCGCGGTCTGGCCTGGACCGAACGTCTCAGCGACATAGCGACGCGAGAACCCGAGCGGGCTGCCGTCGAGAGCGATGACCCTCTGATGGGCGCCCAGCACCGCCATCGAGTGGTACTGCGTGCCGGCGTTGACGTAACGCAGCAGGACGTCGTTGCCCCCTGTGGTCGAGATGGTGTCGGTGTTCGGATGCACCTCCCCGTTCACCAGGAAGTAGCGGGGCGCGTACTTGCGCATGTCGAAGCTCGCCGGGTTGGCCGCGTTGTTGAGCGCAGGGTCGATCTCGCTGAGGACCAGTACGGCCTCGTCGTCGAATGCGGTGGCCGCGTCGTCGTAGGCCTGCCCGGCGGCTGCCGGGCGGACGATCAGGGCTCCGTAGAGTCCCATCGCTACCTGGTGCTGTGCGTTGGGCAGCAGCCCGGCCTCGTAGAGGTAGGTGCCGGCGGAGCCGGCCGTGAACGTGTACAGCTTGGTGCCCGCTGGAGCCGCACCGGTCGTGTCCGGGACCATCTCCTGGCCCTGGAACAGCAGGGCGGTGCCTTCCCCGAGCTGGTTGTGGAGCGTGATCTGGACCGTGTCCCCCTCGTTGACGATCAACGTGGGTCCGCCGGGCCGGCTGACCGGCGCGTTGCTGGTGTTGTAGCCCCAGACGCTCACGCTCTCGCCGCCCGCCGGCAGCGTCGTGCTCCCGGTGACGGCGTAAAGATCGAACGGCACGGTCGCGGCGTGTGCCGCGCCGACCGGTCCCAGAAGGACTGCCAGCACACCCAGTGCACCGGCGGCCAGGAGAGAGCAAGCGGCCCGCCTCATCGTCATCCCTCGAGTCATCGAACTCCCCGCCTCTCTCGTCATCCGCAGTCGTTGGGCGCAGGAGGGTCGATGCGCATGTAGGTGATGGGGCCGGTCATGTTCGCGCCCCAGGACGTGATCTGGAACAGCGCGTGATTGTGGGAGATGATGTAGTACTCGCCGCACTGGTTGGTGGTCTGGATTCCTGGCGGCAGGGTCTCTCTCGTCCCCAGGTAGGGGCTGCCGCTGTAGAAGACACCGATCTCCTCGTTGGCCATGCTCGGCACCGTCACCGGGACCGGATTCGTGACCGGGTCGTACCCCTCGGCGTCGTACCACTTGAAGATCACGTCCCAGGTCTGGCCGGGGCCGATGTTGATGGCGAACTTCTCGAACGACAAGTCCTCGCCGGCGGGACCCTCCAGCGGACGGCCGTCGCGGCCGATCACCAGGCCGTTGTTGCCGTGCGGGTGGAACGGGTAGTCCTCGGTGCCGACGTTGAGGTAGCGGGCCATCCCGGGCAACGGATGGCCGGTGGCGTCGTACTCGCCGATCTGCGCCAGGGCGCCGTACGGCTGAGTCGGCAGCCAGGAGGCGTCGTTGTCGGCGATGCTGTCCGGGAAGCCCCGCCCGTTGATCAGCCAGTAGCGCGGATGGTAGTTGTTCATGTTGAAGCTGTTGCCCTGCTCGACCCGCTGGTGCTGGTAGGGGTCGATCTCGGAGAGGAGCACCATGAACTCCTCGGCGGGGTCGAACCGGCTGTCCGCGCGGTTGTAGGCGAAGTCAGCGCCCATGGCCGGCCGCACGATCAGGGCTCCGAACAGTCCCATCCGGACCTGCTTCTCGGGGTTGGTTCCCGACTCGTAGAGATAGGTGCCCGGGTCGGAGGCGACGAAGCTGTAGGTGACGGTCCCGCCGTCTGCGGCGGCCGTGTCGGTCAGGGAGGTCATCGTCCCGCCGCCGTTGAACTGGGGCTGGGCAGGATTGCCGTCGGCCGTCACTCCCTCTTGGCCGGGAAACGCGACCGAGGAGGCGTCTGGCAGCGTGTTGTGCAGGATCACCGTGACCGTGTCGCCCTCGTTGACGCAGAGCACGGGGCCGGGGTGCTGGAAGTCGTCGAACCCGCTGGAGTATCCCCACATGAACGCGGTGTTGCCGTCCGGCAGGCTGATGTAGCCGGTCTTGGTGGTCAGGTTGAAGATCGGTTCGCCGGCCACTCCCCCGGAGCCCTCGGTGCAGGCGATGCCGACCCTCGGAGACGGAGGGACCGGAGGCCGTGCCGTCGCCGAAGTGATCGGAGCCAGCGTCGCCGCACCAGCGGACACCAGTGCCAGCGCAGCGACGAACAGCGCACGTCCGCGCGCGGTCCGGCCGTGGAGGGTTCCCCCGATGACGTTGCTGAATGTCGTCATGGCGCTCAGACCCCCCAGTCGTTCGGATATGCCTGTTCCGCGACCCCGCCGGCATAGACGCGGATCTCGGTGGCCTGGCCCCCGAATCCGCCCGGTGCCAGGTTGTTCGACCGCGTGTAGTTGCGGTTGTAGAGCATGTAGGTGTCGAATGCTCCGGGCCCTTGGTGCGCCGGTGCAGTGAAGATCGCGTCGTAGCTCTCGCCCGGGCCGATGTTCAGGGTCTCGGTCTCGTACGACGTGTCTGTGCCGTCGCGTCCCCGCATGGGGGTGGCGTCGCGCCCGACCACTCGCATCCGGATCCCGGCCGTCGTCATCGCCTGCTCGCGGAACCCCAGGTTGGCGAAGCGCAGCGCGACCTGGTCCCCGGCGTTGCAGTTCACCAACGAGGAGTGCGGCTGGTACTTGAGCTCGGGGTGTCCAGGGGGTGCGATCAGGTCGCCGTCGGTGTCCCGGACGGGGTTGAACGGGTCGATCGAACCATTGGGAGCGATCGTATCGGGGTAGACCCGCCCGTTGAGCAGGCTGAAGTCGGCTCGGTAGTCGCTCCACTCCGGCAGCTGGATGTGCGCATCGGCCCAGTGCGACTCGGTCCACACCTCTGAGAGGAACATCGAGAACTCGCGGTCGAAGCCGGTCGAGCCGTCCCCGTCGTTGTACATGAACTTCGTGTGGCCGCCGATGCTCTGCCCGTCCTGCAGCGGGCGGACGAAGACCAGCCCGGTCATGCCCATGTGCACGTGTTCGACGTCCTCGACGTGGCAGTGGTACATGTACGTGCCCGGGTCCCGGGGCCGATAGACGTAGGTGAAGTTGCGTCCCGTCGGCACGGCCACCGAACCCGTCGGCTCCCCGTCGAAGAACGGGATCACGTTCCGGAAACCGTGCCAGTGCAGCGTGTGTGCGTCGAAGAGATCGGGACGCAGCGCAAGGCCGAGGTTGGTCACCTGAACCTTGAAGTCGACCGGATTTTCCGGGTCGAACTGGTTCACCCAGAACTGCGGCGCCGAATGCTGAGCCTTGTTCTTCTGGTTGTCCTTCTGGGTCTCCGTGAGCCCGGTGACGTTGCGGAACCCGAAGATGTAGGTGGTGAACGGGGATGGAGCGAGGTTGTCCGGGTGGAAGGGCGGGAGGGCCGGCGTCGGGGGCAGGTACATCCACCCGTCGGTTCCTGCCAGGTACAGGTCCGGGTTGGCGACGGCCGCCTGCGCGAATTCAGGTGTCAGCCAGCTGCCCACCCAGGTTGTCGCCCCGGTGACGGCTGCCGCGCCGCCGGCCAGCTGGAGGAACCTCCGCCGGTCGATGCTCGCCCTCGTGATCAGTCCCTGATGTCGCGAAGCATCCCCCGCGGGTCTGCGTGCTGGGTGGCTCATGGGATCACGTGCTCCCTTCCGGGGTTTCGGCTGTGCGACTCAGGGGACATCGAAGGCGTCCACGTCGAGGTTGTCGGTGGTCAGGCCGTGAGAGGTGCCGTCGAAGTAGACCGACCGGGCGCCGGCATTGCTGTAGACGACGTCCTCGTCCTGGACCGTGCCCAGGACGGGGACCGTCGTGGTGAGTCCGCTGAAGGACAGGTAGTAGTGCGTCGCGTCGACACGCACGTAGCCGTCCACGTTCGCCGTCGTTCCGAACCCGACGGCGGTGGCGTCCCAGACCCGGGCGAACGACGTGCCGTCGAAGCTGTAGATGTCCGCGACGTCCGCGGTGCCGACGACACCGGGCGGATTGGTGTTCCCCAGCGTGGAGAAGTACAACGTCCCACCGTCGATGCTGATCGCGTCCAGATCCTCGCTGGCGTAGGTCAGACCGTTGGCGGTCC
>JAOPXM010000198.1 GCA_025965125.1 Nocardioides sp.
CCGCAACGAGGCCGGCGTCGAGGCGGCGGTGGCCCTGCTGTCCCGAATGCCGTTGCGCCACGGCTGGAAGACACACATCGCCGCTCCTCTCTTCCACACATGGGGCTTCGCCCACCTCGCGCTGTCGATGCTGCTGGGCTCCACCGTCGTGCTGCGTCGAAAGTTCGACCCCGAGCAGTGCCTGAAGGTGACCGACGAGGAGAAGTGCGACTCCCTCGTGGTCATCCCGGTGATGCTCCAGCGGATCATGGCGCTACCGGAGGAGACCCTGGCGTCCTACGACCTCGCCAGCGTGAAGGTCGTGGCGGCCTCGGGCTCGGCCCTCCCTGGTGACCTCGCGGTCGACTGGATGGATCACTTCGGGGACAACCTCTACAACATCTACGGCTCGACCGAGGTGGCGTACGCCTCGATCGCCACCCCGAGGGACCTGCGGGAGGCCCCGTCGTCGGCCGGCAAGCCGCCGTGGGCCACCGTCGTGAAGATCTTCGACAACGACGGCAAGGAACTGCCGCAGGGCGAGTCCGGGCGCATCTTTGTCGGCAACAGCCTGTTGTTCGAGGGCTACACCGGCGGCGGCCACAAGGACATGATCGACGGGCTGATGTCGTCGGGCGACGTGGGCCGCTTCGACGATGAAGGTCGCCTGTACGTCGAGGGGCGTGACGACGAGATGATCGTCTCAGGAGGCGAGAACGTCTTCCCCAAGGAGGTCGAGGACTGTCTCGCCCGGCATGAGGCCGTTGTCGAGGTGGCGGCCATCGGCGTGGACGACGACGACTTCGGCAAGCGCCTCAAGGCCTTCGTCGTGCTCAAGGACGGCACGAACTGCTCCGAGGAGGACCTCAAGGGCTGGATCCGGGAGAACCTCGCGCGCTACAAGGTCCCCCGTGAGTTCGTGTTCCTCCACGAGCTGCCCCGCAACGCCACCGGCAAGGTGCTCAAGCGCGAGCTTGCCAAGGACGACGGGTCCGAATGACGGGCTTGACCCTGGGTGGCCCGGCACCCGACTTCACGCTGCGTGACCAGTTCGGCCAGGACGTCACCCTCTCGTCGTACCGGGGCGTCAAGGCCGTGGCGATCCTGTTCTACCCCTATGCCTTCTCGGGGGTTTGCACCGGCGAGATGGCCGAGGTGCGGGACCGGCTCGACGAGTTCCTGACCTTCGACACCGAGGTGCTCGCCATCTCGTGCGACCCGACGTACTCACTGCGCGCATTTGCGGACCAGGACGGCCTCAACTTCCCGCTGCTCTCCGACTTCTGGCCGCACGGGGAGGTGGCCCGCGCCTACGACGTGTTCGACGAACGCAAGGGCTGCCCCCGTCGCTCTTCGTACGTCATCGACCGCGACGGTCTGGTCCGCTGGGCGGTGCACAACCCCGGGCCCCAGGGGCGCGACCTCGACGAGCACCTCAAGCAGCTCAATGCGCTGGCCTAGACCTGCTGTCTCAAATGGGACCGAAGGTCTGCCAACTTGCGCAGGCGCCGTCTAATCTTTGACCTGTTGAACCGCTGGTGACCCGAGACGCCAGCGGTTCAACTTCCATTTATGGCCCCTCTCGCGGGCGATCCCGATTCTGTACGCCGGACCCGACTCGTCTAGTCTGTGGCCGCTCCGAGCGAGCATCCGGGGCGTATAGCTCAGCGGTAGAGCACCTCGCTTACAACGAGGTGGTCGGGGGTTCGATCCCCTCTGCGCCCACCCAGGGCGGTCAGCGGCGCGGCGGTTCAAGAAGGAGCAGGTATGGCGACAGGACGTTTGTTGGTGGCCGCCTCGATGCTGGTGTGCCTGACGGCCTGCAGCGATGCCCAGCCCACATTGATAAACCCGACCGCGACAGCCAGTACCTCCGCGACGGGCCGGGACACGGGGACGACCAGCTCTCCCGACCCCACCGCGGGCCCGGCCCCCGTCACCCTGGAATCGTCGTGCGTCTTGCTGTTCGACGCCCAGAAGAGCCCCTCGCTGAAGCTGGTGACCTACCTGCTGCAGACCAGCGTCACCGCCAAGGACAACGCCGAGGCCAGGCAGCTCCTCCGCAGGGTGCGCAACCTCGGCACGAAAACGCCTGCTCCGCTCGGTGAGCTCATCGGCCGCCTGGCCGGGGAGATCGGAAAGGTCGTCAGGGCCAGACGAACCCCGGGACCGGCTCCGTTGTACGACGGGAAGCCCATCCAGAGGATGGGGCGCCGCATCACCAGGTTCTGCAAGTCCTACGTCTGACGTGTCGCGGCGCGGGGTGACCCAACCCCACGTCCGGCACAGGGGGTGAGAGTGCTCTCACCCCGGGCTCATGCGTGACTCACCCGCTCAGGGGAGCGTCCTTCTCGTCAGACAAGTCAGGGGCCAGAGCCCCCAACGAGAGGACGCAACCATGAACAAGCTGGTGACGATCGGGACCATGGGTCTCGCAGGAGCAGCGGCCGCAGTGGCGTTTGCCTTCCCGACCGGGATGGCCTTCGCGGACGGCGGGGGCGACGCGGGCTCCTCGGCGCGTCATGGTCACGCCGAGCCCGGCGACGACCACGGCCACCACAACGAGCCCGGTGACGACCACGGGCATCACCACGGGCACCACCACGGGCACCACCACGGGCACCACCAGGGCGGTCACCACGAGCCCGGCGACGACCACGGCAACCACGGTGGCGGTCACGGACGCGACGACGGCTGAGCCCAGGGCTGGCCCGGCGCGCAGACGCGTCGGGTCAGCTGACGAACCGGTAGCCCATGCCGCGGACGGTCGCGATCGCGGCGGCGCCGAACTTGCGGCGCAGGTAGCCGACGTAGACGTCCACGACGTTCGAGCCCGGGTCGAAGTCAAAGCCCCAGACCTGGTCCAGCAGCTGCTCGCGGGAGAGGACCTGGCCGGGGTTCAGCATGAAGATCTCGGCGAGTGCGAACTCCCGCGCCGACAGGTCGAGCTGTCGCTCGCCGACGGTGGCCCTCCGGGTTCGTAGGTCGAGGTGCACGCCGCCGGCCCTCAGGACCTCCTCGCGGGCGGGCCCGGTCTCACTGCCCTGCCGCAGCCGCAGCCGCACCCGGGCCAGCAGCTCGGCGAAGCGGAACGGCTTGGGCATGTAGTCGTCCGCGCCGTTCTCGAGTGCGGAGACCGTGTCGGTCACCGAGTCACGCGCGGTGAGCACGATCACCGGCACCGACGAACCCTGCGAACGCAGCTGGTTGAGCACCTCGAACCCGTCCATGCCCGGCAGGCCGATGTCGAGGACGACGAGGTCGAAGTCTCCGCTCAGCGCATGCTCCAGCCCGTCCCGGCCGTCGGCGACCGTGGTCGCCAGGTGTCCGTCGGCGCGAAGTCCCTTCGCCACGAACGACGCGATGCGCGCCTCGTCCTCGACGATCAGGATCCGGGCCACGGTGACTCCTGCACGTCCGGGACAATCCTGCTGCCAGGGAGCGTGAGCACGAACAGTGCACCGTGTGGCTCGGCCTCCTCGAGTGAGACCGAACCGCCGTGGGCGACCGCGATCGCCCGCACGATCGAGAGGCCCAGGCCGAACCCCTCGTCGTCATCGGGCACCTCGCCGCGCCCGAACCGCTGGAAGATCAGCTCCGCGTGCGCAGCGGGCACGCCCGGTCCGGTGTCGCGGACCCAGACCCGCGCGTCCGGTCCGTCGTACGACGAACCGATCGCGACGACGTCGCCGGGCTGCGTGTGCTTCACGGCGTTGTCCGCGAGCTGGAGCACCGCCTGGGTGATCCGTTGCACGTCCATGGTGACGGTGCCGGTTCCGGCGCGGTCGAGGACCCAGTCGCGGTCGCCCAGGCCCCGGGCCTTTGCGAGGAGATCGTCGGTGAGCCCGGCCAGGTCGACCGGCTCGGTGGTCACGAAGTCGGGGCGGTCGCTCTTGGCGAGCAGGATCAGGTCACCGACCAGACGGGCCATCCGGTCCACCTCGTCGAGCAGGAGCTCCCGGGTCTCGGCGACGTCGTCGGCGCTGCCGGTGTCGAGCAGCTCGAGGTGTCCCCGCAACACCGTCAGCGGGGTCTTCAGCTCGTGTCCCGCGTCGTCCAGGAACCGCCGCTGGCCGGCGAAGGCCGCCTCGAGCCGGGCGAGCATGCTGTTGACGGTGCGGGTCAGGGCGGTGATGTCGTCGTTGCCGGTGACCGGCAGCCGCCGTGACAGGTCGGTCTCGGAGATCTCCTCGGCCGTGTCGCGCAGGACCCGGAGCGGCGCCAGCAGCCGCCCGGACAACCAGGCGGCCAACGCGGTCACGATCAGCAGCGAGAGCAGAGAGACGGTCGCGTAGGTCCGCATCGTCTCGTAGAGGCCGGCTCGGCCCTCCTCGAGGTAGGTCACGATCACCAGTGCACCCACGGACCCCGAGTTGCGCACCGTCTGCACGGTGACCATGGCCTCGCCATAGCCCGGGATGTGCACGCGCTCGGTGCCGTTGCTGCCGATCAGCGGCTCCACCGTCTGCCGGAACGAGTCGCTCTCGACGTAGGCCTCGTGAGACGACGCCTTTCGCGGCCCGCCGGCGTACCAGGTCACCAGGATCTCGTTGCCCCCGGCGACGTTGCGGGACAGGAACGTGTCGAGCATCGTCCCCACGTCGGCGAACGGCTGCCCGGTATCGGGATCGAGGCCCTTCTTCTGGACCGTCGCGAACTCCGCGAGCTCCTGGTCGATCTCGGCAACGACTTGGTCCTCGATCCGCTGCCACTCGATGGCGTAGACGATCGCACCCGCGCCGGTCAGCGCGAGCGTGACCAGCAGCGCGACCGCGGCCGTGATGCGCAGCCGCACCGAGAAGCCCGACCGGCGCGGTCGGGCCTCGTGTGGTGGGTGCGCTGCAGGTGCGGGGTCAGTGGTCGCCCCCTCCGCCGCTGCCGGAGTGACCGCCGTCGTCGTGGCCTCCGCTGTGCCCGGATCCGCTGTTGTCATCACCGCCCCCGCCGCTGCCGTGACCTGTGCGGTCGTCGAACCCACCATGGTCGTCGCCGTGGTTGTCGTCGTCCAGATCACTCGGGCTGGGCGTCAGCACCTCGACGCCGTCGTCGCCGTGGTCGTCGGTGGCGCCGTCCGTGGGGACACCGGACGGGTTGCTCGAGGGCGATGCGTCGTTGCGGGGCGAGGACGAGTTTCCGTCCTTGATCACGATCGTTCGTTGCGGTCCCGGCTCGTTCGCTGAGGACGCGACGAGCGACCCGGCGACGAAAGCCCCGAGGGGCAGCAGGAGAGCCAGTGTGAGGAAGACCTTCAGCAGCGTGCGCATGAGGGTCACGATTGTCCCTCATCGTGGGGTCGGTGTGAGAGATCGATGAGAGGACTCTCATCGATGGTCCGACCAACCAGGTGCCGACGGTGCCCTCACTAGAGTGTCGGGCGTCCCATCGAGGAGGCCCGATGATCGTTCCGTTCAGCGTTTCCGACTTCATCGACCGCGCCGTGCAGGTGTACGGCGACCGGATCGGCGTCGTGGACGAACCCGACCAGCCGGCGCCCTCGCTGGGCGAGCTGACCTACGCGCAGATCGGCGCGCTCGCCCGGCGCCAGGCCGCGAAGCTGGACGAGCTCGGCATCGGGGTCGGCGACCGGGTCGCGGTCGTCAGCCACAACAGCGCGCGCCTGTTCACCTCCTTCTTCGGGGTGTCCGGTTTCGGCCGGGTCCTGGTGCCCGTCAACTTCCGGCTCCGTCCGGACGAGGTGCGCTACATCGTCGAGCACTCCGGCGCCCGGGTCCTGCTGATCGACCCCGAGCTCGACGAGACGCTCAAGGACGTGAGCGCGGAGCACCGGTTCGTGCTCGGCAACGACGAGGATCTGTACGCCGCTGCCCCCGAGGACGGTGGCGCGGAACCGCAGCCGTGGGAGCCCGACGAGAACGCCACTGCCTGCATCAACTACACGTCGGGCACGACCGCACGGCCCAAGGGGGTGCAGATCACGCACCGCAACGTCTGGGTGAACGCGGTGACGTTTGCGATGCACACGGCCGTCACCGACCGCGACGTCTACCTGCACACCCTGCCGATGTTCCACGCCAACGGCTGGGGGATGCCGTTCGCGATGACCGGCCTCGGCGTGAAGCAGGTCGTGATCCGCAAGATCGACGGCGCCGAGATCCTGCGCCGGGTCGAGGAGCACGGCGTGACCGTGATGTGCGCTGCGCCCGCGGTGGCAGCAGCCGTGCTCGAGGCAGCCCAGACGTGGGAGGGCGAGATCCCCGGTCGCGACCGGGTGCGCATCGTCATGGCCGGCGCGCCACCCCCGACCAAGACGGTCGCGCGGGTCGAGGAGGAGCTGGGCTGGGAGTTCATCCAGATCTACGGTCTCACCGAGACCTCGCCGCTGCTGACGATCAACCGCAGCCGAGCCGAGTGGGACGACCTGTCCACCGAGGAGCGCGCCGGGAAGCTGGTGCGAGCCGGCGCACCCGCGCTCGGCGTACGCCTCTCCCTGGGCACCGACGAGCACGAGGGCGAGGTGCTGGCCCGGTCCAACGTCGTGCTGGAGGGCTACTGGGAGCAGCCGGAGGAGAGCGCCCGCTCGCTCGCCGACGGCTGGTTCCACACCGGTGACGGTGGCGTGATCGGTGACGACGGCTATCTCACCATCAGCGACCGCAAGAAGGACGTGATCATCACCGGTGGCGAGAACGTCTCGTCGATCGAGGTCGAGGACGTCCTCTTCTCCCACCCTTCGGTCGCCGAGGTCGCCGTGATCGGCGTGCCGAGCGAGAAGTGGGGCGAGACGATCAAGGCCCTGGTCGTGCTCGCCGACGGCGCCCAGGTGACCGAGGCCGAGCTCATCGCGTGGTGCAAGGACAAGGCAGCCGGCTACAAGGCGCCGACCTCCATCGAGTTCCGCGACGAACTGGCCCGCACCGCCACCGGCAAGCTGCAGAAGTTCAAGCTCCGGGCGCCGTACTGGGAGGGTTACGACCGGCAGGTCAACTGATCCGTGCCCAAGAGCCCTAGTCTCCTCCTGTGCTGCTGAAGGACGTCGTCGACCTGCTCCACGGGTGGTACCCACCCGGCACCGCCGACACCTGGGACCGGGTCGGGCTGGTGTACGGCGATCCGGCGATGCCGGTGTTCCGGGTGATGTTCGCGGTCGACCCGACCCACGAGGTCGCCCTCGAGGCGGCGGAGTGGGGCGCCGACCTGCTCGTCGTGCACCACCCCCTGTTCCTCAAGCCGGTCCACGGCTTCACGCCGGGCACCCCCAAGGGCCGCACGCTCTCCGTCCTGGCGACAGCCGGGTGCGCGCTGCTGACGGCCCACACCAACGCCGACCAGGCGGTGGGCGGGGTCTCCGAGGCCCTGGGCACTGCCCTCGGCCTGACGGGCCTCACACCCGTGGCCCCGCGCTCCAACGACCTGCTCGACAAGCTGTCGGTCTTCGTGCCGGTCCCGCACGCCGAGGCGGTGCGCACCGCCCTGGCCGAGGCGGGGGCCGGCCGGATCGGCGACTACGACTCGGCGTCGTTCTCCAGCCCCGGCGAGGGTCGCTTCCGGCCGCTGGAAGGCGCGAACCCCACGATCGGGTCGGTGGGGCACCTCGAGGTCGTCGACGAGATCCGCGTCGAGGCGGTCCTGGCCCGCGGGCTCCGTGCCCGCGTCGTCACCGCCATGCTGGCCGCGCACCCGTACGAAGAGCCGGCGTACGACCTTGTCGAGCTCGCGGACCCTGGGATCGCCGACACGGGTGCCGGCCGCATCGGGGACGTCGAGGAAACGACCCTGCTCGCATTCGCCGCCCACGTCGCCACCGTGTTGCCGACTACCGCCCAGGGCGTGCGTGTCGGCGGCGATCCCGACCGCGTCGTACGGCGCGTGGCGGTTGCCGGCGGGGCCGGGGACTTCCTCCTCGACCACGTGCTGCGGACCGACGCGGATGTCTACCTGACCAGCGACCTGCGGCACCACCCGGCGGGTGAGTTCCTCGAGAAGGGCGGTCCCGCTCTCATCGACGTCTCGCACTGGGCGGCCGAGTGGACCTGGCTGCCCGTGGTGGAAGCGCGGCTCCGTGACGCGGTGGGCGATACGGTGGAGACCCGGGTGAGCACGCTCAACACCGACCCGTGGCACTTCCGCCCCTGATCGGCCCCATCCGGCACCACCCGCACGCCAGGAGAGACCACTGAAAGCCGACCCCTTCGCCCAGCTGAAGCTGCTCGACGTTCAGGAGCTCGACGCCCGCTCCGACCAGCTGCGCCACCAGCGCACGAACCTGCCCGAGCTCGCCGAGATCGCCGCGCTTCGTGAGGCCCGCACCGACCTGGACAACCAGGCTCGCGACGCGAGGATCGTGGTCGACGACCTCACGGTCGAGCAGACGAAGATCGACAGCGACGTGGAACAGGTCAAGACCCGGCGCACCCGGGACCGGGACCGGATGGACCAGGGCCTCATCTCCAACCCCAAGGACCTCGAGCGGATGCAGCACGAGCTGGAGTCCCTCGAGCGGCGCATCACGACGCTGGAGGACGAGGAGCTCGAGGTCATGGCGACGCTCGAGGACGCCCAGCGGAACCTCGACACCCTCGAGACCCAGGTACGCGAGGCCGACGAGCGGCTGGACGCCCTCGCCGGAGCCCGGGACGAGAAGACCAGTGCGCTCGACGCGCAGCTCCTCGACATCGAGGCCCAGCGCGGTCCGTCGGTGGAGGCGCTTCCGGCCGAGCTGCTGGCGCTCTACGACCGGTTGCGGGCCCAGAAGGACGGCGTTGGCGCGGCCGAGCTGCGCGCCCGCCAGTGCACCGGCTGCCGGCTGACCCTCGACAACTCCGAGATCGCCAAGATCAGGGCCAAGCCGAGCGATGAGGTCATCCGCTGCGAGGAGTGCCAGCGGATCCTCATCCGCACCGCCGAGTCGGGGCTGTGACTCCCCGCTCCGAGACCCGGTCCGTCCTCATCGAGGCCGATGGCGGCTCGCGCGGCAACCCCGGCCCATCGGCGTACGGCGCGGTCCTCAAGGACGCCGGGACCGGCGAGGTGATCGCCGAGGACGCCCAGACCATCGGGATCGCCTCCAACAACGTGGCGGAGTACTCCGGGCTGATTGCCGGGCTTCGGCTTGCCGAGGAGTTCGCTCCTGAGGCTGAGATCGAGGTCCGGATGGACTCCAAGCTCGTGGTCGAGCAGATGTCGGGCCGTTGGAAGATCAAGCATCCGGCGATGATCCCGCTGGCCACCGAGGCCACCCGGCTGGCGCCGTTCGGGACGACGTACACGTGGGTGCCCCGGGAGCGGAACAAGCACGCCGACCGGCTCGCGAACGAGGCCCTCGACGGCAAGCGGAGCGGCGTCACGGTGGCCGGTGGGCCGCCGGGAGCCGACTCGCTGATCGAGGAGGTCGAGAGTCCGGACGAGGCCCCGGCCTCGATCCAGGCCGAGGCTCGGGGCTGGTCGGGCGCGACCGGCGAGTCGACCACGCTGATCCTGGTCCGCCACGGGGTCACTGTGCACACGACCGAGAAGCGCTTCTCCGGCGGGCTGGCCAGCGCCAACCCGGGACTGAGCGACGACGGCCGGGCGCAGATCCGCGCGACGGCGGAGTGGCTCTCCCCGTTGGCGGAGCGTATCGACGCGGTCGTCGCATCGCCGGTACGTCGCACGCTCGAGTCCGCCGAGATCCTCGCGGAGGTCCTCGGCAAGGGCATCGAGGAGGAGCCCGGCTTCGCCGAGATGGAGTTCGGGACCTGGGACGGGATGACCTTCGGCGAAGTGGCCGAGAGGCACAAGGCCGACCTCGACGGCTGGTTGGGCTCGCTGGACGTGGCCGCCGGTGGCGGTGAGTCGTTCCGGGTGGTCGAGACGCGCGTGCTGGCCGGTCTCCAGCGCGTCCTCGACAAGCATCGGGGCGGCACGGTCGTGGTGGTCAGTCACGTGACGCCGATCAAGACGCTGGTCACCCACGCGGTGGACGCACCGCTGGAGGCGGTGTTCCGGATGGAGCTGACGCCCGCCTCGGTGACCGTCCTGTCGTTCTTCACCGGTGGCCGCGAAGGCAAGGACCCGCGATCCTCGATGCGGATGTACAACGCGTTGCCCCCGGGCATCGACCCGTTCGCGTCGGCGACCCGCTGGTAGGACTCCTGGCCTCAGACCTCGCTGACGACCACGTCGAGCTGGGTGCCTCTGGGCGTGTTCGTCCCTACCTCGACGGCCCAGCCGAGCTCGCCGAGCAGCACCGCGAGTCGTTGCGGGCTCCGTGGGTCGCGACCGTCCTCCAGCAGGTCCCGCACGATCCGACCCTTGGTGGCTTTGTTGAAGTGGCTGACCACCTGGCGCCGGCCGTTCACCTCGTGCAGCACGCGCACCGTCGCCACCCGCTTCGCGAGCTCCACCGGCGGCCGCCAGAACGCGGCGTACGTGCTGCTGCGCAGGTCGACCAGCAGGCCGGTCCCGACGGCCTCGGTCACTGCCGGACCGAGGCTGGACCGCCAGACCCCGGCCACGGGGCCGAGGCCGGGGAGACTGGTGCCGCCGGACAGTCGGTAGGCCGGAATCCGGTCGGCCGGGCGGACCAGGCCGAACAGGCTGGAGGTCACGGCGAGCCGGCTCGTCGCCCGGCGTCGGGCTCCGGCGGACAACGACGCCAGGTCGAGTGCGTCGTACAGGACGCCGTCGTAGACGCGGTCCGCGCGTGCGGTCGACGCCGTCCGGAGCCGCGCGTTCAGGGTGATGAGGTCCAGCTGGGTGGTGCCCAGGTCGAGCGCCCTGGCGGCGGCGAGCGGGTCGCCCTCGCAGAGCTCGACGAGCGCGTCGAGGACCCGCTGTCGGGGTCCGGCCAGGCTCGGGAAGCTGAGTGCGGCGGCGTCGAGCGGCTTCCCGCGACGGGGCTCCGCCTTGCCCTCGCTCGGGGGCAGCAGGATCAGCACGCGGCAAGGCTAGGCCGTGCTCTCGGCCCCACTCATCTAGGGTCGGAGGCATGCCGTTCAACCGCGTGGTCAGTCTCCGCAAGCCCAGCGACGGGGTGACCCCCCAGAGCCTGCGCGAGGGTATTGCGAGGATCCAGTCGGAGCTGGGCGTGACAGCGGAGTTCCCGCCCGAGGTGGAACGGGCGGCCGTTGCGGCGGCCGCCGGCGGGCGCCTTCCGGACCTCGACCGCACCGACCTCGAGCTCGTCACGATCGACCCGCCGTCGGCCCAGGACCTCGACCAGGCGCTGCACATCGAGCGAGCCGGTGAGGGGTACGTCGTTCACTACGCAATTGCGGACGTTGCGGCCTTCGTCACCCCCGGCGACCCGGTCGACCTGGAGGCACACCGCCGCGGCGAGACGTTGTACGGCGCCGACTCGAAGGTGCCGCTGCACCCCACGGTGCTCTCCGAAAGGGCGGCTTCACTGTTGCCCGACCAGGTCCGTCCGGCGCTGCTGTGGACGATCGACGTCGACGAGACCGGCGAGGGCACAGCAGTCCGGGTCGAGCGCGCGCGGGTGCGCTCAACGGCCAAGCTCGACTACGCCGGTGCGCAGGCTGCCATCGACGACGGGAGCGCGTCGGAGTCGCTGAAGCTCCTCAAGGAAGTCGGTGAGCTGCGCCTGGCTCGCGAGGCCGCGCGAGGTGGCGTGTCGCTGCCGCTGCCCGAGCAGGAGGTCGACGTGTCGGGTGACCAGTGGCGCCTGGAGTTCCGCAAGGTGCTGCCCGTCGAGCTGTGGAATGCGCAGATCTCGCTGCTCACCGGGTTCGCGGCGGCGTCGCTGATGGTCTATGC
>JAOPXM010000244.1 GCA_025965125.1 Nocardioides sp.
CAGCCGAAACTGAGCGGCGACTTTGCGCTGATCAAGGGCGTGGCCAAGCGCGTGGTCGAACTCGACGACGAAGCCCAGGCCGCCGGCCGTGAGCGCGTGCTCGACACCGCCTTCATCGCCGAGCACACGGTTGGCTTCGATGCCTTCATCGCCGACCTGCGCGCCGAAAACTGGGACGACATCATCACCGAATCCGGCGTTGCCCGCGACGGGATCGAGGAGCTGACCCAGGTGTACGTGAACGGCAAGAACGTGATCGCCACCTGGGGCATGGGCCTGACCCAGCACAAGAACTCGGTGGCGGCGGTCCAGATGCTGTCGAACCTGATGATGATGCGGGGTAATATCGGGCGCCCGGGCGCCGGCCTGTGCCCGGTCCGCGGCCACTCCAACGTGCAGGGCGACCGCACCGTGGGCATCGAGGAAAAGCCGTCCAAGGCCTTCCTCGACAAGCTGGGCAAAGCCTTCGGTTTCGAGCCTCCACGCCACCACGGCCTCGACACGGTGGAGACCATCAAGGCGATGCTGGCCGGCCAGGTCAAGGTGTTCATCGGTTTGGGCGGCAATTTCTCGATTGCGACCCCCGACACCCCGGTGACGTTCCAGGCGCTGCGCTCGTGCGCGCTGACGGTCCACGTCACTACCAAGCTCAACCGCAGCCACCTGATCCATGGCCGCGAAGCACTGATCCTGCCGACCATGGGACGCACCGAAATCGACCTGCAAAACGGCGTGCCGCAAGGCGTGACGGTGGAAGATTCGATGAGCATGGTGCACATCTCGTACGGCATCAACCAGCCGGCCTCGCCCAACCTGTTGTCGGAAATAGCGATCGTGGCGCGCATGGCCGAGGCGACGCTGGGCAATGGCCTGGTCGACTGGGCCTGGTACACCCAGGATTACGCGCGCATCCGCGATGCGATCGAACGCTCGATCGACGGCTTCCATGACTACAACGCACGCGTCGCCGTGCCGGGCGGTTTCCATTTGAAGGTCGCCTCGCGCGAACGCGAATGGATCACCGCCAGCGCCAAGGCGCAGTTCCTGGTGCATGCGATTGACAAGGACACGCCGATCCACCGAGCCCGCGCGCGCTACGGCGAGCAGCTGCTGACGCTGATGACGACCCGCTCGCACGACCAGTACAACACCACCATCTACGGCATGGACGACCGCTACCGCGGGGTGTTCGGCATGCGCCGGGTACTGTTCGCCAACCCGCTGGACCTCGCGATGCTGGGCCTGAAAGCGGGCGAATGGGTCGACATTACCAGCGTCTGGGACGACGGCGTGGAGCGCCGCGCCGACCGTTTCATGCTGGTCGACTACGATATCCCGCGCGGCTGCCTGGGCGCCTACTATCCGGAGACCAATCCGCTGGTACCGCTGGGCAGCGTCGCCGACGGTGCCGGCACCCCGACCTCGAAATCGATCCCGGTGCTGCTACAGCGTTCGGCCGTTCAGTAATCCACAAGCCGCCTGACGACGCTCAGGCGCTGCGGCCGCCCCGGCGGCCGCAGTTATAAACATAGTTGATCGAAACAATAATAATGAACCTTACGAATCTGAAGATCAGCAAGCGCCTGGCGCTCGGCTTTGGCATCCTGTGCGCCTTGCTGGTCTTGATCGTTGGCTTGAGCATCACGATGCTGGGCCGCATCAAGCAGGGCACCGACGAGATCGCGCACAACCGCATGCCGACGACCAGCGCGGCGAATAACATTTTGGTCGAGATCAACGACATCGCCATCGCCTTGCGCAACATGATGCTGACTCACGACGCCGCGGACCGGCAAAAACAAATGGACGAGATCGTGTCTTCGGGTCTCGCTGGCAAGGCGTTTTTTGAAAAACTGCAGAGCAGCATCAAGGAACCAAAGGGGCAGGAACTGCTGCGGCAGATGGGGACCGCCCACGACAAATATCTGAACAGCCAGCAAGAGCTGCTGAAGCTGATTAACGCCGGAGCGGATGAGGAGGCGAAGGCTTACCTGATCGCTGAACTGCGTCCTGCACTTCGGGCCCTGAAGAGTGCGGTGGCCGAGCAGGTCGCACTGCAGAGAGAGCTCACTGCGGCGGCCTCCGCATCTGCAGCACAAACGTACTCGGACACACTGTTGCTGATGTTTGGCATCGGGGCCGCCGCGCTGGCCCTTGCAGCCGTGGTCGGCTGGCGGATCACCGTGTCCATCACCCGGCCGGTTGCCCGTGCGCTTGAAGTGGCAAATACCGTGGCTGCCGGCGACCTGACGAGCCGCATCGACGTGACCGGTCGCGACGAGCTGGGCCAGCTGCTGCAGGCGCTCAAGTCGATGAACGAGAACCTGGCGCGCACGGTCGGCACCGTCCGCGGCGGAACCGAAACGATCGCGACGGCATCGGCGCAGGTGGCGGCCGGTAGCCAGGACTTGTCCGTGCGCACGGAGCAACAAGCCAGCTCGCTGGAAGAGACCGCCTCGTCGATGGAAGAGCTGACTGCGACCGTCAAGCAGAATGCCGACAACGCACGCCAGGCCAACGTGCTGGCCGAAGTGGCGAGCAACGTCGCGGCGCGCGGCGGGGATGTCATCGGTCAGGTGGTCGGCACGATGGGCGAAATCAACAGCTCGGCCAGCAAGATTGCCGACATCATCGGTGTGATCGATGGTATTGCGTTCCAGACGAATATCCTCGCGCTCAATGCTGCCGTCGAAGCAGCCCGTGCGGGCGAACAGGGCCGCGGCTTCGCCGTCGTGGCGACCGAAGTACGTGGTCTCGCGCAACGAAGCGCCGAGGCCGCCAAGCAAATCAAAGCCTTGATCAGCGCGAGCGTTGCACGCATCTACGCAGGCAACACGCTAGTTACGGAGGCGGGCGAC
>JAOPXM010000015.1 GCA_025965125.1 Nocardioides sp.
AGGACCACCAGGTCCCCGGCCTTCAGGCCGTCGACGATCTCGACGCGGGTCGCGCCGACGACGCCGGTCGTGACGTGGGTGGAGGTGGCGACACCGTTCTTCACGACCAGCACCGTGCCCTGGGTGACCGCTGAGGTCGGCACCGTGAGCGCGCCCTTGGCCTTCGCGACCACCACCGCGACCGAGGCCGTTGCACCGGTCGGCAGATTGAGGTGGCGCCGGTCGAGGGTGACGGTGACGGGGTACGTCGTGCTGCCCGTGTCATCGGTGGTCGGCACGGCCCCGATCCGGGTGACCTTCGCCGTCAGGCTCTGCGTCGAGCCGGCCGGTGTCACCTGGGCGACCTGGCCGAGCTCGAGCTGACGGACCTGGGTGTCCGTGACGTTGAGCTCGACCGTGGTGGTGCCGTGCGCGACCACGACGACGACGACCGTGCCGGCGGTCGCGGCATCGCCGCGCTGGATGTCCACGGAGGCGACGGTGCCGGCGTACGGCGCCCGCAGGGTCGCGGACTGCAGCGACTGGCGTGCCGAAACCAGCCCCGCCCTGGCCTCGTCGATCGCAGCCTGGTCACGAGCCAGGGTTGCTGCCGTCACGGTGGTCGCACCCGGGTCGGCGCTCGGTGTCTGGGCCGTCGGGGTCGAAGGGGTCTGCTGGGTCGGCTGCTGCTGGCCCAGCTGCTTGGTCGGAGTGGGGGTGGGAGTGGGCGTGGGGGACCCGGTGTCCGGGGGCTGCTGCGCGCCCTGCTGCAGGGTCTGCAGCGCGGCCGTGAGCGTGCCGGTCAGCTTCTCCAGAGCGGACTGGAGCGAGTCCTGGGCGGCCGCGACCTTGTCCTGAGCGGCCTGGACGGCGGCCAGCGCAGCCGTGCACGCGGCGTCCGCCGGGTCCTGCGGGGTGGGTGCGGGCGTCGGCGTCGTCCCGTCGGTCGGGGCCGGTGTCTGATCGGGGGTGGGGTCGGGCTGGAAGGCGTTCTCGCACGCGGTGGTCTGGGCGGCCAGCGCGGCCTTCGCGTCGGTGATCGCCGTGGTGGCGACGGTCTGGGCGGACGTGACGGCCTGCTGGTCCTGCTCCAGCATCTTGAGGGCTGCGGCCAGTGCTGCGGCCAGGGCCGCGTCGGCGCCCCCGACGCCTCCCCCGCCGGCGCCCTCGGTCGGGGTCGGCTGAGCCGGCTGGGCGGGTTGTTGGGAGGGCTGCCGGGTCGGTTGCTGGTTGTCCTGGCTGGGCGTCTGCTTCGTGGTGGCGTCGGTGACAGCCTGCGCCTGCGCAGACTTGTCCGTCTCGAGCTGGGCCTTGGCCGAGGCAACCTGGGAGATCGCCGAGCTCACGGCGTGCCGCAGGCGACGCCGGTCGAGTCGGGCCAGCACCTGCCCGGCCTTGACCGTCTCGCCCGCGGAGACCGGGACGCTGCCGACCGTGCCCGACGTACCGAACGCCAGGTCCGCCCGTCCCGCAGGCTCGATGGTCCCGGACAGGGCCAGGGTCTTCTCGACGTCGGCCGTGGTCACGGCGGCGGTGCGGTACGACGAACCGGACTCGCCCGCGGCGGCGTACGCGGCGTACCCGCCGCCGACGAGCGCCACCGCGGCGACGACTGCCACGCCGCGACGGACGACGGTCCGGGTCGTCACGACTGGTTGCCCGCTGCGGGAGCGCCGCTGAAGTTGGCCCGGAAGCCCGCGTCGCAGGCGCCGTCGACAGGGTTGCTGAGCCCGATCCGGGTCGCGCTCACGGCTCCGGTGTTGTCGGCCTGGCCGGACGCCATCGCGCAGAGCCCGACCTTCAGGTCGGCTGCGGTCGCGTCGACGGTCTTGGTGTAGGTCGTCTGGCTGCCGACCGAGACCGCGACAGGGGTCGTGTCGGTCGACTGGCTTGCGGAGCCTGGCACCCGTTGGACGGCGTCGACGGTGAACCCGGTGGCGCTGACCGCGGTGACCTTGCCGGACGTGCCGGGGCGGAAGCCGCCGGCGCCGCCGGGCGGCATGTTGGTGGGCCGGTCCGTGGGCATCCCGCCGGGCATCCCGCCGGGCACCCCGCCTGGCCGGCCGCCGGGTCCCCCGAAGGCGAGACCACCGCTGCAGGCACCGGCGACGGCGTCGGTGATCCGCACCGAGGTAGCGGCGACCGTTCCGGTGTCGGACCCGCTGGTCGCAGAGCCGGACGCTGGGTCGGAGCCGACCATCACGCACTCACCGACGACGACGTCCGAGAGGGTGGCGTCGGCCTCCCTCGTGATCGCGGTCTTCGTGGTCCAGGTGACCGCCACCTGCCCGGCCTGGTCGCTCTGGACCTGCAGGGTGTTGCCGCTGATCGCGGCGATCGTGCCGGACGCCCCGGGCATTGCGGCCGACGTGGCGGCGCCGCCCGGCGATGCCCCCGCCGCTGCGGGGGTGGTGCCGTCGGTCGCGGTGGCGTCGGCGCTGTTGCCGCCGCAGCCGGCGAGGACGCCGAGCAGGAGGACGGCGGTCGCGCTGGCGACCGTCATGCGGGTGAGCTTCATCTGGGGAGGTTCCTTCCGGAGGGTTTGACGGATTCACTCACTGCGGAGCGCATCGATCGGGGTCAGTCGGGCGGCCCGGCTGGCGGGGTAGACCCCGAAGCCGATGCCGAGTGCGAGGGCGGTGCCGATGGCGCCGAACGTGGCGACCGCGGAGACCGTGACGGGTTGGTTGATCAGGCTCGGCAGCAGACTGGCGCCGACGTAGCCGATGGCCACACCGACCAGTCCACCTGCCAGTCCGAGGACCGAGGCCTCGACGAGGAACTGGCGGCGGATCACCGACGGGGTCGCGCCGAGGGCCTTGCGCAGCCCGATCTCACGGACCCGTTCGGTGACCGAGACCAGCATGATGTTCATGACCCCGATCCCGCCGACGAGCAGGGAGATCGCGGCGATCCCGCCCAGCAGGACGGTGAGGGTCTTGTTGGTCGAGTTCGCGGTCTCCACGAGCGAGTCCTGCGTGGCGATGTTGAAGTCGGCCGCGTCCGCGGTCACGCCGTGTGCGTTGAGCAGCAGGGCGTTGATCTCCTGGTACGCCGCGCTCAGGGTGTCGGAGGAAGTCGCCTCGACGTAGATGGTCGACACCGATCCGGTCGAGGTCCCGCTCAGCCGCATCGCCGTGCTGATCGGCGTCAGGGCCTGGTCGTCCTCGCTGGTGCCACTCGCTGTCGACCCGGACGGCGCAAGCACGCCGATCACGGTCATCGGCGTGCCGTCCACGCTCACTGTCTGGCCGACGGGGCTGCCAAAGGAGAACAGCTCGGTCGAGGTGTCGGACCCGAGCACCACGACGTTGGCCGCCTGGGTGACCTCGTTTGCGGTGAAGAACCGTCCGGACGACAGCGTGCGGGTGCGTACGTCGGGCCACGTCGTCGTGGTCCCGACGACCGAGGTCGTCCAGTTCGTCTCCCCGACGGTCAGGGCCCGCGACGTGGAGGTTGTCGGGGCGACCCGCTTCGCATCCGGCACGACGGACGGGTCCGCGATCGCGGTCGCGTCACCGAGGGTCAGCGTGGACGCGGAGCCGAAGCCGCCGCGCATACCGGTCGTGCTCGTGCTGCTGCCGGGCGAGACGATGAGCAGGTTGCTGCCCAGAGCGCTGATCTGCTGCTTCACCTGGTCCTGGGCGCCCTGGCCCAGACCCACGGTGAGGATCACCGACGAGATGCCGATGACGATGCCGAGCATCGTGAGGGCGGAGCGGAGCCGGTGCGCGCGAATCGCCTCGACGCCGGCGCGGACGGTCTCGAACCAGTTCACGACGCGGCACCCACGAGCTCGTCGGAGGTGATCTGGCCGTCGCGGATCACCAGGTTGCGCTGGGCGTTCGCGGCCACGTCGTGCTCGTGGGTGATCAGCACGATCGTGCGGCCGGCCGCATGCAGCTCGTCGAGCAGGGCGAGGACGTCGGCGCTGGATGCGGAGTCCAGGTTGCCGGTGGGCTCGTCGGCGAGGATCAGCGCCGGCTCGGTGACGAGCGCGCGAGCGACGGCGACGCGCTGCTGCTGTCCGCCCGAGAGCTCGCCGGGCTTGTTGAGGATGCGGTCGGCCAGACCGACGCGGGTCAGGGCCTCGATGGCCCGTTCGCGGCGGGCGGCGCGGGGCACGCCGGCGTAGACCAGTGGCAGCTCGACGTTGCGCCAGGCGGGCAGGCTGGAAAGCAGGTTGAACTGCTGGAACACGAAGCCGATGCGCCGGTTGCGGACCTCGGCCAGCTGGGCCTCGCTCATCCGCGACACGTCCTCACCGGCGAGCAGGTAGCTGCCCTCGCTGGGGTTGTCGAGGCAGCCGAGGATGTTCATCAGCGTCGACTTGCCGGAGCCGGAGGGCCCGACGACCGCGACGTACTCACCCTCGTCGATGCGGGTGTCCACGCCCCGCAGTGCCTCGAACTCGATGGTGCCGGACCGGTAGGTCTTGCGGACCCCGGCCAGCTCGATGATCGCGCTCACTGCCCGAGGCCGCCCACCTGGTTGGTTCTGCCGCCGGGCAGGCCACCCGCAGGGAAGCCACCGCCTCCGCCCGGGAAGCCCTGCGGGGCCTCGCCCGTGCCTCCGGCCGGCGCCCGCGTGAAGCCGGGGATCTCGACGGTCTCGCCCTCCTTGAGCCCGGAGGTGACCTCGGTCGAGGGACCGTACGTCGTGCCGGTCTTGACCGTGGTCTTCACGCTCTTGCCGTTCACGATCTTGTTGACGTACGTCGTGTCCCCGTCGGTCTGCAGGGCCCGGCTGGGCACCGACAGCACGCCCGGGACCTGCTTGACGATGATCGAGACGTCGGCGGCGGTCCCGGCGTACAGGCTCTTCTGGGTGCCGGTGACCTCGATCGTGACCGGGAAGACCGCGGCACCGCTGTCGTTGGTCTCGGCGACGAGGCCGACACTGCTGACCGTGCCGTAGACCATGTCCGTGGCACCGGTCGGGGTGATCTCTGCCTGGAGCCCCTGCTTCAGCGACTCGACGTCGGCTGCCGCGACCGTGGCCTCGACGGTGTACTTGCGGGTCGACACGACGGTGACCGCGCTGGTCGTCGTGGTGCCGGTCGCGGCCCCGTTGGAGGCGCCGACGACGTCGCCCTTCGCCACGTCGAGCGAGACGACCGTGCCCTTGATCGTGGAGCGGAGGGTCGCGGCCGCAACCGCGTCCCGGGCGTCGGTGAGTGCCCCCCGGGCGGCGACGATCGCGGCGTTGTCGGCCGCAAGCTGGGTGTCGGTCGCGGCGGCTGTGGTGTCGTCGTCGAGCTGGGTGTACGCCGCGGCGAGCGAGGCCGCGGCGGCAGTGCGGGAGGCCTTCAGCGCAGCCGCGTCGATGGCGGCCAGGGCCTGCCCCTTGGTCACGTGGTCGCCCTCGGCGACGTACACGTGGGTCACGGTGCCGGAGCCGTCGAAGTCCAGGTCGGCGGTGCGGGCCGGCTCGACGGTGCCCGACGCCGCGACCGTCTCCTTCATGGTCCCGGACGTCACCGTTGCCGTGGTGGGAGTGACCGCCGCAGAGGTGTCCCGGGTCAACAGCCAGGCTCCGGTGCTGGCACCCGCCACCAGGAGGACGAGGGGTACGACGAGCAACACTCGCGACCGCTTCCGGAGGATCTTGCGCACACCCATCGGGGCCTCTCTCGACAACACGCACACCCCGGCGGGGCCTGACCAGGAGCGACTGTGTCGCCCTGGTCTGTGCGGCCAATTGGCGGTTGCTGGCAGGAACCTGTGCTCTCGGAGACGACCTCTGCGGCTTCCGCGGAGTGGAACCCGAGGTGGGACACTCGGCTCATGGCCGGCCATGTCTCCCAGCCCGGCGCCACGGTCACCAGTCGGGCGCTCTCCCTGGTCGGCGCCTTCGACGAGGACCACCGTCGGCTGACGCTGACCGAGCTCGCGGACCGGGCCGGGCTTCCGGTCCCGACGGCCCACCGCCTGGTCGCCGAGCTCGTCGCCTGGGGCGCACTGGCCCGTACGTCGTCGGGTGGCTACGTGATCGGCCGGCGACTGTGGGACCTCGGGCTGCTCGCGCCGCTGCAGGCCGGCCTGGTCGAGGCCGCGTCCCCGTTCCTGCACGACCTCTACGGCGCGACCCTGGCGACGGTGCATCTGGCCGTCCGCGACGGACTGGAGGTGCTCTACCTCGAACGACTTCGCGGGCACGCGTCGGTGCCGATCGTCAGCACCGTCGGGTCCCGGCTGCCACTGCATGCCACCGGCGTCGGGAAGGTGCTCCTCGCGCACGCCCCCGCCGACGTCCAGCAGGCCGTGCTCGCCAACCTGCCGCGCATCACGCCGTACACCATCACCCAGCCGGGCACCCTGCGCCGCCAGCTCGCGCGGGTGCTGCGCGACGACTACGCGACGACCGTCGAGGAGATGAGCCTCGGTGGCTGCTCCGTGGCGGTGCCCGTACGCCGCGGCCAGGACGTGGTGGCGGCGCTGGGGATCGTGGTGGCTTCGCTCAAGCAGGACCGGCCCCGACTGGTGGCGGCCCTGCACGTCGCCGCGCGTGGCATCGGACGAGCACTCACGCCCGCGCCGCAAGGTGCTGCCGGCTATACCCCGCCCTAGCTGCCCAGGCCGGACGGAGCGAGGGTGTCGACTCGTCCGTCGGCCCAGACCACGATGCCGGTTCGACCCGAGCGGGTGGCCAGCCAGCGCAGCGCATCGGGACCGCGCGCGAACGCTGCGGTCGCGTCGATGTCGGCCCAGGTCAGGTTGTGCCCGACGACCGTCACGGACGCGACGCCTTCGGGAGTCAGCCCGGTGCGCGCGTCGACGATGTGGGCACCGCGCCGGGTGAGAGCTGAGGTTGCGACCGCGCCGGTGCGCACCGGCACCACGGCGGTCAGCCGATCCAGGGCGTGCGGGTCCTCGATGCCGATCCGCCAGGCCGGCGCCATCGGGTCGAGGGTCCGGCAGACCAGGTCACCCCCTGCGGACAGGCAGAAGTCGGTGTCGGCGAGGACACGCAACGGCCGCGCCGCCCGCTCGACGGCCCACCCCTTGACGACCCCGCTCGGGTCCAGGCCGCCGTCCGGTCCGGCCCGGCGTACGTCGAAGGCGCCACCGGACTGCTGCCGGGCCAGCTCGGCCAGACCGAGCACCTCGGCCACCTCCGGCGGACACGCGTCGACGTCGACCTCGCCGCGCGCGAGCCGCGAGATGAAGGAGTCGGGACGGTAGGTGCTGAAAACGCGATCGACGTCGTGCAGCGCGGCCATCGCCTCGGCCCAGGCACCCCGGGCGGCTGCGTCGTCCTGGTGTCGGCCGCGCAGGGCGAGGCTGATCGGCATCCCCATGACGTGATCGACGTAGCGCCGGATCGGCGCCGCTGTGGGCCTCGCCGTCGTCATCGTGCTCACAGCCCGGCCTGGTCCAGTGCACTCTGGAGCGACTGCAGGTAGCCGCCACTGGTGACCGTCGCACCGCTGACCATGTCGATCTGGGCGCTCTGGGCCTGCACGGTCTCGTCGACGAGGATCGGCAGCGCGTAGCTGTTGATCTCGTCGTCGCGCGAGTTGCCGGCGGGGTACTGCAGGACCGACACCTGGGTGATCGATCCGCCGGCCACGTCGATCTGCACCTGGACCGGTCCCCACTCGGTGTTCGCGACCGCCCCCGTGACCTTGCTGGTGGTCTTGGCAGGGCTGCCGGTGCCACTCCCGGTGTCCGTGCCACTCCCGGTGCCGTTGCCGGTGCCCGAGCCGGACCCGCTGGTCGTGCTCCCTGCGGAGCCGCCCGACTTGGTTCCCGAGGTGATCGGCGTGGTTGCGGTCGTGAGCGCACCGGAGGTCGAGGTGTGATAGCCGAACAGGAGGACCACGGCCGAGATCGTGCTCAGGGCCCAGAAGGCGATGCGTTTCATCTCGTCACCACGCGAACTTCTCGATGTGGACCTGCTCGGGCGGGACCCCGGCAGCCTGGGTCGTACGACGTACCTGCTCGGTCCAGACTTCCGGACCGCAGATGAAGACATCGCGGTCTGCGACGTCAGGGACCCAGGAGAGCAGCGCGCCCAGGTCGTCGATCGGCCCGATCCCCTCACCGAGCCAGGAGTCGGGGTCGCGGCGCCGCCCGGGCAGGTGCACCACGTGCAGCCCACGGTGCTCGGCCAGGAGCTCGAACTCACGCTCGAAGAGCGGCCTCCCCGAGTAGCGATGCAGGATCATGGCATCACCGGGCGCGTAGTCCAGGCCCTCCGCCAGCGACCGCAGCGGCGTGATGCCGACCCCGGCACCGATCAGCAGGACGCGGTGCCTCCTCCGGACGCGGTGGCTGAGCCGACCGTAGGGTCCCTCGACGAGCACCCGCGTGCCCGGCCGCAGCCGGGCCGCTGCCGCGCTGCCGTCCCCGGCGTCCTTGACGGTGATGCGCAGGCTGCGTCCGTCGGGAGCGGCCGACAGCGAGTACGGGTTCGCGCGGGTCCACCCGGTGCCGGACAGGAAGCGCCAGGTGAAGAACTGTCCCGCCTCGACCCGCAGCCCACCGAGGTCACGTCCGGTCAGGTAGACCGACACGACACCCGGGCCCTCCCGCACCACCGAGGTGATGCGGAGCTGGTGCCGGGCGCTGCGCCACAGCGGCAACGCGACCCGCCAGAGCAGCACCGCACCGGCGACGACCGCCCAGGTGGTCCACCAGAAGACGGTGGTGGCGGTGGAGGCGAGGAACTCCTTGCCGGTCCAGAGCTGGTGGGGCAGCGCAAGGCCGACCCCCAGGTAGGCGTAGAGGTGCAGCAGGTGCCACGACTCGTAGCGCAGCCTCCGGCGCGCCGCCCTGATGCTGGTGACGACCACCATCACCAGACACACCGTCCCGGCCGCGGCCAGGAGCATGCCCGGGTAGTTCAGGGTGAGGTTCCAGAGCGTGCCGGGGGTGTCGAGGAGCCGCCCGGCGGCGTACCCCCAGCTGATCAGCACGACGTGCGCGACCATCATGTTGAAGGACGTGAAGCCGACGATCCGGTGCTGCTTGGCCAGGCGGTCCTGGCCGAAGGCCGACTCGAGCGGGGGCACCCGGGCCATCAGCACCACCTGCGCCAGCAGCAGGACCGAAGCCACCAGCCCGGTGATCCGGCCGAGCGAGGTCAGGCCGGTGGTCCAGCTGCCGAGGTCGCGGACGCCGCCGCCGGCCTCCCACCAGTAGGTCACCAGGAGCAGGCTCAACCAGAGCACCGAGCCCGCTACGACGCGGACCGCCTCGTCGTGCCGCGCCCGTGAGCGGGGGACGGGCAGGCGATGCCGCACCGATGGGGGGCTCACCGGCGGGGCCTGGGTCGTGGCCATGTCACGTCACCAAACCGGTGCCCGCGTCGGGAGCGGTGCCACCCTGGTCCTGGTTCGGGTACGCCGGGTAGCCGCCGCCCAGCCCCGGGGGCGTGCCCGGTGAGCCGCCGCGGTCGACGGAGCCGGGTGGCGTGCCCGACAGCCCGTTGCCGGTGGGGTCGACGACGCTGGCGCCCCCTCCGTTGCTGCTGGCTGCGGCCTGCCCGGCGAAGAAGCCGCCTGCTCCCCCGAGCGCCAGGAATCCGACTGCACCGGCGGCGAGCACGAGCCGGCCGGGCCGGTGCTTCCGCGAGCGCCTTCCCGGGCCCCGGTGCGGGGCCGGGGTGTCCCCGGCGGTCGGGATGTCGGCGACGGGCTCCCACTGGGATCCGCTGTGCTCGGACGGGTCGGTCATGCCTGCTCCTCGGTCGGGTCTGCTCCGATCCTCCGGAGCCGACCTGAGATAGTGGCCTCACGAACCTGTGAGTTACCTGTCCACGACCTCGGCTTCCACTCAACGGAAGGGCGCCGTGGCTCGGCGGTCCGTGACGGCGTTCACTGCTGCCATGACCGACCGGCGTACCCAGGTGGCGATCATCGGGGCCGGTCCCGCGGGTCTGCTGCTCTCCCACCTGCTGGCCGCCGAGGGGGTCGAGTCCGTCGTCGTCGAGACGCGGTCGGAGGAGTACGTCGCCGCACGCATCCGGGCGGGCATCCTCGAGCAGTCGACCGTCGACCTGCTCCGGTCCGCCGGACTCGGCGAGCGGCTCACCCGCGAAGGCGACCAGCACCGCGGCATCTACCTGCAGTGGCCGAGCGAACGGCACCACGTCGACTTCGTGTCCCTGACCGGACGCTCGGTGTGGGTCTACGGGCAGACCGAGGTGCAGAAGGACCTGGTGGCGGCGCGCAGGTCGGCCGGACAGGAGATCCACTACGAGATCTCCGAAACCGCACTCCACGACCTGACTGGCGATCTGCCGTCGGTGTCGTTCATCGACTCGGCTGGGGCCCCCCAGCGGATCGTGGCCGACGTCGTGGTCGGCTGCGACGGGTCGTTCGGTCCCAGCCGCAACGCCGTACCGGCGGCGGTGCGCAGCACCTGGGAGAAGGCGTATCCCTACTCCTGGCTGGGCATTCTCGCCGATGTGGCGCCGTCGACCGACGAGCTGATCTATGCCTGGCACCCCGACGGCTTCGCGATGCACTCGATGCGGTCCTCGACCGTCTCGCGGCTCTACCTGCAGGTGCCGAACGACACGGCCGTCGACGACTGGTCCGACGACCGGATCTGGGAGTCGCTGGCCACCAGGCTCGGCCACGGCCAGGCCGGGTGGCAGCTGACGCCCGGCCCGGTCATCGAGAAGAGCGTGCTGCCGATGAGGTCCTTCGTGCAGACGCCGATGCGACACGGCCGGCTCTTCCTCGCCGGAGACGCCGCCCACATCGTGCCGCCCACGGGCGCCAAGGGGCTCAACCTCGCGGTCGCCGACGTCGCCCTGCTGGCCCCCGCACTGGTGGGGCTGCTGCGCAAGCACGATGCGCGCCTCGCCGACGAGTACTCCGACACCGCCCTGCGGCGGGTCTGGCGCTGCACGCACTTCTCCTGGTGGATGACCACGATGCTGCACCCGTCCGGCGACCCGTTCGAGGAGCAGCTGCAGCTCTCCCAGCTGCGGTGGCTGACCTCGAGCGAGGCCGGGGCCACCGGGATGGCCGAGAACTACGCGGGGCTGCCGATCGGCTTCTGACGCCGGTCTAGTCCGGGCGCCGGCACATCGGCTGATGCCCGATCAGCGGCCCGGACGCACAGCTACCTTGCTGGGGAACCAACAGCGGGAGCTGTCAGTCAATGGGGGAGTCATGCCACGAAGCACGTTCAAGCTTGTCCTGTCCGGCTGCGCGGCGGTCGCACTCGTCGTCGGGATGATGGTGGCTGCCGCGGCCGCAGTCTCGACCGCCTCCACCTCGGACTCCCCGCCGTCGGCGCGCGCCGTGGGCTGCTCGACCCAGCAGTACCAGGTCGACAAGTCTCAGGAGAAGGCCGACAAGTGGAAGGCCCGGCTGAAGGCGGCCGAGAAGCGGCTCGCCGAGGCGCGGACCGCCTACCACGCCGCCGCGCCGGGACCCCAGCATGAGCGGGCGAAGGCCCGGGTGGAGCGCGCCAAGAAGAAGAAGCACGAGACGTACGTCGAGTACCGCAGGGCCGAGCGCGAGCTCGCCGTCGCCAAGCAGGATCTGCAGGAGTGCCAGACGCCCCCCACGCCGACCTCGACCGTCACCGTCACGCCGACCTCGACGCCGCCACCGGACAACCCGCTTCAGCCGTTCTGTGACGCCGGGTTGCCCCAGGCGATCTGCGACGCGTTCCTGACGATCCCGCTGCCGCCCGGTGGTGGAACCGGCAACGGCCCGATCCAGGCACTCTGCGACCTCGGCCTGCCGCAGCCGATCTGCGACGCCGCCGAGGGCACCCCGCTCCCGAACGGTGACAGCCCGATCCAGCCGCTCTGCGACGCCGGGTTGCCCCAGACGATCTGCGACCTCGCCAAGGGCGGGCTCCCCCTGCCGGCGAACCCTGCGGGACGCCATGCGGATGGAGCCCGATAGCCCACTGTTCGGATGACGTCCTGGGGCGACCTGATGTCAGGCAGCGACCGCGACGAGCTCCGCACCCGTCCCGAGCATGCCTTCCTTGCGGCCGACCCTGATGGCAAAGGCGAGAGTCGCCACCACGGCGAGCGCGTTGATGCTGAGCATCGAGATGCTCTTGACGAGGACGAAGGTGTCCAGCGACGTGGACTGCAGCAGCCACATCGTCAAGGTGGCCTTGCCGAGGCACAACATCGCCCACATCAGCGTGAGACGCCAGAAGAGCCTCTGGACCCGCGGCCGCATCGCCAGCTCGTGGTCCATCGGGTAGAAGTCTCCGGCCAGCCGCGCCACCAGCGGTCGGGCCGTCGCCAGCGACAGCAGGAACGTCGTCCCCACCACCCCGTCACTGATGATCGGCTGGAGGAAGTAGAGGAACGTGCTGTCCGTCGCCAGGGCGATCACGGTCCGGCCCGTCATCACGATCGCGGTCAGGATCAACAGTCCCGACGTACGTCGACCGGTCAGTGCGCGGAAGGCGATCGCACCGTACGACCAGCAGAGCGCGGCCATGATCGCCACCCACACCCCCGCGAGCGAGAAGCTGGCGTAGAAGACGGTGGCCGGGATGGCGCAGGCGATCAGCAGGCTCAGCGCGACCCGCTTGATGATCGTGCGCAGCCTCGGGCGGTGCGCGGTGTCCGCGCACGCGGCAGGGCGTTCCAGGGTGATGGGTGACCTGGTGGCGAGAAGAAGGATGAGAGCCTGTCCTGCCGACGGGGACTGGGTCGGACGTGAGTGTGATTCACCTCGAAATGACGAAGCGTGCTCGACGTCTGTGGATTCCTCGGTACCCCGACTGTACGCCGCGAAACCTTCACGCGGCTGCCGCTTCCACAGACTCCCCCGGCCCGGAGCCCGTCAGCGGACGAGCCCGCCCCACTGCTCCAGGTAGGCGATCGCGTCCTCGTCGAGGTTGCCGTGGGCGAGGGCGATCCGGGCCCAGCGAACAGTCATCCTGGCGAAGTTCATCGGGTTGTAGATGTCCTCCTCGCGGGAGAACCTGCCGTCGCCGGCGTAGGTCATGATCGTCAGGTTCGACTCCTCGTGCACCGAGCCGTCGCCGGGGTCGGGCATCAGGTTGCGCACCTCGCAGATCAGCCGGGAGGACGCGGGGTCGACGACGGACCAGGCGAGGGGGAAGCCGGTCATCACGCTGCCGGGGAAGCTGGTCATGGTCTTCACCGACCAGGTGCGGATCGCGTCGCGGCCGTGGAACTCACCGAAGGCGTGCTCCTTGTAGACCGCGTCCTCGGTGAAGAGGTCGGCGAAGCCGTCCCAGTTGCCGCTGGAGGCATAGCCCTCCACCTGGCCGTGGAATGCGGCGTACGCCTGCTCGATCTCGGCGGCGCTGTAGGGGCCGGCGCTCGGGTCCGTTGTCACACGGACATCACAGCAGAGAACTGGAACAGGTTCTAGTCTCGGGCCGGTCGAACCCGTCAGGAGGAGGCCGGGATGGAGGCCGCGAAGTAGCCGGAGAGCTTCCTCGAGGCGGTGGCACTGATGTGCAGGTCGTCGTAGAACGTGTGCACGCCCTTGACCATCCCATGGCACGGCTCGAAGAGCCCGAAGCAGAAGTAGTCGTTGACGTCGATCAGCCGGGCGCTCTTCTTGAGCGGCGTCATCGTGCTGCTCAGCCAGTTCTTCGTGTCGTTCTCGTTGGGGATCGCCTGGGCACGCGGGATGTTGCAGGAGTACGGGTTGTCGTCTGCGCAGGGCGGCGGGTTCTCCGGCACCCGCAGCATGCTGCTGACCACGTCGACCTTGACGTTGTCCAGCCTGCCGAGCGCGGACATCAGTCGCGGGATCCCGTCCTTGGCGAGCTTGGCCATCTTGAGGACGTACGGCTCCTGGCTCGGGGGCTGGGACTGTCCCTGGTCGTCGCGGAGCCAGGCTTCCCGGTAGGTGACCCAGTTTGCGCTCAGGATGACCTGCACCTTGTGCGGGCGGTGGTTGAGCTTCTTCACGTACGCGAGCGCATCGTTGTTGGAGACCACACAGCTGATGCGGCTCTTGGCAGTCGGGTCCTCGGCCTTCATGGGCGGGCACCCGCCGCGCGCGAACGCCACCAGGTTGACGTGCAGTCCCTGGGTCAGCTTGCGCAGGGCGGGGGTGAACTCCCAGGCGTGCGAGTCGCCCCAGACCAGCACCGTCGGCCAGCCGCGGTGGAACTGCTTCAGGGGGCAGACGCCCTTGTTCTGTGGCATCAGGAAGTCGCCACCGCCGCCGCACCTGGCAGGCAGCGGCGGGGTGTCATGGCTGGGGTCGCCGGCAGCCGTCGTCGCCGACGCCTGCGGGCCCAGGACCAGGACCGCCAGCGAGAGGACCGAGATCACAAGCGCCAGCAGCCCGGCACGGGAGCGGCCGGACGTGCTGGACAGGGCAGGGTTCGCCGAGGGTCTGATCACCATGAGGGCCAAATCTTCTCATCCCGAGCCGAATCGGACCAAGACTTCGCTCAGGAAGTGCGATCGGCGTACGACGACGCGGCGGCGTACACCGCGTCGACGTAGACCTGCGCGTGGTTGTAGGCGAACACCGCCGCCGTCCAGCCGGCACCCGTCGACAGGTCGTAGCCGTCGGCGCACAGGTAGCGAGCCGCGGCGTACGCCGCGTCGTCGAGGTCGTTGGGATCCGCGGTGCCGTCCCCGTCGCCGTCGGACGACCAGGTCTCCCAGGTCGACGGGATGAACTGAAGCGGGCCGACCGCGTGGTCCCACTCCGGGTCGCCGTGCCACGCGGTGCTCTCACGGGTGGCCCGGATCGCGGCCAGACCGTTGCCGTCGAGGGCCGGCCCGAGGATCGGGGTGGACGAGTGGCCGTCGGCGCCGATGGTGCGGCCGCCGATCGTCCCGTGCTGGGACTCGACCCAGCCGAGGCCGGCCAGGGTCGTCCAGCCGACGCCGCAACCGGACGGCGCCCTCAGGGTGGCGCGGGCGTAGGCGACGACCGCGGGCTCGGGGATGCCGGCCTGGCGCGCGGTTCGCGCCGCCCACGCCGGGTCGACCAGGGGTATGCCGGACGCCGGATGCCGCGCCGAGCTCCGCGACACGATCTGCGAGCGGTCATCGGCCGCCGGTGCCGCACTGAACTGCGGTCTCTCCGAGCTGATCACCACGTCGCGCACCAGGTAGTGCCGTTGCGCCATCAGCGCCGTCCCTGCGAGGGCCGTCAGCAGCGCGACGAAGATCGCGGCGCTGCGGAGGGCTCGGGTCACGTCGACATGCTGACGGTTCGGCGGATCACCACCAAATCGCGTCTCATCCGGCGGCTGTCGCATAGTCGCTGGCCGTCGCGTAGACGAGCTCGACGTACGACTCGGCATGGTTGTAGGAGAAGACGGCCGCGTGCCAGCCGGAGGGCGTGGTGAGGTCGGCACCGCTGGCGCAGAGGTAGCGGCCGGCGGCGTAGGCCGCGTCGTCCAGGTCGTGAGGGTCCGCGAGGCCGTCACCGTCGCCGTCCGCGCCCCACCGGGCCCAGGTCGACGGGAGGAACTGGAGCGGCCCGACCGCGTGGTCCCAGCGAGGGTCGCCGTGCAGGGCGGTGGCCGCCGCGGAGGCCGGGATCGCCGCGAAGTCACCGGCTCCGTCCAGCGCGGGTCCGAGGATCGGGGTCGACGAGCGGCCGTCGTCGAGCAGGGTCCGGCCGCCGATCGTGCCGTGGCCGGACTCGATCCGCCCGATGCCGGCCAGCGTCGTCCACCCGATCCGGCACTGCCGTTGCTCGTCGGCCAGCCGCAGGGTCGCGGCGCCGTAGGCGCGCACCGCAGCCGGAGGGATTCCCGTGGCGTGGGCGACGCGGGCGATCCAGGCAGGATCCACGGCCGAGCGTGCCGCCGAACCACGCGATGCCGGCGCGGCCCGGACCGGTGTCGCCGACGCCAGCTGAACAGCGTCGTACCGCGAGATCGGCGCCGGGTTCCGACCCATCAGCACCACGGCACCTGCCACCCCCGCCACGAGAGTCAGCAGGATCACCCAGACGCCGAACAGCCTTGCCGACCTCATCGTCGCCGTGAGAGCCGCCGCACCAGGAACGGCGGCGTGAACACGACCAGCGCGAGGACCAGCGCGGCCACCCACCCGGCCGCCTTGAGCTGGCCCGAGCGACCGCCGGCCAGCTCCAGCGGTACGCCAGGAGCGCCGGTCGTGCCCTCTGCCCCGGCCACCGACCCGGCCCCGGCGGGCGCCCCGGTCAGGGGGTCGACGGCTCCCGAGCCGTCACCGCCGGTCCCCCCGGTGCCGGCTCCCCCGCTCCCGCCGGCGCCCGTCCCGCCGGTGCCGCCCGTGCCGGCCCCCCCGGTGCCCGTCCCGCCCGTGCCGCCGGTCCCGGTGCCTCCTGTGCCACCACCGGAGTTGGTGGTGGTGCAGTCGGACCCGACCTTGTCGCACTTGTCCGGCATCGGCGCCGAGCTGAGGATGTTCAGTGCCGGGTTGTCACAGGCGTTGATCGAGGGCGACTTCACCGCCCCGGGGATGCGTTTGACCTGGTCGAAGCCGGCCAGCACGAGGTTCTTCGGCAACGGGGAGTATCCGAGGATGTCCGCCTTTTGCTGACCCGTGCACAGGAAGTAGTTCACGAACGTCGAGAGCGTCTTGCCCTTGTCCTCGTTGAACGGCGCGTCCGTCGACGTCGGGATGACCATGTAGGAGTACGAGGACATGGGATACACCCGCGGGTCCCGGTTCGTGTAGACGGACTCCAGGTTCTGGGTCAGGTTGGGGTTGATCTTCGCCTTGGTCAGCGCGACCGCCACGTTGGCAGCGGTCGGCTGTGAGTAGTAGCCCGCGGAGTTCAGCAGGCTCACCACGGGGAAGTCGATCCGCTTGGCGTACGCGTACTCGACGTACCCGATCGAGCCCGCGCCGTACGACGCGGACACGTAGTTGGCGACACCGTTGGAGCCGACCTGGGCCTTCGACGAGCCGAACGCCGGGTAGAACGACACGCTCGGGCAGTCGCTGCCCCCGAGGTGCAGCTTCTCGCGGATGAACGGGCAGTAGACGTCGTTGGCCTGGCTGCGCATGTACAGGGTGAACTGTGCCGACGCGCCGGCACCGTCGGAACGCACCACCGGGATGATCGGGATGTCCGGCAGCGGCTTGCCGTAGTCGTCCTCGATGGCAGGGTCGTTCCAGCGGGTGATGTCGCCGGTGAAGATCTTGGCGAGCGTCGGACCCGAGAGCCGCAGGTCGCGGACCCGCTGGCCGCCGACGGTCAGGTTGTACATGAACGACGTGCCACCGGCCACGATGGGCAGGTAGGCATAGTCACGCGACGGCACCTCGGCCTGCTGGCCGGGCTCCGGCGGGTTCTGAAACGGGATCTCGGTCGTCGCGAAGTCCACCGTGTTCTGGATGAACTGCGAGCGTCCGTCGGTCGAGCCGGTTCCCGCGAAGTTCACGACCACACCGCTGGCGCGTACGTCGGCGCGCCAGGCGTCGACGGCGACCTGGCTCCACGTCGACCCGGCGCCGGAGATCGGCACGTAGTTCTCAGCCTGCGCCGGTGCCGGCACGAGGACCACGCCGACCAGTGAGGCGGCGACAAGGGCAAGAGACGTCCGAACGGTGGTCCGGAGGGGGGACTTCACGGTTGTTCTCCTGGGGTGGTGGTGAGCGCCCGGGCGTTCCGGGCGAAGCGGCGCTGTTGGCGCCTGCTCGTGTGTCCGGGCGCGCGACCGCCGATGATCCGGGCGAGCGCGAAGAAGATGACGACGAGCGTCAGGAGCACGATGCCGGCGCCGAAGGCGCGACTGATCGCAACGTCGAGCGGCTGGCGCATGCCGGTGAACACGAAGAGCGGCAGCGAGATCTGCGGCCCGTGGAAGGGGTCGTAGTTGAGCTCGTTGGTGGAGCCGGCCACCAGCAGGACCGGCGACGTCTCGCCGATGATCCGGGCCACGCCGAGCAGCACAGCGGTGACCAGGCCGGGTCGCGCCGTCGGGAGCACCACCCGCCGCACTGTCTGCCACTGGGTGGTGCCTAGCGCCAGCGACGCTTCGCGCAGGCCGTTCGGCACCAGCCTGAGCACGACCTCCGCCGTCGTCGTGACGACGGGGATCATGCTGACGGACAGAGCCAGCGAGGCGGCGAAGCCGGAGCGCTCCTGGCCGAGCTCGATGATGAGCATGGAGTAGATGAACAGGCCGGCCACGATCGTCGGGACCGCGGTCATCGCCTCGACGACGACCCGCACGACTCGGGCGATCCTGCCCCGCACCTCGCTGAGGTAGACCGCGGTGGCGATCCCGAGTGGCACGCTGATGACCATGGAGATGGCGACCATCTCGAAGGTGCCGACCATCGCGGCGTAGATACCGCCCTTGTCGAGGCCGGCGTCCGGACCGTAGTAGGCCATCGTCTCGTGGAAGAAGTTCGAGTGCGACAGAGCGCCCTTGCCGCGCACGAACGTGAACACGACGATGCCGGCCAGGGCCGAGACCATGACCATGCCGGCCGTGGTCACGAGTGCCCCGACCACCCGGTCGGTCACCGCCATCCGGTCCAGGGTGGTGGCGCTGACCGCGGCCAGCATCACGATGAACACGGCGTACCAGACCAGCCAGAAGCCGATGGTCCCGGTCACGGGCACCAGCCGCTCGTAGACCAGCCAGACGAGAGCCAGCGCGCCGAGGCCGGCCGACGCGACGTGGGTGACGAGCTCCGTGGAGACGCCTCCGGTGCGGACCCGCGGGCGCTCGGCAGCCGACGTACGTCGGGAGGTGCGGAAGTCCTGGTCCGCGAACAGCTTGTCGTCCTTCAGCGGAGGAGGTCCCGCGACACCGGAGTCGATCGTCGAGGTCATGGCCTAGATCTCCGTCGCTGCGCCCGAGCGCGATCGGCTGACAACGACGCCCGCGAAGGTGTTGATGACCAGCGTGAAGAGGAAGAGGATCAGCCCGGCGCCGAGCAGTCCGGACAGCGCCACACCACTTGACTCCGAGTAGCGGATGGCGATGTGAGCCGCGATCGTGTTGGTGCCGCTCTCCAGCGGGTGCGTCGTGAACTCGAACATCGGCGAGATGATCGCGAAGACCACGATGGTCTCGCCGAGCGCCCGGCCGAGGCCGAGCATGATCCCGCCGATGATCCCCGCCCGACCGAACGGGATGACGACCGACCGGATCATGCCCCAGCGCGTCGCGCCGAGGGCGATGGCGCCCTCGCGCTCTCCGGTCGGTGCCTGGGAGAAGACCTCGCGCATGACCGACGTCATGGTCGGCATCACGACGAAGCCGACGGCGACCCCGGCGATGAACGCCGACGAGGTGTACGACGAGGGCGAGTCCGGCACCTCGACGCTGAGGAACGGCAGCAGTCCGCTGAGGTGGACCGAGAGCCACTGGGCCACCGACAGTAGCCGTTCCTGCAGGAAGAACAGCGCCCAGATCGCGTAGATGACCGCGGGGACCGCGGCCATCAGGTCCACGATCGTCACGAGAGCCTTCTTGATCGACCGGGGGGCGTACTCGCTGATGAACAGCGCCGCACCGAACGAGACCGGCACCGCCACGATCAGGGCGAACAGGCCGACCAGGATCGTGCCCCACAACAGCGAGGAGATGCCGAACGTGCCGGCCTCGGGCAGCCACTGTGACTCGGTGACGAACGAGAAGCCCTGCTGCTTGATCGCCGGCCAGGCGCCGATCGCCAGGAAGACGCCGATCAGGCCCATGATCACCAGCGTGGACACCGCCGCGGACCGCGCAGCCGCCACGAACGTCCGGTCCGAGGTGGTAGGCCGGGACTTGATGACTCGACGGTCCCGGACCGGCACGGGGGCCGGCGGTCCCTCAGTGAGGGTGCTCATCCGAAACGGCCGTTCACGTAGTCGGAGGTCCGCTCGTCGCGAGGGTTCTCGAAAAGCTCCCCGGTCGGTCCCTGCTCGACGATGTAGCCGGGCTGGCCCTCGGCGGCGAGGAAGAACGCGCAGTTGTCCGAGACGCGCTGGGCCTGCTGCATGTTGTGGGTGACGATCACGACCGTGACCTCACCGGCGATCGACCGGATCGTCTCCTCCACGCGCCGGGTCGAGGTCGGGTCGAGCGCGGAGCACGGCTCGTCCATGAGCAGCACGTCGGGGCGTACGGCGAGGGCACGCGCGATGCAGAGCCGCTGTTGCTGCCCACCGGACAGCGACGAGCCCGGCGTACCGAGGCGGGCCTTGACCTCCTCCCACAGGCCGGCGCTGCGCAGGCTGCGCTCGACCAGCTCCGCGGCGCCGTTCTTCCCGGGGGTCTTGCGCCCGGTCAGCCGGAGGCCGGCCAGGACGTTGTCGTGCACCGACATCGTCGGGAAGGGGTTGGCCTTCTGGAAGACCATCCCGATCCGGCGTCGGCTTTCGATGGGGCGTCGGTCCAGGTCGTAGATGTCCTGGCCGTCCAGCAGGATCTCGCCGGCCAGGCTCGCGCCCGGGACCAGCTCGTGCATCCGGTTGAGGATCCGCAGGAACGTCGACTTCCCGCAGCCGGACGGCCCGATCAGCGCAGTCACCTGGCCGGCGGCCATCGTGAGGTCGACGTTGTCGAGGACCTGGTGGTTGCCGAACCACGCGCTGACCTCCCGGGCGACGAGCGTGGCCGGCGCACCGGCGGTGAGCTGCGGGATGGTGGTGGTGGCGTCGATGTCTAGGTCGACGCGGGTCTCGTCCGAGGCGGTGTCGGTGGTCATGTCAGCCCTTTCCGGACTTCAGAGGGTGTTGGGCAGCAGGACGGCGAGGTTCTCGAAGACGTTCCAGAGGATCGCGAGCAGCACCGGGACGGCACCGATCCACACGGCCCGACCGGGCAGCCGCATCGAGGCCCAGGTGACGCCGCCAGTCACGATGAGCAGCAGCTGAGCCCAGAGCAGGAGAGCGACGCGACGGCCCGAGCTGCCTACGCCGGGGATGTCGTCGGCCACGGTGGCGGTGCCACTCGACGCCGGCAGGGCGTCCCCCTGGAGCTGGGCCGAGACCTGGAGGGTGCGGCTGGGCGCGATCGCCGGGTCGGACGTGACGAGGGTCAGCCGCGACGCCACCTGCACGATGCTGGCCGGCGGGGCGTCGCTGGTGCGGACCAGGTCGACGACATAGGTGAACCGCCCCTGGCCGGTGGTCACCAGAATGGTGTCACCGGTCTGGAGGTCACCGAGGTGCGCGAAGGGGGCGCCGTACGACGACCGCCGCCCGACCAGCACGGAGACGCCGGCCTGGCCGGGCAGTACGGAGTCGTGGCGCAGACCCGGTCCGCCGATCGTCTGCTCGGAGGCGCTGCCCGCGACGAAGACCTGCTCGACGCCGAGGTCCGGGATCTCCACGATTCCCAAGGGCGTGCCCGAGGTGATCACGCCGCCGACCGGCACAGTCGCCTGGGCCAGGCTCACCTTGATCTCATCGAAGAGCACGTCCTGGGTGCGGTTCGCCTGGAGCTTCGTGGCACCGAAGAGGAAGCCCCCGAACGCCACGACGAGCATGGCCAGGACCGTGAGACCGCCTGCGACGAGGGTCGCGGTGTCCCAGTCGCGGGATCCGCTCCTCGGGCGCGGCGGCCGTGGCGGGGCCTTCTCGCGGCGGCGCCGCACGGCCTTGCGGCGCGGCTTGACGGAGGGTTCGGTCGCGGTCGCTTCGCCCACGACGGGCTCGCTCAGCGTCGTAGCCATGCCGGGCCTCTCCCGGTCCTGCTCATCCAGAGGAAGCCCGGTCCCATCAGGATCGCCGCGGCGGCCAGCAGGGCGAGCAGCGGCAGTGCCAGGAGGCGACCGCCGGCCGGCTGCGATCCGACTGTGACCATGGTGGGTCCGGCCACGGTCGGGTTCGAGCCCTGCGGGTCCAGCGGGCCCGTCGAGGGGTCGGTGCTACCTGGGGCGGACCCGGCCGATGTCGGCGGCGGGCCCGCCCCTCCGCCGGAGGGTGCGTCCGGCGGGCTTGTGGGGTCGTCGGTCGGGTCGTCGGTGGGATCGCCGTCACCCTGGTCACCCCCGTCGAAGCCGGCCAGGACGGCCGTCCTCGCGGTGTCCAGCTGTGTGACGAGAGCAGCGGGCAGGGGTGCGTGTCCGTCGGGGAGCTGGCCGACCCGCTCGCCGGGCTTCTGCCCGGCGCTGGCGACGTAGGACAGGAAGTCGGCCATCTGCTGGCGCTCGAACTTCGACGCCCTGGTGGAGAGCGCCGCCGAGATCAACAGGGAGAGCGGGTAGACCCTCGGGTCCTTCGACGTGAGGTCGACCGACCGGGTGACCCCGTCGGCGTTGACCTTCGAGTGCGCGATGCCGGCCAGCAGCGCGGCGTTCGTCGGCTTCACGAAGGCACCGGACGTGTTCTCGAGCGCCGCTGTCGACAGCTGGAAGCGCGCTGCGGAGGCCGCGTCGATGATGCCGATGACCTCGCGGCGCCCGGGGTTCTGTCGCGGCGGCTTCGTGACGATGTTGACTCCGTTCTCCACGGTGACCAGGGCACCGGGAAACCGGGCGAGCGAGACCTGGCGGGAGAGCGTGTCCAGGTCCTGGATCGGCTCGAAGGTCTGCGACAGCAGTGGGTCGAGCAGCGGGAACGACGCGAACGGCAGCGGGACCTGCTTGTAGTTGGCGTTGACGGTCATGCCCCACGGGTCGGGCTGTCCGGCGATGAAGCTGCGTGCGTCCTTGTCCCCCTCGATCCAACGGGTCAGCGCCAGGGTCGTGTCGGAGAGGTCGCCGAGCAGGAGCGGGTGGTTGCCCGGCGCGCCGCCCGGCCAGTGGACGCCGGGGTTGAGGTCCAGGAACTCGGGGTCGCGGAACAGGTTCACCGGGTTGTCGATGACGGCCGCGTTGCCGCCGGAGCGGTACGAGCCGGTGATCAGCTTCGCGACCAGGCGCGGGTTCAACCTGAGGTCGCTCACCGGCTTGCCGTCGGCGTCGTCGATCTGGAAGGCGACCACGAGACCGGTGACGGACAACGGCGCGTAGACCACGCCGCGCTCGGCGGCCGCGTCCGCGTCCAGCGGGTCGATGACGAGCCCGGCGTTCGTCGTACCGGAAGCGACGTCGCCGCGGGTCTGCGGCTCGCCGATCGAGGTGTAGTCGAGGCGTACCGAACCGGAGCTGAGCGTGCAGGTACGGGCTCGCCAGCTGGCGAGCGCGTGGGCGGCCATGGGGCTGCCCTCGACGCGCAGCGAGTCGCCGGTCAGGGGGCAGGCGTCGTCGACAGGCAGGAACGAGAGCGGGACCACGGTGCGGCGGTCCCACGCCCACGGCGCGTCCATCAGGTCCTCGGTCGCGCCCTGTGGGCGACCGTAGTTGGGGACCACGACGATCGAGCACGGGCTGGTGGCGTCGCAGCCCAGCGAAGCGGACTCGCGCTTGGTGAAGAGCTGGATGGCGACCTCGCCGGTGCCGTCCCCGCGGGTGACGTTGTCCAGCCAGTTGGCCGGTCCGTCGGGGGTGGCGTCGAACGCGTCCTGCTGGCCCGGGTAGGTGAACGGCGGCACGGCCGGGACGGCGGGCTGGCTCGCGGTGGCGTCGATGCCGCGGAAGCCCGGCGACCCGTAGCAGTCTCTGGAGCTTGTGGGATCGATTCCCCGGCACTGGTAGACGCGCACCGGGTTCTCGGTGTTGACGTCCAGCGAGTCACCGGAGTTCTCCAGCCGGCTCGAGGAGCTGGGCTGGAAGCCCGCCCACGACACCAGGACCGTCTGGTTGACGAGGTTCGTGGTCCTGCCGACCGTGACGGTCGCGCCCGCGCCGGCTCCCGGCGCCGGCACGGTGACCGCGCCGCTGCGCCCCGGGGCCGCGACCGCCGCCATGGACGAGGTCCAGGGCGGAGCCGTGGCAGCCAGGAATGTCAGCGCCATCAGGGCCACCAGGGCCCGCGCCACGCGACGCGTGTGACGTCGAGATGATCGGATGCACCCAATCCGCATGTCTTCTTCTCCAGGAGCTAGGGGTGCGGTGGCGGGCCGGATCGCGGCCCGCCACCGCGGTTCAAGCCGTCAGCTCGCCTGGCCGCAGTAGCGGGAGGCGGTCGTGTCGTTGCCCAATGGGGTGTTGCCGAACGGGACCAGCAGCTCGTCCGCATGGACGCAGAGGTAGCCGCCCTCCTTGAAGATGTCCTTCAGCTCCTGGGGCGCGTCGTTGCGCACGGTGTTGAAGAAGATCCGGCCGAAGGACGCGCTGGTGCCGGTCGTGAAGGCCGGGTTGAGCACCCGGTACGTCGTGCCGGTCAACGTGGCGTTCGTCGTCGGAGGCGTTGTGGTGTTGACGAGCCCGATGTGGGCACCGCCGCGCAGGTCCTGGATGCCCGGGGGCTGGTTGACCTGTGCGGCCCACTTCGTCACGGCGTACGGCAGGATCCCCTGCGGGTCGCCGTTCATGCTCTCGCCGTCGTTCTGCTGGCCGTTGAAGAGGGTCGGCAGACCCGCACACCCGGCGTTGACGTTGTTCAGGTTCGTACCGATCGCCTGCAGGAAGAACGTGAGCGTCGCCGCCGAGGCCGGGGGCAGGTAGACGTGGATGTCTCCCGCCTGGCCGCCGACCTCGCTCCAGTCGGTCGTCGTGCACTCGAAGATGTCCTTGAGCTGTCCGGTGGTCAACGGGGTGGTCGGCGCGTAGGAGTTGCCGATCACCGCATAGGAGACCGCGTCGCGGCTCTGCGCGTAGAACGTCAGCGCGGCCTCGGCGGCCGCCGTCCCCTTGGCCCGGCTCGAGCGCACCCAGTCGATGCAGTACGCCGTGGGGTCGACCGTGCTCTGCTGGTTGAGCGTGATCGCCGTGATTCCGGCGTTCGCGCCGTTCGGCCGCGCCAGTGTGCAACCCGGCTTGGTCGTGATGTTCTCCCCTGCCGCCCCGGTGACCGGGTTGATCGCGTCGTACGACGCGAGCGTGTGCCCCGGTGCCGGCGACTGCGCGTTGAACTTCACTGTCAGGTTGTTGGTGAGCTCTGCGAACGCGTCCGCGCCCACCGTGGAGTAGATCTGGGCTGCGGTCTTGCCGGGTGGTGGGGTGCCGGGCGAGTTGGGGACGGGGTCGGCCTGCGCCCCACCCACGCCGCCGAGAGCGAGCATGAGAGCGAAGGCGCCCACGGCTGCGGCACTGATGATTCGTCGGTTCATCGCCATTCCTGTCGTGGTCTTGCGGGCGGAGGTTGTCAGGCGCGTCATCACTTCACCTGCAGCACGGCCAGGAAGACGGCCGCGCCCTTGCTCTTGGCGTTCTTGGTGCCGAGGACGGTGACCTTGACCGAGTGCGTGCCCGAGCCGCTGACCGTGAAGGTCTTGGTGAGCGTGCCGACGGCGGCCTTGTAGAGGTCGAGAGTCGTGCTCTTTCCGTCGACCTTGACCTTGACCTTGCCCGCCTTGGGTGAGGTGCCGAAGGTGATCACGAGCTTGCCGCCGGAGAACGACGCGGTGGCCGTGTCGCCCTTCGTCTTGCTGGTGATGCCCTTCTTGCCGGGGGCGGTCGGGGCCGCGTAGTTCCTCCACGTGCCGGTGCGGGTCACCTTCGCGTTGGTCCAGGCGTACTTGCCGGCGACCAGCGTGTTGGCGGACTGGCCGGTCAGCTTTATGGATCGAACGGCGTTGGTGGTGCCGTTGGCATCGGTGGCCGCAACTGTCAGCGTTGTTGTGCCTGCGGACAGCCCGCCAGTGGGCACGTTGGCCGTCCACAGGTGCCCCGAGCCCTTGGTCGCGTTGACGAACGAGCCGCCGCCGATCTTGACCTTGGCCTCGCTGATACTGGCGGGCCCGTCGATGTACGCCTTGACCGGGATGGTGCTGGTGCCGAGATCGACGGTGTCGCCGGCACCCGGCGTCCGCACGTAGACCGAGGGACCGGGCGCCGAGGTGGGCGCCAGAGCGACACCGCGGAACTCGGTGTTCGCCGGGGCCGTCGCCAGCGTGATCGGGGTGGCCGGAGTGAACGTGGTGCCGCTGCCAGCCGGGTCGTTGATCGCGATCAGCTTGGCCGGGGTGGTCACCGCCAGGCTCACGGCCGCGCCGTCGATGTCGGCGACCAGACCGGTCGCACCCTCGACGGCAGCCGAGCCCGCGAGGGTCCAGGTGCTGCCGCTGAACCGGTACTTGTCGACCGCGCCTCCGCGCTCGGAGGCGTTCGCGACGTAGAGCGTGTCGAAGCCCGTCCCGGAGTAGTCCGCCGCCGTCAGGTCGAGGAACGCGTAGCCGAAGGTGAGCAGGTTGTCCGGGAGGCCGGTGAGGTCGCTGAGCGACGCACTGCCGCTCGGGGTGCCCGATCCGACCTTCGCAAGACGGTTGGCGAGGATGCCGCTCGCGAAGAGCTGGTCCCCCTGGACGCTCAGCGCGTTCAGGTTCGAGGCGTCGGTGCCGGCAACCGTCGAGACGGTCGCGGAGCCGAGGGTGGTGGTCACGATGCCGCCGTTGCCGCCGGTGGCCCAGATGCGATCACCGTTGAGGGTGGCTGCCGAGCGGATGATCTTCGCGGTGCCCGCGCTGTTGAGGACGATGCTCGTGTCCGCTACACCGTTGGCGTCCACGAGGCCGACGACCCGGCCGACCGAGGTCGGGTCGGAGGCCGTGAGCGAGGCACCCGCCGGTCCGGTCGCGCCGGGAGCGGCGGCGTACCCGGTCAGGGCCACGTAGTGACCGTCGGGTGAGTTGCTGAGCAGACCCTCCGACTGCGACTGCCCGGCAGCGGTCAGCGGCTGGTTGCCGTCCGCCGCCACGGTGGGCAGTGCGATCGACTGCACCTTGGTGCCGCTCGGGGTGTACTCGTCGAGGAACACCGGGGCCGCCGCGTTGGTCAGGACCCCCGAGCCGGTGCCCACGCGGTAGACCACGAGGTTGCCGCCCGTGAAGCGGACCGCCTGGGCATCGGTCGACGAGAGCAGGGGGATGGCGACGGCGGCGACCGTGGTCGCTGTCAGGGCGCCGAGGATGCGCAGGGGTGTGCGCATAGGGACCTCACTTCAGAAGGTGACAGGCGGCCGAGGCCGCGGTGCGAGCAGAGCGTCCCGAGAGATTGCGAAGTAACTGAACTGAACTAGTGGAATTAAGAGGGTATGGACCCGGGTCGGTCAAGTCGCCGCGCCCGGATGTCGGGACGGCCACACGGGACCAGTCGGGCGAAGGGCCCGAACGGGCCAGGCGCAATAGCCCAAGTGGACTATGTCTAGAGGGTCAGGCGAGAAACCGAGCGACCGTCGCCGGTTCTGCACCGATCTGTGCACAGGTTTGTGCACAGGTCTGGACAGGGTCCTGTGGAGGACGCGGTGTTCCTGTGGAGTGCTGTGGGCGTTTCTG
>JAOPXM010000024.1 GCA_025965125.1 Nocardioides sp.
ATCATCGGCCTGTTCTGGCTGACTACCGACCGGGAGAACCAGCTCGGCGAGGGTCGTGCCTTCTCCTCGCCGGCCGAGGCGATCATGGCCTTCGACCGTGGCGAGATCTCGCTGCAGACGCCGGTCAAGATCCGCCTGGACGACATCGTGCCGCCGCTCGAGCTCGACCTCGGCGACGACTTCGAAGAGGGTCAGTCGATCATCCTCGACACGACGCTCGGTCGGACGATCTTCAACGACACCCTGCCGGCCGACTACCCCTACGTGAACTACGAAGTGGGCAAGAAGGCCCTCGGCGCGATCGTCAACGACCTCGCCGAGCGCTACACCAAGGTCGAGGTCGCGGCCTCGCTGGACGCCCTGAAGGACACCGGCTTCCACTGGGCCACCCGCTCGGGTGTCACGGTCTCGATCGACGACGTGACCACGCCGAGTGACAAGATCGAGATCCTCTCGAAGTTCGAGAAGCAGGCCGCCAAGGTCCAGCAGCAGTTCGAGCGTGGTCTGGTCACCGACGAGGAGCGCCGACAGGAGCTCATCGAGATCTGGACCCAGGCGTCGAACGACGTGGCCAAGGCCATGGAGTCGAACTTCGACCGCAAGAACCCGATCTACATGATGGTCGACTCCGGTGCGTCCGGAAACATGATGCAGATCCGTCAGGTCGCGGCCATGCGAGGTCTGGTGGCCAACCCCAAGGGCGACATCATCCCGCGGCCGATCAAGGCGAACTTCCGTGAGGGCCTGTCCGTGCTCGAGTACTTCATCTCGACGCACGGCGCCCGCAAGGGTCTCGCCGACACCGCGCTCCGCACCGCCGACTCGGGTTACCTCACCCGTCGCCTGGTGGACGTGTCGCAGGACGTCATCATCCGTGAGGACGACTGTGGCACCGAGCGGGGTCTGCCCAAGCGGATCGGTGAGCGTCGTGAGGACGGCACCGTCGTGAAGGCCGAGAACTCCGAGACCGCGGCGTACGCCCGTTCGGCGGCGTCCGAGATCACCCACCCGGACACGGGCGAGGTGCTCGTGGGCGCCGGCGACGACCTCGGCGACGTCAAGATCGGTGAGCTCGTGGCTGCCGGCATCGAGGAGGTCAAGGTCCGCTCCGTGCTGACCTGTGACGCCAAGACCGGCACGTGTGCCAAGTGCTACGGCCGCTCACTGGCGACCGGCAAGCTCGTCGACATCGGTGAGGCGGTCGGCATCATCGCCGCCCAGTCGATCGGTGAGCCCGGCACGCAGCTGACCATGCGTACGTTCCACACCGGTGGTGTGGCCTCGGCCGACGACATCACGCAGGGCCTGCCCCGCGTGGTCGAGCTCTTCGAGGCTCGCTCGCCCAAGGGCCGTTCGCCGATCGCCGAGGCCGCTGGGCGCGTCGAGATCGAGGAGACCGACAAGGCCCGCAAGGTCCTCGTCACTCCCGACGACGGCTCCGAGGTCCAGGAGTACCCCGTCTCCAAGCGTTCGCGCCTGCTGGTTGCCGATGGCGACCACATCGAGGTCGGCCAGATGCTCACGGTCGGCACTCCCGACCCGCAGGACGTCCTGCGCATCCTGGGTGTGCGTCGGGCGCAGGAGCACCTGGTGGACGAGGTCCAGGCTGTCTACCGCAGCCAGGGCGTGTCGATCCACGACAAGCACATCGAGATCATCGTGCGGCAGATGCTGCGCCGGGTCACGGTCATCGAGTCGGGTGAGACGAACCTGCTCCCCTCCGACCTGGTCGACCGGGGCAAGTTCGAGGTCGAGAACCGTCGCGTGGTCTCCGAGGGCGGCACACCGGCCTCGGGTCGCCCGGTGCTCATGGGCATCACCAAGGCCTCGCTCGCGACCGAGTCGTGGCTGTCGGCGGCCTCCTTCCAGGAGACCACCCGCGTCCTCACGGACGCCGCGATCCACGGTCGCTCGGACTCGCTGCGGGGTCTGAAGGAGAACGTGATCATCGGCAAGCTGATCCCGGCGGGCACCGGCCTCGAGCGCTACCGCAACATCCGGGTGGAGCCGACCGAGGAGGCCCGCGCCGCGGCGTACTCCGTCACCGGTTACGACTCCTACGACTACGAGTTCGGCAACACCGGCAGCGGTCAGGCTGTGGCGCTGGACGACTTCGACTTCGGGTCCTACCAGAACTAGCGTCTCGAAACACCGTGGTCACGTCGGACCCCCATCGCCCTTCTGGGTGGTGGGGGTCTTTCGTTTGCCCGACTACTCAGTCAATCTTCAGGTTCGGGGGGCAACTTTGCGCGGCTCTGGGGTCGTCTCAGGGTGTCGGGTGATGAGCACCCGCTTCGAACGAGTGAGGTTTGTGATGAGGCAAACGATCGTGAAGATGGCCGCCGGGGTGGCCGGGGTGCTGGTGGCGGGCTCGATGTTGTTGCCCGTGTCGCCGGCGAGCGCGCAGGGCACGGTTGCCACACCGGCGTGTGGCAACGCCGATCTGCATGCCACCTACCGCGCGACTGACGCGGGCATGAGCCACCGCTACGGGCGGATCGTGCTACGCAACGTGTCCGACCACAGCTGTCGGACCGGTGGGTACGGCGGGTTGTCGTACGTCGGTCGGGGCAACGGCACCCAGATCGGTGCCGCCGCTGACCGGACGCCCAGCAAGGTGCGCTCGATCGTGCTCCAGCCGGGTCAGCGCGTGGTCAGCGCGGTGTCGGCCACGGTCGCCGGCGTGTACAGCCACCACCAGTGCCGGCCCGCGCACGTGGACGGGTTCCGGGTGTACGTGCCGAACGAGACGCGCTCGCAGTTCGTGAAGCACCCCACGACGGGGTGCCGCAACCAGAGCGTGCACCTGATCTCCCACAAGGCGTATCGCCGGCCCTGAGCAACTACCCCCAGTGGTCGACGTCGTCCCCGGCCGTCGGGGGCTGGGCGGCGAGCGTCCTGAGGAGCACGGTGCCCCAGAACAGCACCGCCAGCAGGCCGAGCCCGCCGGCGATCATGCCGACGACGTCCGAGGCCGCTGCCTTGGCAGCGGGGGCGGCGGGTCCGTGATCCATCACCGCCGCCGCGGCAGCGAAGTACACCGTGAGGATGGTGGCCATGATGGCTGCATACTTCGCCGCCGAAGGTGTCATGCGGGCATCATCGCAGCCGTGGCCGGGCCGTGAACGACGCTTCTCTTCAGCCACGCACGCATGGTTTGGAGTGACGCGGGTCACGGGACAGATGAACATCCCCGTCCGGAGGAACACATGACTGAAGCAACAGACGAGCAGGAGACCCGCCGCGGCAACGCCGAGAGCGAAAGCGGTCTGACCCGGGAAGAGGTCGACGCCGAGCGCAAGGAACGCCTCGACCCGGAGAGCCGGCCGGACAAGGCCGAGGTGGACAACAGCGACCGTGACTTCGACATGGAGAAGGGCATGTACACCGACTCCGAGGGCTACGACCAGGCCGAGAAGCAGTTCTACCCGGAGGGCGAGCAGGGCGCCTGACCCCTCGCGCCCCCGACCGCTGTTTCGGCTCCTACGGGCCTGCTGAGAGAATTGTCGGGTGAGCACACCCGCGCAGACCGACGTGCTGGTCGTCGGCGCCGGCCCCGCGGGGTCGGCCGCCGCGACCTGGGCGGCGCGCGGAGGCGCGGACGTGGTGCTGGCGGATGCCGCTGTGTTCCCGCGCGACAAGACCTGCGGCGACGGACTGACGCCCCGCGCAGTCGGTGAGCTGCAGCGCCTCGGTCTCGAGGACTGGCTGCGCGCCCACGTCACCAGCCGGGGTCTGCGAGCGCACGGGTTCGGCCAGACACTGCTGCTTCCGTGGCCGGGCGGCTCGCTGCCCGACTGGGGCTCCGCCGTCGCCCGCACCGAGCTCGACGACCACCTGCGCACGACCGCGATCAAGGCGGGCGCCTGCGCGATCGACGACGCGCGGGCTGTCGACGTACGCCGTGACGGGTCGCGGGTCGCCGCCGTCGTCTTCAAGCGTGACGGTGAGACCTTCGAGATCGGCTGTCGGCGGCTGGTCGTCGCCGACGGCGTCCGCTCGCCGCTCGGCAAGGTCCTGGGCCGCGAGTGGCACCGCGAGACCGTGTACGGCGTGGCTGGACGCTCCTACATGACGTCGGGGATGAGCGACGACCCGTGGATCAGCTCGCACCTGGAGCTGCGTGGCGAGGAGGGCGACATCCTGTCCGGCTACGGGTGGATCTTCCCGCTCGGCAACGGTGAGGTGAACCTCGGCGTCGGCACGCTCGCGACGTTGAAGCGTCCGGCGAGCATCGCCATCAAGCCGTTGATGAAGTTCTATGCCGAGGAGCGCCGCGAGGGCTTCGAGCTCACCGGCGACCTGCGCTCACCCACCTCCGCGCTGCTGCCGATGGGGGGCGCCGTCTCGCAGGTGGCCGGCCGCAACTGGGCCCTGATCGGCGACGCGGCCGGCTGCGTCAACCCGCTCAACGGCGAGGGCATCGACTACGGCCTCGAGACCGGCCGCTGGGTGGCCGAGGTGATGAGCGAGCACGACGACCTGTCGGCGGTCTGGCCGGCACTGCTGCGCGAGCACTACGGCGAGTCCTTCTCGATCGCCCGCCGCCTGGCGGGGCTCGTGACGGTGCCGAGGCTGCTGCCGGCGCTCGGCCCGGCCGGCATGCGCTCGGACTGGCTGATGACGCTGGCACTGCGCTGGATGGGCAACCTGGTCACCGACGAGGACCGCGACCGAGCCGCCCGGGTGTGGCGCTGGGCCGGACGACGGTCGCTCGCGCGTGACACCCGTCCGCCGTTCGCCTGAGAAGCAGACCGCGCAGCCGGTGACGACGAATGCCTGACATGGAGCCCTGGTACGCGACCACGATCGCGATCTGCCGGACCGCCCTGCGCGGCCTGCGCGTCACCACCCGCGTCTCCGGTGAGCAGCACCTTCCCCGTCAGGGTGGGGTCCTCCTCGCCTGCGCGCACGCGTCGTACCCGGACTTCCTCTTCGTCGGCAAGGCCGGACTGGCCCGAGGTCGACGGGTCCGCTTCATGTGCCGCCACGACATCTGGAACGTGCCCGTGGTGGCCCAGGCGATGACCGGCATGAGACACGTCCCCGTGGACCGGTTGGCACCGGCGGGCGCCTACCTGACCGCGCGCCGGCTGCTCAAGGAGGGGCAGGCGGTTCTTGCGTTTCCCGAGGCCGGGATCTCCTTCTCCTACACCGTGCGGCCCCTGATGCGCGGCGTCGCCGCACTGGCCCGCGAGACCGGGGTGCCGGTGGTGCCTGTGGTCGTGTGGGGCAGTCAGCGTCTCTACTCGGTCGGTCGACCCGTCAACGGCCGCGGGCCGCGGCCCGATCTCACCCGCGGGCGCCTGGTGGACGTGCGGTTCGGAGAGCCGTTGTCGGTGGCCGCCGGAGCCGACCTGGTCGACACCACCCGCCTGCTCGGGCACACCCTGACCGACCTGCTCGAGTCCGTGCAGCGGCTTCCCGAGCACCGACCCGGCCCGACGGACTACGCGCCGTGGTACCCCGCCCACCTCGGCGGACACGCCCCGGACCGCACGGAGGCGCTGCTGTACGACGAGCTGCCGACCTCCGCGGTGTTGCCCACCTGGGGCCCACTTCCGGGCGCCACGCCACTACCGTGAGCCGCATGCGGGCCGTGCCGATCGTGCAACGGGTCGCGGCGTATGCCGTCATCATCCGCGACGGCCGGATCCTGCTGAGCCGGCTCTCGGAGAGCGTCACGCCAGAGGAGCTCTGGACCCTGCCGGGCGGCGGCATCGACCACGGGGAGCACCCGCGCGACGCCGTGGTCCGCGAGGTGCACGAGGAGACTGGGCTCGCCGTCGTGGTCGGGGAGACCGCGCGCGTCTACAGCCTGCACCTGCCGACGGCCTGGCGAGACGGCCGACGCGTGGACGCACACTCCCTGCGGATCGTCTACGACGGCACCGTCCCGGTCGACGCCCCGGAGCCGCGGGTCGTCGAGGTCGACGGGTCGACCGCCGAGGCGGCCTGGGTGTCGCTCCGCGACGTGCTCGAGGGCACCATCCCGGTAGCCACGCTCGTCCAGGAGGCGCTGGCCGACCACCAGCCGGTCCAGATGCAGCGCGTGGCCGCCTATCTGCTGGCCATCCGGGACGACAGCGTGCTGCTGACCCGGATCTCGCCGCGCGGCTTCCACACGGGCTCCTGGACGCTGCCGGGCGGCGGGGTCGACCACGGAGAGAGGCCTCGCGACACGCTCATCCGCGAGGTGCGTGAGGAGTGCGGTGTCTACTGCACCGTCGGAGACCTGCTCGCCGTCGATGACGTGCACTTCGCAGGCACCGCACCGTCGGGTCGACACGAGGACTTCCACGCGATCCACCTGGTCTTCACCGGCAGCGTGCCCGACGACGCCGAGCCGCGGGTGCAGGAGGTGGACGGCACCACGGATGCTGTCGCGTGGGTGCCCCTGTCAGCGGTCGAGGACGGCACGCTCCCGGTGCTCGACGTCGTGCGGGTCGCCCTGGCTGCCGCCTCGCCCGCGGCAGCCGAGGGCGCACCGGACGGATAACGTGGCCCGGTGACCGCTTCAGGAGCCGCGACCCCCCTCGAGACCGTGTTCACCTACGCCGCGCCGGCACTGAAGTTCGGGGCCGGCGCCTCGAGCGAGGTCGGGCACGACCTGCTCGCCTTCGGCGCCGAGCGCATCCTCCTCGTCACCGATCCCGGAGTGGCCGCGACCGGCCACCCGGCCCGGATCGCAGACCAGATGTCCGCCCGCGGCCTGCACGTGACGACGTACGACCGGGTGCGCGTGGAGCCGACCGATGCCTCGATGGACGAGGCCATCGCGTTCGCGCGAGATGCCGGCCCCTTCGACGCGATCCTGGCCGTGGGTGGCGGCTCGTCGATCGACACGGCAAAGGCGGTCAACCTGCTCACCACCAACCCGGGCGAGCTGATG
>JAOPXM010000029.1 GCA_025965125.1 Nocardioides sp.
ACCGGCTCCGCAAGTACGTCGGGGCCTACCTCGCGGTCCTCGGCGGCGCGGACGTGGTGACGTTCACCGCGGGTGTCGGGGAGAACGCGGCCCGGCTCCGCGGGGACGCCCTCTCGGGACTGGAGCGTCTCGGCATCCGCGTCGACCTCGAGCGCAACGAGTCGGCGGAGCGGGGCGCCCGCGTGATCTCCGCCGACGACTCGCCTGTCACCGTCCTGGTGGTGCCGACGAACGAGGAGCTGCAGATCGCCCGGGAGGCACTGCCGCTCCTCGCTGATATCGCCTAGGCCTGGAGCGTCCAGGCCCAGTCGGTGACCTCGGGGAGGTCCTCGCCGTGGCTGCGGGTCCAGTCCCGGGCACGCCGACGGTTGTCGACCATCAGCTGCCGCACTCCCGCCGCGCGCGAGCCGAGACCCGGCACCCGGTCAATGACGTCCATGACGAGGTGGTAGCGGTCGAGGTCGTTCATCATCACCATGTCGAACGGCGTCGTGGTCGTGCCCTGCTCCTTGTAGCCCCGCACGTGGAGGTTGTGGTGGTTGGTGCGGCGGTAGGTCAGCCGGTGGATCAGCCACGGGTAACCGTGGTAGGCGAAGACGATCGGCTTGTCAGGGGTGAACACGGCGTCGAACTCGCGGTCCGACAGGCCGTGCGGGTGCTCCCGCTCGTCCTGCAGCCGCATCAGGTCGACCACGTTGACGAACCGCACCCGCACCTCCGGGAGGTGCTCGCGCAGCAACGACACGGCCGCCAGCGCCTCCACGGTGGGCACGTCGCCGGCACAGGCCACGACCACGTCGGGCTCGCCGCCGTCGTTCGAGGCCCAGTCCCAGATCCCCAGACCGCGAGCGCAGTGGAGATCTGCTTCCTCGGCGCCGAGCCAGTCGAACGACGGTTGCTTGCCCGCGACGACCACGTTGACGTAGTGCTCGCTGGCCAGGCAGTGCCGCATCGTGGAGAGGAGGGTGTTGGTGTCCGGGGGAAGGTAGACGCGGACGACTTCGGCAGTTTTGTTCACGACATGGTCGATGAAACCCGGATCCTGGTGCGAGAACCCGTTGTGGTCCTGGCGCCAGACATGCGACGTCAGCAGATAGTTCAGCGACGCGATCGGCGGGCGCCACTCGATCCCCCGCGTGGTCTTCAGCCACTTGACGTGTTGGTTGACCATCGAGTCAACGAGGTGGATGAACGCCTCGTAGCAGCTGAAGAGTCCGTGCCGGCCGGTCAGGAGATAGCCCTCGAGCCAGCCCTGACAGGTGTGCTCGGAGAGCATCTCGACGACCCGGCCGCTGGTGGCCAGGTGCTCGTCGACGGGGAGGATCTCACCCGCGAAGACCTTGTCGGTCACCGCGTAGACCGCGTCGAGCCTGTTGGACGCCGTTTCGTCGGGGCCGAAGATCCGGAAGGAGTCGGGGTTCTGCAGGATGACGTCGCCGAGGTACTGGCCCAGGACCCGGGTGGCCTCGTGGACCGAACCGCCCGGCTGGGTGACCGTCACGGCGTGCGTCCGGAAGTCCGGAAGCTCGAGGGGTCGGCGCAGCAGGCCGCCGTTGGCGTGCGGGTTGGCACTCATCCGCCTCGTACCCGCTGGGGCGAGCGCGCGGATCTCGGGCCGGAGCGAACCGTCCGCGCCGAAGAGCTCCTCTGGACGGTAGGAGCGCATCCACTGCTCGAGCTGGCCTCGGTGGTCGTCGTTGTCACGGGTCCCGGACAGCGGCACCTGGTGGGCTCGCCAGGTGCCCTCGACCTGGACACCATCGACCGTGCGCGGCCCCGTCCAGCCCTTCGGTGTGACGAACAGGATCATCGGCCACGGCCGTCGTACGACGTCGCCGTCCTCGCGGGCAGCCCGCTGGATCTCGCGGATGCGGTCGTGGGCGAGGTCCATGGCTGCGGCGAGCTGCAGGTGCACCGAGGTCGGGTCGTCGCCTTCGACCGTGATGACTTCGTGGCCGTAGCCCCGCAACAGGCTTTCCAGCTCCGCCCGCGGGATCCGTGCCGGGATGGCCGGGTTGGCGATCTTGTAGCCGTTGAGGTGCAGGATCGGCAACACCGCCCCGTCGTGCACGGGGTCCACGAACTTGTTCGCGTGCCACGACGTCGCGAGCGGTCCGGTCTCGAACTCGCCGTCGCCGACCACGGCCGCGACCACGAGGTCCGGGTTGTCCATCGCGGCGCCGTACGCATGCGACAGGACATAGCCGAGCTCTCCGCCCTCGTGGATCGAGCCCGGTGTCTCCGGTGCCACGTGGCTCGGAATGCCACCGGGGAACGAGAACTGACGAAACAGCGCAGCCATCCCTGCCGCGTCGGGCCCGACGTGTTGGTAGACCTCGGAGTAGGTGCCCTCCAGCCACGCGTTCGCGACCGCCGCCGGCCCGCCGTGGCCGGGACCGACCAGGAAGATCGCGTTGACGTCGCGCTGCCGGATCAGGCGGTTCAGGTGGGCGTACAGCATGTTGAGCCCGGGCGTCGTGCCCCAGTGGCCCAGCAGCCGGGGCTTGATGTCCTCGGCAACGAGGCTCCGGGTCAGCAGAGGATTGTCCAGGAGGTAGATCTGACCCACCGACACGTAGTTCGCCGCGCGCCACCAGCCATCCAGCAGGTCGAGCTCGGCGTCATCGAGAACGTTCGGGACGCCAGTCAGCGTGGTCATGGGTTCCTCTCGCCGGTGAAGCCTCCAGCCTCGCCCGCCTGCCAGGCGGTGGCAAGGGACCAAAGACCCGGCTGCGGGCAGGCCGACCCGGGACCAGACAGCGCCCCCACGCTGGTTGTCTGCCCTGCGTGGCTGCGGTCCGAAAGTTCTTCAGATCCTTTGGGTTTCCCCTGTTGAAACAGGCCATTTCGGGGTCTCAGTGTCGGTGGTCGGTGCTTGGCTTGACTCATGATCGAGACCACCAGAACCGGGGCCGCTTATGAGGTGGGCGACCTCGACGCGGCTGGTGTGTTGGTGCTGCTTGAGGACACCGAGACGCAGGTCCGGGTCGTGGAGCGGGCGAGGCTGAACCTGGTCGCCCGGTGGTGTGTGTTGCATCCCGCGAGGACCTCGACGGGGCAACCCGCTGCTCATGCGACGTGGTCGGAGACCGGGGAGCGGGACGTGTTGGGCTGTGACGAGACCCTGGGTGGTGATGGTGCCCCGTTGGTGGCGGCGTTCTGTGCCGAGGAGCTCGCTGGAGCGTTGGGGGTCTCGCCGCGTACCGGGATGCAGCTGATCGCCGACGTGCTGAACCTGATCCACCGCCTCCCGCGGGTGTGGGCGCGGGTCCAGGGGCTGCAGGTTCCCGGGTGGCGGGCTAGGCGGTTGGCTCAACGGACCGCGTCGTTGTCCTTCGAGACGACCCGGTGGGTCGATGAACACCTCGCTACCCGGATCGGTTCGTGTGGGCCGGTGACCATCGACCGGGTGGTCGCCGAGGCGACAGCTGGGTTCGAACCCGAACACCAGGTTGAGGCCGAGGATCAGGCGAGGACGGGCTG
>JAOPXM010000039.1 GCA_025965125.1 Nocardioides sp.
TAGAGCGTCCCGTCGTAAGACCGGAAGGCGTCGCCGGTGCCCGGTCGCTCCACCTTGATCACGTCGGCGCCCATGTCGGCCAGCAGCATCGAGGCGTACGGGCCGGTGATGAACGCGCCCTGCTCGATCACCCGGATGCCCTCGAGCGGCAACCGAGCCTCGGTCCCGCCGCTCGCGCTTCCCACTGCCGGGTCTGCTGACTTCACGCTGTCTCCTCGGTTCCTGACGGTCATCGCCATATTTCGCATATCGAAAGTTCCTGCGATATGTGAAACTATGTGACGGTCGTCAACCCGTCAAGAGATCCCAAGCAAAAGTGCGAACACCGCACGGAAGGGGGACAGCTGTGAGCACGTCCCGCAAGACCATGACCACCTCGATCGCCCAGGCCACACCGGACCGGGTGGTGGTGCGCGGATTCGACCTCGCCGACGACCTGATCGGCACCACCAGCGCAGCCGAGTACTTCCACGTGCTGCTCACCGGCGAACGGCCGCGAGAAGTACAGGTGCAGCTGCTCGACGCCTGCATCGTCGCGCTGGCCGAGCACGGCCTGGTGCCCTCCGTCCAGGCCGCGCGGATGACGTACGCCTCGGCACCCGAGTCCCTGCAGGGCGCAGTGGCGGCCGGCATCCTCGGCTGCGGCTCGGTGATCCTGGGCGCCTCGGAGGCGACCGGCAAGGTGCTGAAGGACATCGTCGAGGAGGCACGGGCCACCGGGGCCGACCTCGAGTCCGTGGCCGTCGAGCAGGTTCGACGGCTCCGTGCGAACGGCCTGCAGGTGCCGGGCGTCGGACACCCCCTGCACCGGGAGAGCGACCCGCGTGCGGGCGCCCTGTTGGCGCTGGCCGAGCGGCTGGGGGCGCGCGGTGACCACACCGCGGCACTCGAGGCGATGGTGGCGGCGGTGCCGGTGGTCTATGGACGAGCGTTGGCCCTGAACGTGTCGGGTGCCATTCCGGCGGTCCTGCTGGACGTCGACTTCCCGCTGGCCGCGATGAAGGGCGTGCCTCTGATCGGCCGGACGATGAGCCTGGTCGCCCACCTACTGGAGGAGCAGAGTGCGCCCATGGGGTTCGGGCTCGCGGCAGCCGCGGAGTCCGCTGTGACCCACCGCCCCTACGACCCGGTGCTCTGACCCGGTGTCCTGAGGCCCGCGGTCACTCCCTCGCCGGCCGCAGGCCGCCGCCGGAACCGAGCACGGAGTGCATGAGCACCGGGTGCTGATGGAGCGCGGCGCTGATCTGCGAGTGTGCCTTCGCGAGTGGCTCGCGGCGCGACTTCACCATGTCCGCGAGCTTCGTGCGAGCGGGGGTCGTCGAGCAGTTGACGGCGGCGATCGCAGTCCCGCCACCATTCAGCAACGGCATCGCCACGGAGACGACGCCGTACGCGAGCTCCTCCTCCACACCGGCGATCCCAGCACGGGTCGCCCGTTCGATCGCCCGACGCAGACGTCGGGGATCGGTCTCGGTCTTCGCGGTGAGTGCGGTGATCGGGGAGGCGTCGAGCACCTCGTCGACCACCTCGGCCGGTGACCGGGACAGGATCGCGCGGCCGAGCGAGGTGGCGTACGCCGGGTAGCGCGTGCCGATGGTGGGGGTGACCTGGTAGGAGCGCTTGACCGGCACGGAGGCGATGTAGAGCACGTCGGTCCCGTCCAGCACCCCCACCGAGGCGCTGTCCCCCGTCGCATCCGCCAGCTCCTGCAGGAACTGCTGCATCACCTCCTGCATGCTGACCGAGGAGAGGAACGCCTCGCTGAGCCGGAGCACCCTCGGGGTCAGCAGAAACCGTCGCTCGTGACTGGTCACGAACCCCAGCTCCTTCAGGGTCAACAGGCACCGCCGCGCCGCTGCCGGGCTGATACCGGTCGCCTTCGCGACCTCGCTCAAGGTCATCTCGGGATGTTCCCGGTCGAAGACCTGGAGCACCTCCAGACCCTTCGCGAGGGACCCTACGAAATCCGACGTCGTCACCACACCCCCTGCGCTATACGAACGATGTCTTCGCAATGCGCCAATCATAGGTGCAGAGTCGTCCGCCGGTCCCGGCCCGGGTGGCCCGATCAGGCCTCGACGACGATGACGTCCAGGACCCGGGGGCCGTGGACGCCTTCGACGCGGTCGAGCTCAATGTCGCTGGTGGCGCTCGGGCCGCTGATCCAGGTGAGGGGTCGGGCGGGGTCGAGGAGCTCGATGGCGTCGGGGACGTCGGCCACAACCTGGTCGGTGCGGACGAGGCAGACGTGATGGTCAGGGATCAGCGAGATCACCCGACGACCCTGCCCGGGGCCGTGGTCGAGCACGATGGTGCCGGTCTCGGCGATGCCCACCCGCGCCGCGGTCACGACCGCGCCGAACTGGTCGAGCTCGAGGGCCGTGAGGCCGTCGTCGACAACGGCGCCCGGGACGGTGACGCCCAGGCCGGGAGCGATGACCACCCGGGCACCCGGTGGCAGCGCGGCGGCGAGCCGTTCGGGCAGCTCGACGGCGGTGCACCGTTCGACCACGGCGCGGTAGTCGGCGACGCGGTCGGCGAAGAGGTTCACCAGGTCGGCGGGGTCAGTGACGGGCACCCGGGGTGCGGGTGGGACGGGTCCGGAGGGGTCGACGCCGGCGAGGGCCGCGCGGACGCGGCCGAGGATTTCCTCGCGGGCGCTCACGAGCGGTCCTGTCCGCGGCCGCCATCGGTGCGTCTCCACCAGGCCCGGAACGACTCGCGCGGCGGGGCGGGCAGGTCGCGGGCGTTGGTCCACGCCGAGGCACCGGGGAGCCGGCCCGCGGTGGCGCGCCCTCCGGGCAACGTGCTGCGGCCCAGCCGGGACAGGACCCGGCCGGCCATCGAGGACGCCCGCTCGGCCAGCGCGAGGCGTCGGGCGTCGGTGAAGGCCCAGGCGGTGGCCCTCATCGCGACCGCCTCGGCCTTCGGGACGGGGTCGCCACGGTGGCCGTCGACGACCCGGGAGCGAAGGTGGACCAGCACCTGGGGGATGTCGATGCGCACGGGGCAGACCTCGAAGCACGCCCCGCACAGCGAGGAGGCATAGGGCAACGAGTCGACCTGGGCGTCGCTACCGACGCCCCGCATGAGCGGGTTGAGGATGGCACCGATCGGACCGGGGTAGACCGACCCGTAGGCGTGCCCCCCGACCCGCTCGTAGACCGGACAGACATTGAGGCAGGCCGAGCACCGGATGCACCGCAACGCCTGTCGACCCACGTCATCGGCCAATGCCCGGGTGCGACCGTTGTCGAGCAGCACCACGTGGACCTCCTGCGGCCCGTCGCCGGGCGTGACCCCCGACCAGGTCGAGGTGTAGGGGTTCATCCGCTCACCGGTCGAGGACCGTGGCAACAGCCGCAGCAATGGGTCCAGGCCCGCCCACGTGGGCACCACCTTCTCGATCCCCACGACGCTGATGAGCACCTCGGGCAGGGTCAGACACATCCGCCCGTTGCCCTCGGACTCCACCACCACCAGGGTGCCGGTCTCCGCCACCGCGAAGTTCGCCCCCGAGACCGCGACCTTGGCGCGCAGGAACTTCTCCCGCAGATGCAGCCGCGCCGCACCGGCCAGCATGGCCGGCTCGTCGCTCAGGTCCTCGGGTGCCGCCCGCCCCACCTCACCCATCCGGTCCCGGAATATCTCCCGGATCTCCGCCCGGTTGCGGTGGATCGCCGGCACCAGGATGTGCGAGGGCAGGTCGTTGCCCAGCTGCACGATCAGCTCAGCCAGATCCGTCTCCCAGGCGGCGATCCCCTGCTCGGCCAACGCCTCGTTCAATCCGATTTCCTGGGTCGCCATCGACTTGACCTTGACGACCTCGTCCACCCCGTGACCGCGGGCGATCCGCGCCACGATCGCATTCGCCTCGGCCGCGTCACCAGCCCAGTGCACCACCGCGCCGTTCGCGGTCAACGTCTCTTCGAGCCGCAGCAGGTGGCGTTCCAGATCGACCAGCGCGGACTCCTTCACCGCCGCTCCGACCAGGCGTAGCTCCTCCCAGGCCGGCACCTCGGCAACCACCCGCGCCCGCCTGTCCCGGATGGTCGCCGTCGCATGGGCCAGGTTGTGCCGCAGCTGGGTGTCCCCCAGTGCCGCTCGCGCGGCCTCCGGGAACGCCGGCATGCCGACGAAGGTGCCGCTCATCGTTCCTCCTCGGTGGCGGCCAGGATCTCCGCGAGGTGCATGGTGCGGACGCCCGTCTGCTGCCTTGAGAGCATGCCCCCGACGTGCATCAGGCACGAGTTGTCGCCCGCGACCAGGACCTCGGCACCGGTCTCCCGCACGTGACGGGCCTTGTCGGCACCCATCGCCACCGAGGTGTCCGCGTTCTTCACCG
>JAOPXM010000068.1 GCA_025965125.1 Nocardioides sp.
GAAGCAGCACGGCTGGCCGACTTCACCAACGAGGGTGGCGTCGACGGGACGGTCCGGTTCCTCAAGAATGTGATGGGCCTGTGGGTGCTCTCCGAGTGCGTGCGCGCCTGGCAGGAGCGGGGGACAGCCGGCACTGACCTGCCCACGCTGCTCGCGGGCGCCTCGGACGCGCCGGCACTGCGGACGGTGATCGAGATCGACGACCCGTTGCTGCTCACCCCGAGCACACCGAGCGACCCGATGCCCGACCGCGTCGTCGAGCTGGCCCGACGCGCGGGCGAGCCGGTGCCGGAGGGCCGGGCGGCGCTGGTGCGCTGCATCCTCGACTCGCTCGCCGTGGCCTACCGACGGCACCTTCGCACGGCGGCGACGCTGGCCGGCCGTGACGTCGAGGTGGTCCATGTGGTCGGAGGCGGCTCGCAGAACGCCCTTCTCTGCCAGCTCACGGCCGACGCGTGCGGAGTGCCTGTACTTGCCGGGCCTGCCGAGGCGGCGGCCCTCGGCAACGTGCTCGTCCAGGCCCGGACGCTCGGAGCCGGCCTGCCGGACCTCCCCGCGATGCGCGCTCTGGTCCGGCGTACCCAGCGGCTCCGGCGGCACGAGCCCAGAAACGGCCTCGACTGGGATGCTGCGGAGATCCGCGTGACGATGAACGATGGAGTGAAGCGATGAAGCGGCAGCTACCCAAGCGCCATGACCTGGCACCCCTGCTGAAGTTCAAGACGCCACAGCTGTCGCCGAAGCGGCGTCGGCTGGACAAGGCGCTGACCATCGACGACCTGCGTCGGGTGGCCAAGCGTCGTACTCCGAAGCCCGCGTTCGACTACACCGACGGTGCGGCCGATGGGGAGGTCTCGCTGGCGCGGGCCCGAGAGGCGTTCGCGGACGTCGAGTTCAACCCGTCGATCCTCCGGGACGTCTCGACCGTCGACACCTCGCGCACGGTCCTGGGTGGCCGGGTGGCACTGCCGTTCGGCATCGCGCCCACTGGGTTCACCCGGATGATGCAGGCCGAGGGCGAGATCGCCGGAGCCACTGCGGCGGCGGCCGCCGGTATTCCGTTCGCGCTCTCCACGATGGGCACCACCAGCATCGAGGACGTCGCCGCCGCGGCGCCGGGGGGACGGAACTGGTTCCAGCTCTACATGTGGAAGGACCGCGATCGGTCCATGGCGTTGGTGGATCGAGCCGCTCAGGCCGGTTTCGACACGTTGCTCGTGACCGTGGACGTGCCCGTTGCGGGAGCGCGGCTGCGCGACGTCCGAAACGGCATGACCATCCCTCCCACCCTGTCGCCACGCACCGTGCTCAACGCGATCCCCCGGCCCGCATGGTGGATCAATTTTCTCACCACCGAGCCCCTGGCGTTCGCCAGCCTGGACGCCTGGTCGGGGACGGTGGCCGACCTGCTGGACACGATGTTCGACCCGACGGTCACCTTCGAGGACCTCGCCTGGATCCGCGAGCAGTGGCCCGGCAAGATCTCGGTCAAGGGCGTCCAGAACGTCGCTGATGCCCGTCGGCTCGCCGACACCGGTGTCGACGCGATAGTGCTGTCCAACCACGGCGGCCGCCAGCTCGACCGGGCACCGATCCCGTTCCATCTGCTGCCGCAGGTGGTCAAGGAGGTCGGCAGCGACCTCGAGGTGCACCTCGACACGGGCATCATGTCCGGCCAGGACATCGTCGCTGCGCTGGCCCACGGTGCCCACTTCACGATGATCGGCCGGGCCTACCTCTATGGCCTGATGGCTGGCGGGCGCGACGGCGTCGACCGCACCATCGACATCCTCCAGGGCCAGATCGAGCGCACCATGCGCCTGCTCGGCGTCCGCGCCCTCGACGAGCTCGAGCCGGGCCACGTCACCGTCCTGCAGCGGCTGGCACCACGAATCTGAGAAGGAGCGCAGGGTTGGTGGTCGAGAACCTCTCGGGCGGGCCGTCGCGCGCGCGAAGCCTGCCGACCTGGTCTCCGGATCCCGCCGATCTCGAGCTCCTCCGCCTCCTCGCCGACGGTCAGACCGTCGACGCGATCGCCCGCCGAGTGGGCGTCTCGGAGCGAACCGTCAGGCGCCGGTTGAGGTCCATCGCCGACGACATCGGGGTCGACTCGACCATCGAGGCGGTCGTTCACGCCGTCCGCTCGCGCCTCATCTGAAGCCGTTCCTCCGGGACCGAACCGCTGCGCCCGGTGTCCGCCGGTGGGGAAATTGAATCGTTGTCGTCCCCTAGCCGAACTCTTCCTGACCGGATCCGGCCAGAGCCGTTGTGACAGGCGTCACTAGCGGTCTAGGTTGCAGTTGCAACGTTTCAATCATCTCGCAGTTGGGACCTTTGACATGCCCGCATCACGCACGCGAACCTGGCGTTCCTCGATCACCGGCCTGGCCCTGGCCGCCGGCCTGACGCTGGTCGTGCCGGTCTCGCTCGCCACCGCGCCGGCGTACGCCGCCGACCCGGCCGTCACGGTCTCCCACCTGCAGGCCAACGGCCGTGTGGACCCCCTCGGCATTCCAGGGGCCGCGCCCAGCCTGAGTTGGGTGTCGGAGTCCACGGCGCGAGGCGTGGTGCAGTCCGCCTACGAGGTCCGGGTGGCGTCCAGCGAGGCCAACCTCGAGTCCGCGGACGTCTGGAGCTCCGGCAAGGTCGTGTCCGACCACCAGGTCGACGTCGGCTACGGGGGCCCGGCCCTCGCGTCCGCGACCCGCTATGTCTGGCAGGTCCGCGTCTGGGACGGGACGGACCAGGCTTCCGCCTGGAGCGAGCCCGCGTCGTTCGAGACCGGTCTGCTCAAGGCCTCCGACTGGGGCGACGCCGCGTGGGTCGGAGCCCCGTCAGGCGCCGAGGTCAACAAGTGGACCGACTACACCGCCAACTTCGACTTCCACATCGACAACCTGGTGTTCGCCGCCTTCGTGCGCACCGCGAACCTCAACAACGGCTACATGTGGCAGCTCAGCGTCGCCGACGGCACTCCGCGCTTCCGGCCGCACGTGAAGGTCAACGGCAACTTCGCCCTGATGGCCAACATTGACATCTCCTCGGTCATCTCGGCTGCTGACCTCCTCAACGGCGACCACACCATGAGCGTGACCTTCGACGGCACGACCATCACCACCAAGCTCGACGGCACCACGATCGACACCAGAACGGACGGCAACTTCGCAAAGGGTTTCGTGGGTTTCCGGTCGTCGCAGGCCACCGAGGGCACCGAGCAGGCCACGGTGCACGGCGTGACTGTCACCGCCAAGAACGGTGACACCCTGCTCGACACCGACTTCAGCAACGACAACCCGTTCACAGCGGGCACGCTGGTGCCTGGTGGCCTCCAGATCAAGGGCAACATGGAGGCGCTGTACCGCTCGTCCGACGACAACCTCCCGCTCCTGCGCACCGACTTCGACACCGCCAGTGGCAAGACCCTGACCAGCGCTCGGGTCTACGCCACCGCGCGGGGCATCTACGAGCTGAACATCAACGGCGCAAAGGTCGGCGACCAGTTCCTCGCCCCCGGCGTCACCGACTACGAGGACCGCATCCAGGCCCAGACGTACGACGTCACCAACCTCGTGGCGAACGGCGCCAACTCGTTCGGCGCCGAGCTGGCCGACGGCTGGTGGGCCGGCAAGGTCGGCATGTGGGGACCCGGGATCTACGGCAACGACCTGTCGCTGCTTGCCCGTCTGCGCCTCGACTACTCCGACGGCAGCACCGAGTGGGTCGACACCGACAACACCTGGGCCAGCCACAGCGGCCCCTACACGTTCACCGACAACATCGACGGCGAGAGCTACGACGCCCGCGGCGAGCAGACCGGCTGGGACCAGCCCGGTTTCGATGACAGCTCCTGGGCCTCCGTGGCCGAGCAGCCGACGGCCACTGACCTCGTGGTGCCGCAGTCCGACGAGCCGGTGCGGGCAACGCAGGAGCTCGCCACGGTCACCCGCACCGAACCCACGCCCGGCACCTACATCTACGACCTCGGCCAGAACATGGTCGGTGTTGCGCGGATGACCCTCCAGGGCCAGGCCGGCAAGACCGTCACGGTCCGCTACGGCGAGGTCCTGAACCCCGACGGCACGCTCTACACCGCCAACCTGCGCGCCGCCAAGGTCACCGACCACTACACCTTCGCCGCAGACGGCACCGTCACCTACGAGCCGAAGTTCACCCAGCACGGCTTCCGCTACGTCGAGATCGTCGGCGCCGCGAGCGCTCCGGCGGCCACCGACGTCACCGGCGTGGTGTGGGGCTCCGACCTCGCGGCCACCGGCACCCTCCAGACCTCCGACCCGATGCTCAACCAGCTGGTCAGCAACATCTCGTGGGGTCAGCGCGGGAACTTCCTGTCCATCCCGACCGACACCCCGGCGCGCGACGAGCGGCTCGGCTGGACCGGCGACATCAACGTCTTCGCCCCCACCGCGAGCTACCTGCGCGACACCCGGGCCTTCCTGTCCAAGTGGATGGTCGACATGCGCGACTCGCAGTTCGCCAACGGCGACTTCCCGGGCGTCGCGCCGCAGCCCAAGGGCATCAACCTAGGCGGCGGCACCGGTTGGGCCGACGCCGGCATCACGGTGCCGTACGCCCTGTGGCACGCCTACGGCGACGCCTCGGCCGCCCGGGAGTTCTACCCGGAGATGACCAGGTTCATGGACTTCGTGCGGGGCAGCGCCGGTGCGGACCTGATCGACTCGGGCCGCAACGTCTACGCGGACTGGCTCAACCTGAATGACGCGACCCCGGCCGATGTGCTGGGCACGGCGTACTTCGCCGAGGACGCACGGATGATGTCCGAGATGGCGACTGCCATCGGCGCGGACGCGGACGCGGCCGAGCTCGCGCAGCTCTCGAGCGACGTACGCGCCGCGTTCACCGACAAGCTCGTGGCCGCCGATGGCACGGTGAACGGCAACAGCGAGACCGGCTACGCGCTCGCCCTCGGCATGGATCTGGTGCAGGGCAACGCGCTGCGCGACAAGGTCGCCGCGAAGTTCGTCGCCAAGCTCGCCGCCAGCGACAACCACCTGACTACGGGCTTCCTGGGCACCCCCTGGCTGCTTCCTGCCCTCAGCAGCATCAACCGTGACGACCTTGCGTACACGTTGTTGATGCACAAGGACTACCCGTCCTGGGGCTACGAGATTGCGAACGGCGCCACCACGATGTGGGAGCGCTGGGACTCGATCAAGCCCGACGGTTCCTTCGGGGACGTGGGCATGAACTCGTTCAACCACTACGCCTACGGCGCCGTCGGCGACTGGATGTACCAGAACATCGGTGCGATCAAGGCCCTCGAGCCTGGCTACAAGAAGATCCAGGTGGCCCCGGCCGTCGGTGGTGGTTTGACCCACGGCAGCGGTCGCCTCGACTCGGTCTACGGCACCATCGCCACCGACTGGACCACTGAGGGCGACGACCTCTCCCTCGCGGTGGAGGTGCCGGTCAACACGACAGCCGAGATCGTGCTGCCCGCCGACAACGCCTACTCGGTGACCGAGGGCGGAGCGCTCCTCGCCGACGTGGAGGGCATCACCAACGTGGTCGCGGCGAATGGCAAGGTCACCGTCAGCGTGGGCTCCGGCAGCTACGACTTCGCGGTCACGGCAAGCAACGAGCTGCTCGGCTCGATCCTCGATGACCTGGTCGCACTGCAGGACCACGTGGCCGACGTCGCCGATGCTGGCGACCTGGCCGCTGGTGACCGCACGCAGATGGATGCTGGGATCGACGCCGCCCGCGCGGATGTGAGCGCGGCCCTGCTGGCGGTTCTGGCTGGTGACGACTCCTCGGGGTCGCTGTCCGATGCGTTGGCCGGGGTCCGTGGGTTGCGGACGTGGTTGGCGGGCTCGGGTGTGGACGGTCCGGTCCAGGGCGATCTTGATGGTCGGCTTGGAGCGATCGAGGCCAAGCTGGTGACCGCGCTGACGTCCGCGATGGGTGTCTCGGTGTCGTTGCCGCCGGTGAGCGGTGGGGTCCTTCCGGGCGGCACCGTGAG
>JAOPXM010000086.1 GCA_025965125.1 Nocardioides sp.
GCGTCGAGCAGGCCGATGGGAGCGGCGCCCATCGCGGACAGGTCGTTGAGGTTGACCAGCGCGGCGCACCAGCCCGCCCACTCGGGGTCACGTTCGACCATGGACGGAAGGATCGCGTCGCAGGCCGCGATGACGTCGGTGCCCGGGACGGGCGCACCGTCATCCCCGACGAATCCCGGTCCGCCGCCACCGAACGGAACGCGCTGCAGTTCGCCGAGCAGGCTCCCGAGCACGGACTTGGTGGCGTCGGCAAGGCGCTGGATGCGGCCGATCGGCCAGTCGACCACGACGTGCGGGTGCCCGTGGAGCTCGACGCGCTCGCGCGGGGTCCAGCCCAGGCGCCGGAACAGGACTTCGTTGCGCGCCTGCACCGTGGCTTCGAAGCGCAGAGCGCCGGCGTCTTCGGCCGCCGCACACGCGGCCCGGACCAGGGCAGCGCCGACACCGAGGTGCGTACGGGCCTTGGGTGCCACGACCAGCCGACCGCCGCGCCACCAGCCGATGTCGTGACCGGCGACGGCGGCATGGTGAGACGGGTGCAACCGCACCCCGCCGATCACCGCGCCGTCGTGTCCCCGGCTGACCAGCACGATGGTGCGCGGATCATCGTCCGCGTCGTCCCTGTCGTGTCCCGAGAACATGCCCTGCTCCTGCACGAACGCGTCGTGCCGAAGCCGGTGGTACGCCGCGAGGTCGGCCTCGGAGTCGGCCCGGCCGACCACGAAGACCGCAGAGTCGACCTGGGGGTCCTGGTGAGGTCGTGGCGGGGGTGTCCCGGTGAGGATGCCCCTGTCCAGGCTGTGCTGGGGCCCCTCGAGCACCTCGGTCACGGTCAGGCTCCTTCGGCGGACAAGGCGCTGCAGGCGCCACACGCCGCGCATCCGGCGGCCTGGTCGGCACCGCTCATGCCCGCGCTCCGGAGGCTGGCGGCGACCCGGCTGGTGACGTCGTGGACCACCGAGCGGTCAGGTGCTGGCACCTGGTCGACATCGGTCGCGAGCGTGCCGGCGAGCGGCCGGAACGGGACGACGAAGGGGTACACACCCATGGCGATGAGCTCCTGAGCGGACGCCACGAGCTCGTCGGGGTCCTCGCCCAGCCCGACCAGGAGGTACGTCGAGACCTGGTTGTGGCCGAAGACGCGCACGGCTTCGCGCCACGCCGCGCGGTACTCCGCCATCGGCACCGAGCCCTTGCCCGGCATCCAGTGGCGGCGGACGTCGTCGTCCATGGACTCGACGTGGATGCCGATCGATCGGGCGCCCGCGTCGTACAGGTCCTGGATGGTCTGCAGGTCCGCCGGCGGCTCGCACTGCACCTGGATCGGCAGGTTCGGAAGCGCCGCGCGCACCGCCCGCACGCAGCGCGCGAGATGGCTCGCGCCACGGTCGCGGCCGTTCGAGGTGCCGGTCGTCATCACCATCTGGCTGATGCCGTCGAGGTCGTACGCGGCCTTGGCGACCTCAGCGATCTGAGCCGGACTCTTCACCGCGATCGTCGAACCCTGGGCCAGGGACTCCTCGATCGCACAGAATCGGCAGCGCTCGGACTCGTCGTAGCGGACGCAGGTCTGCACGACGGTGGTGGCGAGCACGTTCGAGGAGTGCAGGCGCGCAATCTTCTCGTAGGAGACGCCGTCGGCCGTGGACAGGTCGTAGAACCGGGGCCGGGCCACGGCCTCGACACCCATCCCGGTGTCGGCGCCATCGAGCAGCAGCCTGCCGCCCCGGACCGAGTAGGGGCTCAGCGGGTTGAGGGGGATGGCCGCGCCGACCCCGTCCAGCAGGACGTGACCGTCGTCGCTGGGACCGGCGCCGGATCTGCGCGACACCGGGGCGTCGAGCAGACGGATGCCCTGGATGGCGACATCCACGCGGGTGTTGGGAGTGGGCGCGACCATGACCCCTCCTCAGAGGTTGTAGGTCGAGTTGATGATGGCGCCCTTGCGGGCGTAGTGGATCACCGCGTCCTGGACGTCGAGGGGGTGCGCCGGGATCACGCCCTCGATGAGGTCCTCCTCGCGCAGCCCGTGCAGGGCAAGGCCGAAGCGACAGCAGTAGACGGTCCCGCCCTCCTTGATGAAGGTCTCGATTGAGCCGTTCATGTTGAGCTCGCCCGGGAAGCCGGCGTCGCCGACGGTCGGGAAGCCGCGAGTGGCCATGCAGGCCAGGGTGCCGGGCCCGTAGAAGTAGATGGCCGAGTCGAACCCCTTCCGTAGCGCGCGCGTCGCCTGCAGGACCGCGACGAAGCTGACGGACGACTCGTGCGGGATTCCGTGCACGAGCGTCAGGTAGGACTCGCCGTCCTCGGCCTGGTAGTCCGGGAACAGCTTGGTGGAGCCGTAGAGGTTGGTCCCGGCGGGCTGTGAGGGGTGCGGGATCTCGGCGAGCGACTTGGCAATGTTCTCGGCGAGCTGGGCGTCGAGGTCGGTCATGTGTTCTCTCCTGTGGGGGGTGCGGGGGTGGATGCGTAAACGGGTGGTGGGGCGTGGTGCCGTGGATCGCCGTCAGGCATAGAGCTCCTCGAAGTTGCGGCGGAAGAAGTGCTCGGCGAGTTCGGGGTCGTCCACGGCGGCCGACAGTCGGGCGTACTCGCCCTCGTGGTCACCCCAGGGACAGTCGCTGGCGAAGAGGATGCGGTCGTGCCCGATCCCACGCTTCTCGATCTCGGTGACGAGCCAGCGCGGGGCGAAGCCGATGGTCCAGCTGGTGTCGGTGTAGACGCGCTTGCCGGAGGCGATCCAGTCGAAGAGGCGTCCGCCGATGAGCTTCATGTGGCCGCTCATGCCGCCGCCGAGGTGGACGAGGTGGATCTTGGTCGTGTCGCCGTACTTCTCCACGAGGTGACCGATCTGATCGATGTCGGACGCGGCGCCGGGCGAGGTGTGGACGTGCACGACGAGGTCGTGGCTGGCGGCCGTCGTGAAGATGCGGTCCAGCTGTTCGGCGCAGTCGGGATCGGTGGGGTGACCCCCCAGAAGGAAGCTGGTCTTGAGCGCCCGGACGCCGTGCTCGCGAGCGAGGTCCAGGGCGACTTCGTTGCGGGCGGCGTCGGCCGCCTTCGGCGACACCCACAGGCCGCAGCTGACCCGGTCGTCCTGCTGCGCTGCCTCCAGGGCGAGTTCGTTGAGCTCGAAGGCGTGGTCGGGCACGGGGACGCCGTAGTTGGGCAGGACGAGGGTGCGCTCGGTCCCTTCCTGATCCATCTTCGCCATCAGCTCGGCAACGGTCGCCACCGCGCTCGTGTCGGGGCTGATCGGCGTCCCCCCGTAGTAGGGGAACGCGGGGAGGACACCGATGTGGCGGTGTGCGTCGTGGACGGCGGGCATGAAAGGAGTCAAACGAGCATGTGTTTCGAAATGGTTTCCGCTGGAACAAACTGTCATTTCCCGATCGCGCCCCAGGTAACGAAATCGAGTCGGCCCCTTCACCGGATGCTGGGGAAGGGGCCGACTCGTGCTGGATCGGTCAGGGAATGGCGTGACCCGATCCGAGGATCGCCGCCGGCAGCAGGAACGTGTAGAGCGAGGTCACCATGAGAACCCCGCCCAGGAGCTGGCCCTTGAGCTTCCCGTAGGTGACCGCAGCGATGGCGAGGAACGCGACCACCCACACCACCAGCATCGACTTGAACATCCAGCTGCCGTCGAAGAACGGCCACCAGGCCAGGGGGACCAGGCCGACCCCGACTGCGAGATTCCCGATGGGCTTGAGGTCCAGTCCCTTGATCAGGCTGGCACCCAGGGCGACGAAGAAGACGCCGTAGAACGTGACCAGGCCACCGAGACGAACTCCGACGTCGGAGGCATCCCCGCCGAACAACTTCTGAATGATCCACAGGGCGTTGAGGAGGTCGACGACGCCGGCGGCCAGCGTCACCCAGCCGACGGTGACCAGAGGGCTCGGCGCGCCCTCCTCCTGCGTTGCTCCGATGCCGAGGAAGGCCAGGGCATTGAGCCACACGGCGAGTCCGGTGATCACGAAGACCACGGTGATGGGAGGCATGTGCGTCCTTTCGCGTTGGTTCCGGCCGTCGGGAGACGGACGGGAGATCAGCCGCGATGTCGACGCGTTGGTGCTAGCGTTTTCGACGTCGCGACACTGGTGGCCCCGACGGCGCCGATTCCGCAATCACTGACCGGCGGGGCTGTGTGCTGGTGATCCGATGAACTGCTGTCGAGGCGACCTCGTTGTCACCTCGACAGCAGTTCCAAGTCCCAGGCCCGCACGTCCTCCCGATGTCTGGCAGGACACTCGCTCGCCGAGCTGCGGGCCCGGCCGGGGGCGGATCTCGAGATGACGGCCTCCGGAAGCGTCAACCTAGGATCGCTTCGTTTCGGGTTGGTCACGAGAAGAACAAATGCGCATGTCGGGCCTCGAGCAGGTGACGTCACCAGCCCGGTGGCAGCGACGTGAAGTCGGCCTCCCGGCCCTCGGCGAACGCCGTGAGCGCCTCCAGGTTGGCGGGGCCGCCCATCAGCTGGGCGAACGCGGCGTTCTCGCGGTCGCGGGCTGCGCGGATCTCGGCGCGGACCGGCTCGGTCATCGTCCGCTTCACCGCGACCAGGCTCGAGATCGGCCGGGCGGCCAGGACCTCCGCATGGCGGTGCGCCTCGGCGAGCAGGTCGTCGGGCTCACAGACCCGCCAGACGAGGCCCATCGAGAGCGCCTCCTCCGCGGAGACCCACTCGGAGGACAGCAGCATCCAGGCTGCGTTCTGCCGTCCCATCAGCTGCGGGAACAGATAGCTCGAGGCCGCTTCGGGCGCCACGCCGAGGCTGGTGAACGGGCACTTGAGCCGCGCGGTCGTCGACATGAACGCCAGGTCCGCGTAGCCGAGGATCGTCACTCCGGCGCCCAGGCCCAGGCCGTTGACTGCGCAGACGAGCGGCTTCGGGAACGCGACAAGGGAGTCGAGCAGGCCGAGGAAGCCGTGCTTGCCGGGCACGAAGTCGGGGTTGGTGGTGCGCTCGTGCATCTCCAGCAGGTCGGTGCCGGCGCTGAACGCGCGCCCGTTGCCGGTCAGCAGGACCACCGCGACCGCCGGATCCTCGGCGGCCGCCAGCAAAGCGTCGGCGGTCGCGTCGTACAGCGCCTCGTTGAACGCGTTGAGCGCCTCGGGCCGGTCCAGGGTGATCGTTCGGACTCGGTTGCGGTCCGCAATCTGCAGGGTCATGGACAGGAGACTAGAACTTGTTCCATTATCGGACGAGGACCGTCCGAAGGAGAAGCATGGCCGTCGAGTCGCGACGGGCTGTCGGGAGTCTGGGCTAGCGTCGCGGCATGAGCGCAGGATCGGACGTGGGTCCTGGCCGGACCCGTGTCTGGCGCCCCGCGTGGCCGTGCCCGGCGGGCGCGATCCTCGCTCAGCATCGCCGCGGTGACGCGGACCCGACGTACCTCATCGACGAGCAGGGCCGGCACTGGCGCGGCATCCGGACACCACAGGGGCCGGCGACCCTGGTCGTCCAGCCTCGACCACGTGATGCAGAGATCCGCTCGGAGGCCTGGGGGCCGGGCGCGGAGTGGGTCCTCGACTCGGTCCCCGACCTCCTCGGCGCGAACGACGACTGGAGCGGCTTCGAGCCGCGGCACCCCGTCCTCGTGGAGGCGATGCGGCGCAACCCGCATGCGCGGCTGGGCCGCACCGGCCTCGTGATGGAGTCGCTGGTGCCCGCAATCATCGAGCAGAAGGTCACGGGCCAGGAGGCGTTCGCGGGGTTCCGGATGCTCGTGCACCGGTTCGGTGAGCGGGCGCCCGGGCCGGGCGTCGAGCGGAAGCTGTGGCTCCAGCCGGCGCCCGAGCGGCTGCGCACGATCGCGTCGTGGGAGTGGCTTCGGATGCACATCGATGCCGCGCGGTCCCGGACGATCGTGACCGTCGCACGGGTCGCGGAGTCGCTCGAGCGGACCGCGACGCTGGCTCCCGACGAGGCCGACCGGCGGCTACGCACCCTCCCCGGCATCGGCGCCTGGACCAGCGCCGAGGTCCGCCAGCGGGCCCTGGGTGACCCCGACTCCGTGTCCTTCGGTGACTACCACGTTGCCAAGGACGTGGGGTGGGCCCTCACCGGCACCCAGTTCGACGACGCGCAGCTCGAGGCATTCCTCGAACCCTGGCGACCCCAGCGCGGTCGGGTGCCGGCGTTGGTCGCCGCGGCCGGGTTCGGTCGCCCGCGGCACGGACCCCGGATGGCGCCGCGCACGCACCTGCCCGCGAGGGTCACCCGACGCTGAGCACAGGTGATTGTGCCGACCGTAACTCTGTGGTGAACTCCCGGTTACACAAGTTCGACCCAGGACCAGGAGGGCCACGTGGAACGGCTGCCGCGGGCCCCTGAGACCAGGGACGAAGCGTGACCGACGCACAGGTGGTGCGTCGCCGGGCCACCGCGCCGGCCTGGCTCCTGTCGATGCGGGCGCGGTCCCGAGCGGGCATCGTCACCAGCGGCCAGCTCGTCGTCCTGGGTGTCGGAGCGGCCACCCACGCAGCGACCGACATCGTGATGCGGCGCTTCTCCTGGTCGGAGTTCCTGCTGCAGGCGTGGTTCATGACCCGGGTCTCACTGCTGCCCACGATCCTGGTCGCGATCCCGTTCGGTGTGATCACGTCCGTGCAGATCGGCGCGGTGGCCAACCAGATCGGTGCGACGTCGTTCAGTGGTGCGGTCAACGGTATCGGTGTCCTCCGCCAGGGCGCGCCCCTGGTGACGTCGCTGATGATCGCCGGTGCGGTGGGCTCGGCCATCTGCGCGGATCTCGGTGCGCGCACCGTGCGCGAGGAGATCGATGCGCTGAAGGTGATGGGCATCTCGCCGGTCCAGCGGCTCGTCGCGCCCCGGGTCGTGGCGGCTCTGGTGGTCGCGCTCCTGCTGACCGTCATCGTCGCGATGACTGCCATGGTGACCGCGTTCATCATGAACGTCGGCGGCGGCACGATCTCGGCCGGCGCCTACATCGACTCGTTCGTGAGCTTCAGCCAGCCGACGGACCTGTACCTCGCGGAGTTCAAGGCCCTGGTCTTCGGCTTCATCGCGACCATCGTGGCCGCGCACAAGGGCCTGACCGCGACGGGCGGGCCCAAGGGTGTGGCTGATGCCGTCAACCAGGCGGTGGTGCTGAGCGTGATCCTGCTGGCGGCCGTCAACGTGGCGATCACCCAGGCGTACGTGATGCTCGTGCCGCAGGGATTCGTCTGATGAGCGCGACTCGTCGGGCGGGCGACGTCGCGGTCGGCGTGGTCGACGCCACGCTCGACATCTTCGCGCTGATCGGCTCGTTCGCGTCGTTCAGCTGGTCGGTCTTCCGGTCGGTGCCCGCGACCCTCCGGCTCTATCCCGCGGAGGTCCTGCGTCAGCTCAAGGACATCGCGTGGGGGAGCGGCGCCCTGATCGTCGGTGGTGGCACCGTCGGCGTGATGGTCCTGCTGTCGGTCTCGGCGGGCACGTCGCTCGGCATCGAGGGCTTCAGCGGCCTCGAGCTGGTCGGGCTCGCCCCGCTCACCGGCTTCATCTCCGCCAGCGCGAACACCCGCGAGCTCGCGCCACTGGTGGCGGCCCTCGCGCTCGGGGCTCAGGTGGGCTGCCGGTTCACGGCACAGATCGGGTCGATGAAGATCCACGAGGAGGTGGACGCGCTGGAGGTGATGGCGATCCGCCCGATGCGCTACCTCGTCACGACGCGGGTCATCGCCTGCATGCTGGCGATCCTGCCGCTCTACCTGATCGGGCTGATCGGGTCCTACATCGCCTCGATGGTCTCTGTCGTCGTCCTCTTCGGGCAGTCCCCGGGCCAGTACGACCACTACTTCTCGACGTTCATCCAGGGCCGGGACGTCTTCCTGTCGATCGTGAAGATCCTGATCTTCGCGCTCACGGTGGCGCTCATCCACTGCTGGTACGGCTTTCGCGTCAGCGGTGGGCCCCAGGCAGTCGGCGAGGCAACCGGGGCCGCGATCCGCGCGAGCATCGTGGCCGTCGTCGTGATCGACATGTTCCTGACTCTTGCCTTCTGGGGCGGCGACCCCGGTTTCCGGGTCTCGGGGTAGTCATGGCCAGAGCACCCAAACCCCACCGCGAGCCGCGCCGTGTCGAGCTCGCACGCCGTGGCCTCGTCGCCGTACTACTGACTGCACTGGTCCTCGGGCTCGCCTATCTGCGCATCACCGGCACGGTCGGCGGCGATCCCGAGGTGTCGGCCCAGCTCACGAACGCCGGCGGGTCGCTGCGTCCGGGTTCGGACGTCAAGATCCGTGGGGTGATCGTGGGTCGGGTCACCGACATCGGCCGCGGTCCGGACGGTGGGGTCCGGGTGGGACTGCTCGTGCACGGTGGCCAGCTCGGCCAGATCCCCGACAACGTCGTCGCGCGGGTCCTGCCGGCCACGGTCTTCGGTACGTCGTTCGTCGAGCTCGTCGCGCACGGACCCGCCTCGAGCCGGGGACTCCAGGCCGGGGCCGTGATCCCCGCGGATCGGACCCAGGGCACGCTCGAGCTCCAGCGCGCCCTCGACGACATCGACCGACTCGTCACGGCGCTCGGACCGGCCGAGCTGTCGTCCGCGATCGGATCGGCGGCCCTCGCCCTCGAGGGCCGTGGCGACGAGCTCGGCAGGACCATCGACACCCTCGACGCCTACCTGACGCGGCTCAACCCGAGACTGCCGGTCCTGCGCGCGGACGTGCGCAAGCTGGTCACCAACGTCGACCTGGTCGACCGGGTCGCGCCGTCGCTGCTGCAGGCGACCGACGACGGCCTGACGACCGCGGAGACCGTGATCGTCCAGCAGGCCGCGATCGCCGCCCTGATCAGCGGTGGCACCAGTCTGCTCCGCACCGCGGACACGTTCCTGTCCCGCAACCAGGAGCGGCTGGTGCGCTACATCGACAACGCCGCTGTCCTGCTCGACGCGCTCAGCGACAACCGCCGGGCGGGGATCACCGACGCCATCGCCACCAACATCCGGCTCGGCAACAAGCTGCCGTCCGCGATCCTGAACGGGTTCGTCCAGACAGACGCGACCATGCGGTTCGACGCGCCGCCGTACTACACCGCCGCCGACCGTCCGTCGTATTCCTCCGGATCCGACCGGCTGGCACCCGCCGGGCTGAGCCGACTGCTCGACGAGGCCCCACGATGACCGGGCTGCGAGGAATCGGGATCCGGTTCGGGGCCTTCGTGGTGACCGCCTTGCTGCTGCTCCTCCTCCTGGTCAACACGATGATGAACGGGCTTGGCCAGGACGCGCGGTCGTTCGACGCGCAGTTCACGAACGTCAGCGGGCTGCGCGTCGGCGACGACGTCAAGGTGGCCGGGGTGCGGGTGGGCCGTGTGCAGAGCATCGAGGTCGCCGACGGGGGAGCCCGGGTCGGCTTCGAGGTCGCCGACGGGCAGCCCGTGCTCGAGACGACCGAGGTGGTGATGCGCTACCAGAACCTCCTCGGCCAGCGGTATCTCGCGCTGGTCCAGGACGACCACCGCGGCAAGGAGCTCCAAGCCGGCGCCACGATCCCGAAGGACCGCACCAGCCCCGGGTTCGACCTGACCGAGCTGCTGAACGGTTTCCGCCCGCTCTTCGAGGTGCTGAAGCCGGCCGACGTGAACCAGCTCGCCACGTCGATGGTCCAGGTGCTGCAGGGCGAGGGAGGGACGGTCGAGGCGCTGCTGCAACAGACGACACGGCTGACCAACTTCGTGGCGAACCGCGACCAGGTGATCGGCGACGTGCTGACCAACCTCACGCCCGTCCTCACCAACCTCGCGGACCACGACACGCAGCTCGGCTCCACGGTCAAGGAGTTGCGATTGCTGATGACCGGCCTGGCCAAGGACCGCAAGTCGATCGGGGCCTCGATCGACGGCGTCGCACGCCTGGTCGGCTCCACGTCCGGGCTCCTGCAGGCCGCGCGGGTGCCGGCGGTCGCTGCGGTCCGGCAGTTCGTCACGGTCTCCGAGATGCTCAGGCACACCCGTCACCAGCTCGCCGACGCGCTCTCCTCCTTCGGCACCACGTTCGGGGCGCTCGGTCGGTCGACCTCCTACGAGAACGCCCTGAACGTCTACCTGTGCTCGTTCGCGACGGTGCTCGGCGACGGTGGCCGCTACAACCCGGCCGGCGACAACGGCAAGTTCTCGAAGGTGTGCCGATGAAGGCCCTGGTCGAGCGCGACCCGTTCCGGATCGGACTCCTCGCCATCGCGGGCGCCGCGGTCATCGCGCTCCTCGTGGTGGTCCTGAGCGTCGTTTCCTTCGGGACCACGACGTACACCGCGGTGCTCGAGCACACCGCGGGCCTCCGGACCGGCGAGGACGTACAGGTGGCGGGCGTCTCGGTCGGAGAGGTGACCGGGATCGACCTGGTGGAGGACCACGTCGTGGTGACGTTCCACCTCGACAACAACCTCGAGCTGGGCTCCAGGACCTCCGCCGCGGTGAAGGTGGCCACCCTGCTGGGCACGCACTACCTGCAGGTCGACCCCGAGGGCTCCGGCAGCCTCGCAGGCAACGAGATCCCGCTGGCCCGCACGTCGGTGCCGTACAACCTCCAGGACGTCCTCGAGCAGGGCACCGCGAAGCTGGAGGACCTCGATCCCGTGGTTCTGGCCAAGGCCCTGACCGCGGTGAGCAACACGTTCGAGCGGTCCGGTGACGACGTCGGGCCGGCGCTCCAGGGCGTCGCGCGGCTGTCCGAGCTCATCTCCCGGCGCAACGACCAGACCGGTGAGCTGCTGCGGGCAGCCCGCACTGTCACCGACGAGCTCAACAACGACAGCGGCGACATCCTGGGACTGATGAGGCAGACCAACCTCGTGGTCAGCGAGATCACGGCCCGACGAGCCGCGATCCACCAGCTCCTCGTGGAGACGACGACCCTGGCCCGGGCCCTCACCGCGATCATCACGCAGACCCGTGCCGACCTGGAGCCGGCGCTGAGGAACCTCGACGTGGCCCTCGTCTCGCTGCGGGCCCAGGACCGGTCGTTGCAGCACGTGCTCGAGGTGATGGCGCCGGCCGTCCGCTACGTCGCCAACGCGACCGGGAACGGCCCCTACCTCGACCTCTACCTGAAAGGCCCCACACTTCCCGCCGACGACGAGCGCTGCGCGCTGGGGGACTGCTCATGACGCGGCTGCCGCGCACGTTGCGGACGGCCCTGGTGGCGGTCGTCCTGCTCTGCACCTCCGCGTGCATGCCGTCGATGTCGACGCTGCCGCTGATCGGCAAGGACACGATCACGGTCACGGCGATGTTCCCCGACGCCGCCGGCCTGTTCGTCGGCAACGACGTCGGCGTGCTCGGGGTCCCGGTCGGGCGTGTCACGAAGATCGAACCCGAGGGCGACCAGGTGCGCGTGACGCTCGAGGTCGAGGCGGACCGCAAGCTCCCTGCCGGCGTGGGAGCGGTGATCGTCGCGCGGTCGGTCGCCACCGATCGTTACGTCGAGCTGACGCCGGTCTACCACTCCGGGCCGACGCTGTCCGACGGTGCCGTGATCCAGCGGGACCGCACCCGGACCCCGGTGGACTTCGACCAGGTCCTCGAGGCCATCAACACGTTCTCGACCGGGATCGCGGGCTCCAAGGACACACTGCACGCGTTGCGGCGTTTCATCGACAGCGGCAGCTCGGCGCTCGACGGGCAGGGCCGCCAGCTCAACGACACCATCACCTCCCTGGCCGGTGCCGTGAACGGAATCTCCGGCCAGCGCAAGGACATCGTCGCCACGCTGACCTCCCTCGACACCCTGGTCGGGACGCTGGCCGACAACCAGCAGACCGTACGCACGTTCGTCCGGCAGGTGTCCCGGGCCAGCACCCAGCTGGCCGCCGAGCGGACCAACTTCCGTGACGCCCTCCGATCCCTCGACCGAGCGGTCACCGTCGTCGCTCGCTTCGCGGTCGACAACCGGGCCACGGTCGTCCGGACACTGGGCAGCTCCACGTCGGTGATGCGTTCGCTGATGAAGAAACAGCGCCAGCTGACCGAGATCCTCGAGGTCATGCCGGTCGCGCTCCAGAACATCACGAACCTGCCCGTGAAGGGTCGGATCCCGGTGCGGATCAACCCGCTGATCCTCGCGCCGCTCAGCGACGAGCTCACCGCCCTGTGCGAGCAGCTGCCGCTCGGCCTCTGCGACCTCATCGACGGCACTTCCCTGCCTCGCCTCGAAGACCTGCTGGGAGGTGCCCGACCATGAGGAGGCTGCTGACCGCGACGGCGGTCGTGGCGTCGGTCCTGCTCGGCACCGGTTGCAGCACCACGCTGCAGGACGTGCCGCTCCCCGGCACCGGGGTGTCCGGAGACACCATCACGATCACCGCCGACTTCAACGAGGCGCTCAACCTCGCCCAGGGGGCCGCGGTCAAGGTCAACGGCGTCGACAGCGGCAAGGTCCAGGGGGTCACCGTCCACGACTTCCGCGCGCAGGCCGAGATGTTGGTCCGCACCGACGCCGAGCTGCACGAGGGCGCGACAGCCCGGCTGCGCTACACCACGCCCCTCGGTGAGCTCTTCGTCGACGTCACGAACCCCGACAGCGGAGCGCCTCTCCAGGACGGGGCCAACCTGACCACGGCCAGCACCAGCACCGCGCCCACCGTTGAGGACGCGCTCGCCCAGGCCTCCCTGCTGGTCAACGGCGGCGGACTCAGCCAGCTCCAGACGGTCACCGACGAGCTCAACGCCGCCCTTGGCGGTCGGGAGGGGACCGTCCGCGACCTCCTGGACCGGGCCACTGTGTTCCTCACCGAGGCGAACGCGACCACCGTCGACATCGACCACGCCCTGCAGGCTTTCAGCTCGGTCTCGAGAACGCTGCGCTCGCGCCAGACCACGATCAACCGAGCCCTGCGCAAGATCCGGCCGGCGGCCAAGGTGCTGCGCCAGAACACCCAGGGCCTGACCGACCTCCTGACCCAGGTCGAGCACTTCTCCGCGACCGCGAACTCCACGGTCGACCGGACCCGCACGCAGCTGCTGTCCATCATCCGCCAGGTCGAGCCGGTGCTGGCGGAGTTCACCCGCAACAGGAGCACCTACGGCGTCTCGCTCGACCAGCTCGTGGCCCTGGGCGACACCATCGACGGCGTCGTGCCCGGCGACTACCTCAGCATCAGCCTCGACCTCCATCTCCAGCCCAGCGACCTGACCAACCTCCTCCACGCACTGCACATCCCTGGCCTGCCGGGCCTGCCCGGCCTCCCAGGGCTGCCCGGCCTCCCCGGTCTTCGGCAGGCACCGACCGCGCCAGCGGGCCTCGGACTCGAAGCGCTGCTCGGAGGCACCCCGTGAACCGGATCGCGTCCGTGCTGACCAACCGTCTCTACCTCAGCGCCCTCGGGGTCCTGATGGTGTTCGTGCTCTGCGTCGCCTACCTCTTCGCCGCCGTGCTCGACCGTCCGCTCACCTCCCGCCCCGTCGACGTGACCGTGCACCTGCACGGCGCCGGCGGCCTGTTCGAGGGCTCGGCCGTCACCTACCGAGGCGTGAAGGTCGGCAAGGTCACCTCGATCGAGATGACCACGGAGGGCGTCGACGCGACCGCGACGCTCACGTCCGGGATCGACGTGCCGCGCGACTCCATTGCCAAGGTGCGCAGCCTGTCGCCGGTGGGGGAGCAGTACCTCGACTTCCAGCCGACGTCCGCGGGCGGGCCCTACTTCGCCGACGGGGACACGGTGGCCGCGTCGTCGACCGACATCCCCAGGAGCCTGAGCTCGACCGTCGTGGCGATCAACAAGGTGCTGCGGCAGATCGACGACACCAAGCTGCACACCCTGCTGAAGGAGCTGAGCACCGGTCTCGCCGGGACCGGGGCGTACGTCGGCAACATCGTCGACCAGGGCGACCTGATCCTGGCCGACCTCGACCGGATCTGGCCGCAGACCGACCGGCTGATCACGAACTCCGGCACCGCACTGGACATCGGGGCCGACGAGGCGGGCGACGTCGAGAAGCTCGCGGTCTCGGCGCGGCAGCTGGCCAGGTTCCTGCACAACTACGACCCGGAGCTCCGTCGTACGCTGCGCCGCGGTCCGAAGCAGCTCGCCGAGCTGGAGCGACTCGTCCGGGACGCCCAGGCTGCGCTTCCCGACTTCCTGTCGGTGGGGGTCAGCCTCACCGACCTGTTCGTGGCCCGCGAGCCCCAGTTCCGGGCCCTGCTGGCGGCGTACGGCGACGGACTGGGCGCGCTGGCCGACACGATCGGCAAGGGCCACCTACGGATCCAGCTGATCATGGACAAGGACCAGCGGTGCCGCTACGACGTGGTTCGCCGGGACCCGCGCAACGCCGACCGTCGACCCCTGCAGGAGGATGGGCGGTGTGCCGCCTCCTTCTCGACGCTCCAGCGCGGTGCCGCTCATGCGCCCGGGCCGGTGAGGTGACCCGATGACCGACGACGTACGACGCAACCGGACCCTGAAGATCCTGTGCGCCGTGCTGGCGCTCGCCCTGGTGGCGGCGCTGGCCGGGGTGGTCCTGCTCTGGAGGGACCGCGCCGACGACCATGCCCGCGAGGACGCCGGGATCGCGGCCGAGAAGGCCGCCAGGTCCGCGGTCACGCGGATGACGACGTACGACTACCGGACCGTGAACGACGACTTCGCGTGGGTCAAGGACGCCGGGACCGCCGCCTTCCAGGGCTATTTCGCCAAGGTGAGCAAGGACGCGATCGCGTTCATCAAGACGGTCAAGGCGAGCGCAACCGGCACCATCAAGGACTCGGCCTTCGTGGTGGAGGACGACGAGCACGTGCGGGTGCTGGTCTTCGTCGACCAGAAGATCACCAGCAAGGATCAGAAGAACTCGAAGACCGACCTGCCCCGCGTCACCCTGCACATGGTGCTCCAGGACGGCCACTGGCTGGTCGACCAGGTCGGGATCAACGACCTGCTGACCGGCTGACCCGCGACCGGGCCAGGGGTCGGTCCGGTTCGATGCGGAGGGTGTTCAGGGTCGTCGCGAGCATCTCGTAGTGACCCACGAGCAGCAGCAGCTCCACGCAGGTCCGCTCGTCCAGCTCGCCCCGGAGTGCCGCCCACGTCTCGTCCGAGAGGTCCCGGCTCTCGTGGAGCTCGTCGGTGACGGTGAGCAGCAGCCGCTCCCGGGCGGTCCAGCCGTCGGCGGCAGGTCCGGCCGCGACGCGCTCCAGCTCGGTCGGACCCAGTCCGGCGCGGCGCCCGAGGCGGGCATGGTGGGAGAGCTCGTAGTCGCAGCCGGTGCGGGTCGCGACCCGCAGGATCACCAGCTCGGTCTCGCGACGGGGCAGCCGCCCACCCGGCATCAGCCGGCCGGCGAAGTGCAGCCAGCCCCAGAACAGTCCGCGGTTTCGGCCCAGGGTCAGGAAGATCGCCGGCGGTTCGGTGCCGGTCACGCGTCCGGCGAGTCTCGCGAACCCGGCGATCACGAGACCGACGTCGCGTCGACCGCCGGGCGTGATCCGGGCGCTCCTGCCTGGGGTGTTCATGCCGCGTCCTCCTGGCGGCGGGCGCGGCCGACGGCGGGGAGCACCCGGTTGGCGCCGTAGTTCATCGCCCGCATCGCCGCGACGTACGCCGGGGGGCAGAGCCGCTGGAGGAGGTGGATGGCCCGGATGTCGGGGGACGTGTAGACCCAGTAGCGGTTGCGGCGCACCCCGCGGAGGATCGACTCGGCGGCCCGCTCGGGAGTGACCGCACGTTTGCGGAAGCGGGCGTGGGCGCGCTGGAAGGCGCGACTCTCCCTGTCGACACCAGCGATCTGCACGGTCTCGGTCAGCGGGGTGGCGACGCCGCCGGGGCAGACCAGGCTGACGCCGATCCCGTGCCGGCGCAGGTCGAAGCGGAGCACCTCGGACACCCCGCGCAAGCCGAACTTGGACGCGCTGTACGCCGCGTGCCACGGCATCCCGATGAGACCCGCGGCCGACGAGACGTTGACCAGGTGCCCGCCGCGACCGGCCTCGATCATCGGGGGGACGAGCGTCTCGATGACGTGGATGGGCCCCATCAGGTTGACGTCGACGAGCCGCTGCCAGTGGTGGTGCTCCAGGGCCTGGACCGTGCCCCACGTGGAGATCCCGGCGATGTTCATCACCACGTCCATCGCGCCCGACGTCTCGGTGACCCTCGTGGTCAGCGCCCGGACGGCGGCGTAGTCGGAGATGTCGGCCGGTTCGGCCAGGACCACGCTGCCGCCGGTCGCACGGATCCGGTCGGCAGTAGTGGCCAGCAGGTCGGCATTGACGTCGGTGAGGTGGAGCCGGGCGCCCTGGGCGGCCGCGAGCTCGGCGGTGGCTCTGCCGATGCCGCTCGCCGCACCGGTGATGAAGACATTTGCGTTCCGCAGCGAGCGCCTGCGCCTGCTCATGACGCCCGCACCAGGCCGCGCAGCGCGGTCGCGAGGCTGTCGACCGAGACGACCGGGCCGGCATGGCCGACCTGCTCCAGGGCCAGGCCGTTGACCAGGGCCAGCAGCAGCGTCGCTGCGTCGTGCGCGGGCATGGTCAGCTCAAGACCCAGCGCGTCGACCTCGTCGGAGATGCGGGCGGCCACCGAGCCCACCAGGCGCTCGCGGACCTCGGCCAGGCGCAGCGAGAGGTCGACGTCGCCTGCGGCATGCACCCGGAACTCCGCGAACACCAGGTTGGCCCGGGAGTCACGGGCCATGTCGAGCAGCGCTGCGGGGACCACCGCGAGCCCGGCCTCCGGGTCGGTGCCTGCCGACACCCCCGAGGCCAGCGCGTCGCAACGGGCGGCGACCTCCTGGCCGAGCAGGGCCAGGAAGAGGTCATCCTTGCCGTCGAAGTTCGAGTACAGCGCGCCTTTCGAGAAGCCCGCCCGGCGGGCGATCAGGTCGGTCGAGGCCCGGTGGTAGCCGAGCTCCTCGAAGACCTCCCGGGCCGCGCCGAGCACGTCCGCGCGTACGTCGGACCGCCTGGGG
>JAOPXM010000112.1 GCA_025965125.1 Nocardioides sp.
GACCCCTACGACCCCGGCACCGGTGACGGCCCCGGACCACCGGGCCAAACCAGACCCGAGAACCTCGCCCCGTTGTGTAGGCGACACCACCGCTGCAAAACCGCCGGTAGGTGGCGATACGTCCGCAACCGCGACGGCACCTACACCTGGACCTCACCCCACCGACACCGCTACCGGGTCACCCCGACCGGCACCCACGAGGAATAGGGCACCGCGCTGCGTCGTTCTCGACCCGCTCGATGAACGTTCGTCGCCACGGAGACGTCGGCCGCGCCCCCACACCGTGACCCTGTGACGGTCGCCACGTTGATCAGCCATGACGTCGCTCCGGCTCCTTGCGCCCGCGTTGGCTGCGGCCGCCGCCCTCGCGCTGCCCGTGATCCCGACCTCCGCCGCGGCGCCGGTGGCTGGGGCCGCCCACGCCGCCAAGGCGAAGCCGAAGTACCAGGAGTACGTCGCGCTGGGTGACTCGTGGACGGCGGACGTGGTCGTGCTGAACTCAGATGGCCTGCCGGACGCGACGTACGCGCCGATCGACTGCGCGCAGTCGCACCACAACTACCCCAAGATCGTCGCCGCCACGATCGGGGTGAGGACCTTCCGCGACGCCTCGTGCGGTTCGGCGACCACGGACGACTTCGCGCACCCCCAGACCGGGCTCCCGGCGGGCGGGACCAATCCGCCGCAGTTCGACCGGCTGACGAAGACCACCGATCTGGTCACGGTCGGCATCGGCGGGAACGACGCGGGCATCGCGTCCGCGGGCATCGGCTGCCTGAACGTCCTGCCGGTGGCCTCACCGATCCCCCCGGACACCATCCCGCTGCCCCCGCTCCCGATCCCGATCATCGGCTCGACCATCCCGCTCGGCGGCTGCAAGGACCGCTACACCCAGGGCGGCAAGGACCAGCTGACGGAGCGGATCAACGCGTCCGAGGTCAAGCTGGTGCGGGCGTTCAACGCCATCCACCGGATCTCCCCGAAGGCCCGGATCATCGCGGTCGACTACCTCTCGCTGGTCCCGAACCACGCCTGCTACCCCCTCGTGCCGGCGACCGACGAGGACATGGCGTACATCCACGCCAAGTTCCTCGAGCTCAACGCCATGGTCAAACGGGCCGCGAAGCGCGGCGGTGCCGAGTTCGTCAACACCTACACGCCGACCCTCGGGCATGACCTGTGCCGCTCGGCGACGGTGCGGTACGGCGAGACCTTCGGGCCGTCGGTCAACGACCCCGCCGTGGGCATCCCGGCACACCCGAACGGCGCCGGAGCCCGCGCCCAGGCGGCGGTCGTCCTGCAGTACCTGCGCACCCATTGACAGCAGGTCAGAAGGAGGCTGTACCGGTAGAGGCCAGTGAGGTGTTGACGGCCTTGCCCACGCTGTCGGTGGTGGTGAAGGACTCCGCGATCAGGGCACGTCTAGGAAACCGCGAGCGCCACCGCGAGCAGGACCGACACGGCCACGATCGCCACGGTGACGACGAGACCCAGCGCGAAGGCCGGGAGCGGGGTCCCGGTGCGCATCGCCCGCTCGATACGCATCCAGCGCTGGAGCGCCAGCGACGTGACCAGGCCGGCAAAGAGCACCAGGGCCACCACCACTGTCGTGCGCAGCCACTTCGGGTCGGGCACGCCGAGCGAGTCGAGCGCAACCGCGCCCGCCAGCATCGCGAGGGCGGTGCGCACCCAGGCCAGGAACGTCCGCTCGTTCGCGAGCGAGAAGCGAGGGTCGGGCTCGAGGCCCGTGCCGTACACCCAGGTCGGACGACGATCACCCATGCGGCCATGCTCCCGCAACCAGGGGCCAATATCCTCACGGCATGCCGCACGAGTTCGACACCCAGACCGAGGTGAGCCGGAATGCCGACGGCAGCTACGCCGCGGAGCTCTGGCCCGGATGGCTGGTGGGCGGAGGCCTGAACGGCGGCTACCTGCTCGCGGTGATCGGCAACGCGCTGCGTCGCCGTCTCCCCGACAAGCCCGACCCGCTGGTCGTGAGCGCCTATTACCTGTCCGCGTCGACCCCGGGCCCGGCCACCGTCGCCATCGACGTACGTCGTGAGGGCGGCAGCGTCGCCACTGCGTCCGTTGACCTCCACCAGGGCGACGACGTGCGGATCACCGCGCTGGCGACGTACGGCGACCTGGCCACGCTCGGCGACGACGTGCTCACGACAGCCGAGGAGCCGGAGCTGCCGCCGGTCGAGGACTGCGTCCCCAATTCCATGGCGCCGCCCGAGGTGCGCGCGATCGCTCCGCTGATGGACCGTTTCGACATGCGCTTCCACCCCGACCAGGTCGGCTGGACGGTCGGGGCGCCGAGCGGCAAGGGCGTGCTGAGTGCCTGGTTCCGACTGGTCGACGGCCGCGAGCCCGATCCCATCTCCTTGCTGATGGTCGTCGACGCGCTGCCCCCGGTCACCTTCGACCTGGGCATGCCCGGGTGGGCGCCCACGCTGGAGCTGACGGCGCACGTGCGTGCGCGCCCGGCGCCCGGCTGGCTCAAGGTGCGCCATGCCACCCGCAACATGGCCGGCGGCATGTTCGAGGAGGACTGCGAGGTGTGGGACTCGGCGGGTCGGCTGGTGGCCCAGAGCCGACAGCTGGCCCGGCAGCCGCGCGCCGTCGTCGCTCGCTAACCTCGCTCGCCATGGGCACAGTCGTCGGAGCCGCGATCCTGCGGGACGGTCGCGTGCTGGCGGCGCGCCGCACGAGTCCACCCGAGCTGGCCGGCAGGTGGGAGTTCCCGGGCGGCAAGGTGGAACCGGGCGAGTCCCCGACCGCCGCCCTCGAGCGGGAGCTGCGCGAAGAGCTCGGGTGCGCGGTCCGGGTGACCGGCTGGCTCGCCGGCACCACCCCGATCGGGACCACCCACGAGCTGTCCGTGGCCACGGTCGCCCTTCTCGACGGTGAGCCGGCACCGACCGAGCACGACGTGGTGCGTTGGCTCGGTGCCGACGAGCTGGACGACGTGGACTGGCTCGAGCCGGACCTGCCATTCCTGCCGGAGCTGAGGTCGCTGCTCCGCGCCGTGTAAAGTTGCAATGCATGCGAGCCCTGCAATTTCGTCCGAGGTCGCAAATCTGGAGAAGCGTCCTGGTGGCGGCCATTGTTTGCGGCATAGTGGGTGCATTTGTCGCAAGCAGGGTCGGCGCGACTCCTCAGTCGCGAGACCTGCCGAAAGCTGCGGGCCAGCAATACAATGTCATCTTCATCCTGACCGACGATCTTGACAAGTCGCTCATGCCGTACCTGCCGAATGTGCGAAAGCTGATCGGCCGCCAGGGTGCTTCCTTCAGCAATTACTACGTCGAGGCCGCGACCTGTTGCACCTCCCGCTCGACGATCATGACGGGCGAGTACTCACACAACACGAAAGTCGTTGCCAACGCCTATCCCAAGGGCGGGTACAAGAAGTTCCACGAGACGAGCGAGTCGACCGCACTTCCGACGTGGCTGGGCGCCAGCTATGTGGCGTTCTTCCAGGGGAAGTTCCTCAACGAATATCCGTACCCCCAGGGCTACAGCCCCACGGGCGGGGAGCCGAGCCGGGCAGAGCTTCAGCGATATGTGCCTCAAGGCTGGGACAGCTGGGCGGTTCCCGTCGCGGGGCCGGCGTACTCCCAGACGGACTACCAGCTCAACCTGGACGGTGAGGTGCAGCCCGCGAGGCACAGCACGTTCCTGGACAAGGTCCTGGGCGAACGGCTCCTGACGGCCATCTCGGCGAATGGCGGAGCGGATTTCCGCGACGGCGGGAACTTCTACGAGTGGGCTTCGTACGCGCCGCACTTTCCGTATGCCTATCCCGCGAAATATGAATCCAAATTCAAGAACATCGTCTATCCCAAGAAGCCCTCTTTCAACGAAGCAGACGTCTCCGACAAGTTCGGTGAGGCCGCGACCAGGAAACGGCTCAGCCCGCACGACATCTCCGTCATCAACGAGGTATTTCGAAAGCGGATTCGTTCGCTCCAGGTCCTGGACGGATATGTCGCGAAGCTGGTGGCCGAGCTGCGTCAGGTGGGGGCGCTCGAGAACACCTACCTCGTGTTCAGCTCCGACAATGGTTACAACATGGGCGAGCACCGGCTGCCGATCTTCAAGTACAACCATTTCGAAGAGGCCTCAAACGTGCCGCTGATGGTGCGCGGCCCCGGGATACAGCCGGGGCAGAAGATCAAGACCCTGGCCGGCAACATCGATCTGGCTCCCACCTTCGCCGAGATGACAGCGACCGCGATCCCGGACGGTGTGAACGTCGACGGGCTGTCTCTCCTGGGCGTGCTGCAGGGCCGCGACCGAGGTGTGCACCGGAAGTACCTCTTGCTCACGCGCGGCGTGACCCCCTTGGGCACGAGCACCAGGACCGGGGTGCTGGAACCCGCCGAGCGCTATGTCCCCAATCACCTGCATGCCCGGACAAGCGACTTCTTCGGAATCGTCAGCACCAAGTGGAAGCTGGTCCGGTTCTGGCGAGCACGCGGCCAGCCTGAGGAGCTGTACAACCTTCGGCGCGATCCCTACGAGCTCAACAGCCTGCTGCCGGATGGGGCGCGGTCATTCCGCAACCTGCCGCCCACGACGCAACAGGTCGTGCGGCAGCTGCGCAGCTCCCTGACGCGCCTGCGGGCGTGTGCGGGCCCGAGCTGCACGATCGACCCGGCCAGCCGGGGCCTCGACGCTCAGAAGGAGTAGTCGAAGGCCTCGATGTCGGCCTGGAACAGCCGCTCGACCTTGCGCCGCATCACCGGGGTGTAGTGGTCGCGGTAGTCGGTGGGCGGGCCGGCGTTGTTGCGCGGCACCTGCTCGGGCGGCGGCAGCCCGAGGTGCTCGAACGCCGCACGTAGGTCTTCGTCGAAGTTCTCCGTGCGCCCGATGAAGTCGGCGCGCCGAAGCGGGGTCCGCAGGTAGTCCAGCTGCGGGACTCTGAGCCGTCCGAAGTCATCGGGCCCGAGCAGCACGAACGACTCGAAGGTCTGGTGGTCCGAGATCACCTTCCGCCAGAAGGGATTCCGCCGAAGCTTCGCCTGGACCGACTCACTTCCTTCGGTCGCGGTCTGGTCCCGGCGCACGATCATGGCCCACCACGAGTAGAGCCGGGCCCAGGGATTCCGCACGAAGCCGAAGGTCCAGTAGTCCGCCAGGTCCGGGTCTCGCCTGAGGGCCGCCGCCATCGTTGCGTGCTTCCCGCCCGACAACCCCGTGACTTCCTTGGCATCGGGCAGGTGTTGCCTCATCAGGGCCTCCACGGTGAGCCCGCCGGTCTTCTGCACGTGCACGAAGAGGGCGCGCGAGGTGGGGGAAGCGATCATGGACAAAGCCTAGTGGTGGGCTACCTGGGTTCCCGTGGATGAAGTAGCCGCCCCCCGTTGTTGTCCCGTTGTTGAGGAGGGTGCTGTGCAGCCCGCCTCGAAGCCAGGTTTGTCCCACCCAGTCCCTAGGATTTCCACCATGACTGCTGACCAGCGCCTCCTCCTCGTGCACGCTCACCCGGACGACGAGTCGATCGGCCAGGGCGCCACGATGGCGAAGTACGTCGCGGAGGGTCGCGACGTCACGCTGGTCACCTGCACCGCCGGCGAGATGGGCGAGATCCTGGTGCCCGAGCTGGAGCACCTCGCCGCGGACCGCGACGACGGGCTGGGCCTGCACCGCAAGGGCGAGCTCGAGATGGCGATGAAGGAGCTCGGGGTCACCGACCACCGGTTCCTCGGAGGCTTCGGCAACTTCCGCGACTCGGGCATGAAGTGGCACGAGGACGGCCACGCGATCCCTGCCGACGACGTCAGTGCGAACGCGTTCTGGAACGCCGACCTCACCGAGGCCGCCGACCTCCTGGTCGCAGTTGTCCGCGAGGTCCGCCCCCAGGTCCTGGTGACCTACGACCAGTTCGGCGGCTACGGCCACCCCGACCACATCCAGGCTCACCGGGTGGCCATGTACGCCGCCCAGCTCGCCGCGGTGCCGTCGTACAAGCTCGAGCTCGGCGAGCCCTGGGAGATCGCCAAGATCTACTGGGGCGCGATGTCGGAGAGCCGGATGCGCGCCAGCCTGCGCGCCCTCCGCGAAGCGGGCGACACCACGACCTTCGAGGGGATGGACCCCGACGGTCCGTTGCCGCACTTCATCACCCCCGACGAGAACCTCGCAGCGATGGTGGACGGCACCGACTACGTCGAGCGGAAGATGGCTGCCCTCGCGGCGCACGCCAGCCAGATCACCGTGGACGGTCCGTTCTTCAGGCTGTCGAACAGCCAGGGCAACACCGCCTGGGGCACCGAGTTCTACCGGATCGTGAAGGGCCACCCGACCGACCTCAACGAGGACGGGCTGGAGACGGACCTGTTCGCCGGAGTCTGATGAAGCCGCTCGCCGCGGTTGCGCTGCTGATCGTGGGCGCAGCCGTCGGGCTGGCCACGGTCGCCGTCCACGAGCTGTGGTGGGGCCTGCCGCTGTCGGTGGCGGCCACCGCCCCGACCCTGGTCGCACTGCCGGCGGGCTGGTGGTCCCGCCTGCCGTTCGGGATCGGCTTCGTTGCGCTGGTGGGCTGGCTCACCGTCCCGAGGCCGGAGGGCGACTACGTCATCGGCAGTGACGTGCGCGGCTACGTCCTGATCTCGCTGGCCGTCTTCGTCATCATCGTCGCGGTCACGACACTCCCGCGCCCGGGCCGGATGAGCACCGACGTGGAGGAGCCGCTCTCCTAGTCTTGGGGCGTGAAGGACCGGGGCGAGACACCAGCGCGCGAACGTGAGGGCGGGCGGCTTGTCCTGCTCGTGATCGTGGGGCTGCTGCTCCTGTTCGGCGCCGGCTGGGCCGCGGCGTACCTCGGAGCCAGCGACAAGGTGCCCCGGGGCACCACCGTGGCCGGGGTCGACATCGGTGGGCACACCCGCAGCGAGGCCGTGCAGGTGCTGAAGGACGGGCTCGCCGACCGCGTGTCCGCGCCGATCTCGGTCACGGTCGACGGCAAGACCCAGTCCGTGACGCCCGAGGACGCCGGCCTCTCCGTCGACTATGTCGCCTCGGTCGCCGCTGCCGGGGCCGAGCAGAGCTGGGACCCACAGCACCTGTGGGACTACTACACCGGTGGTGTGGACCTCGAGGCCAAGGTCGGGGTCAACGAGCTCCACATGCAGGACCTGCTGGACAGCCTCGCCGCCGGCCTCGGCAAGCCCGCTCGTGACGGCCAGGTGCTGTTCGTCGACGGCGGGGTGCAGGTGGTCGATCCTCGAGTCGGCGAGGAGCTCGATCCGAAGACCGCCCGGGCCGCGATCGAGGCGGCGTACCTCCGAGACAGGCCCACGGCGCGGCTCACCCTGACCCAGGCGCGGCCCGACATCGACGACTCGGACGTGCAGCGGGCTCTGGACGAGTTCGCGAACCCGGCCATGTCCGGTCCGATCACGCTGGTCTTCGGACACTCACCGGTCCAGCTGTTCCCCCGCGACTACGCGTCGGCGCTCAAGATGTCGCCCGAGAACGGCGAGCTGGTGCCGGACCTCGATGTCGACAAGCTGACGAAGCTGCTCGACGGCGCCATCAGCGACAACGGTGCGCCCGTCGACGCCACCGTGAAGCTGGTGCGCGGCAAGCCTCGGGTGGTTCCCGCCAAGCCGGGCGTGAGCTACGACCCGACGGACGTCAGCGAGGCCTTCCTCAAGCTGGCGACCCGTCCCGTCGGACAGCGCCACATGAGGGTCCCGGCAACCGTCGTGGACGCCGACTTCAGCACCGCGGACGCGCGCAAGCTGAAGATCCGCGAGCAGGTGTCCACGTTCACGACGTACTTCCCCTACGCGGAGTACCGCAACACCAACATCGGCCGCGCCGGCGAGCTGATCAACGGCACCGTCCTCAAGCCCGGCGAGACGTTCTCGCTCAACGACACCGTCGGCGAGCGCACCGCGGCGAACGGCTTCACGACCGGCTTCATCATCAGCAACGGCATCTTCGCCGAGGACCTCGGTGGTGGCGTCTCCCAGATGGCCACGACGACCTTCAACGCGATGTTCTTCGCCGGGCTCAAGGACGTCGAGCACAAGACACACTCGTTCTACATCGACCGCTACCCGGTCGGCCGGGAGGCCACCGTGGCCTGGGGATCGGTCGACCTGCGCTTCGAGAACGACACTCCGTACGGCGTGCTCATCGATGCGCACGTCACGCCCAGCACCCCGTCTGCGCAGGGTGTGGTCACGGTGAGCATGTACTCCACGAAGTACTGGGACGTCACCACCTCGACGGGCGACCGCTACAACTTCGTCGGGCCCGCGACCCGCACCCTTTCCGGGCCGGACTGCTATCCGAACACCGGCTACGACGGCTTCGACATCAACGTGATGCGCTACTTCAAGAAGCCGGGGGACAGCAACCTGGACCACCAGGAGAAGTTCCACACCCACTACATCCCCTCGGACACGGTGATCTGCGAGTAACGCCCGTCACATCGGGTCGTTGGTCCGGGCATGCGACTACTGCTCGGGGCACTGCTCGTCTCGCTCGTCACGACCTTGGGGCTGGCAGCACCGTCGGGTGCAGACGGGTTCCCGATCCCGTTGCCCACCTCCCCGGACGGCGATCCCGTGGGGGCCAACGACTGGTCCTGCAAGCCCAGTGCGCAGCGGCCGGAGCCGGTGATCATCGTGCACGGCACGATCGGGGACCGGAAGCACCTGCTGGACGACCTGTCCTCGGCGATGGTGACGAAGGGCTTCTGCGTCTTCTCCCTCGACTACGGCAACCGGGGCACCGGCGACATCGCGAGGTCCGCGCACACGCTGAAGAGGTTCACCGAACGGGTCCTGCGGGCCACCGGCGCCGGCAAGGTCTCGATGGTCGGCCACTCCCAGGGCGGCATGATGCCGCGCTACTACATCAAGTTCCTGGGCGGCGGCGCCGTCATCGACGACCTGGTCGGGCTGTCGCCGTCCAATCACGGCACGGTCATCGTCGGAGACCCCGCGAACCCGCTGACCGGACCCGTGCTCGACCTGGTCTGCCGTGCCTGTGTCCAGCAGGCGGCCGGCTCGAAGTTCCTGCGGCACCTCAACTCGGGTGACGAGACGCCGGGCCCGGTGAGCTACACCCAGATCAGCACGAAGTACGACGAGGTCGTGGTGCCCTACAGCTCGGCGTTCCTGTCCGGGCCGCACACCACCAACGTGACCATCCAGAGCTCCTGCGCACACGACATCGCCGAGCACGTCCTCATCCCGATGAGCCAGACCGCCATTGCCTGGACCCTGGACGCACTCACGCACCCAGGCCCGGCACGCAAGACGTTCAAGCCGACCTGCGCCTACTGACTGGGGCGCCCCGGGCGTCGTGACGCCGACAGTCCGTCAAGCCACCTCGACCAGGCGCCTGACGGTCGCCCAGAAGAGGTAGCCGTCCTCGTTGTCCGGCGCCGTTTCGGGCTGGCTGCGGCCGAGGCTGTCGGTGGCCCGCGAGACGAGCACGTGGTCGCCGGACCGCTCGGGCACCCACGGGTGCTCCCACTCGACCCAGCTGGACGGCTCGTTGGCACCGGTCAGGGTGGCCTCCTCCCACGTCCGACCGCCGTCGGTGCTGATCTCCACGACGCTGACGGTCGCTTCGCCGGCCCAGGCACGTCCGCGCAGGACGGTCAGCCGTCCGGCGGTCAGGTCGTCGGTGGCGTCGATGGTGCTCTTGACCGGCATCCGGTCCAGAGCCGCGTCCCCCTCGGCCCAGCCCGCGCCGTGCATGCGGTACCACCTGGTGTTCCACGGTGAGTCGACGA
>JAOPXM010000251.1 GCA_025965125.1 Nocardioides sp.
TACCGGATCGTCAACCAGAAGCCCGAGCGAGTCGCACTGCAGGTCATCGCGGCGATCTGCGACATCTTCTCCTGCGGCCCCGAAGACCTCATCACCGCCAACTCCCCCAGGGACTCACGCCGCGCAACACCGTCCGCGGTCGCCCCCGCAAGAGCGGCACCGTCCGCTGCGGTCGCTGCGGCCGCAACGCCGGCAAGACCAGGGCGAGCTGGCCGGACGGCAAGATCTGCGGTCCCTGCTTCACCGTGGCGACCCGCTCCCACGGCACCTGCCCGCCTGCGGGAACCACCGGCTGCTCCCCGGGCCGCCCGCTCTTGATGGAGGTCGGCGGTACGCGCCGTGTGCCGGCATCCTCCACGACTTCCACTGCTCCCGATGCGGCCACGAAGGCGAGTTCTGCCGCCGCAGCATCTGCGCCGCTGCGCACTCCGGGACGACCTCACCGCCCTGTTGCTGGCCAATCCGGCCGATCCCACAACCGCAGCCCGGCTAGTCAACGTCCTCTGCCAGGCAGACCGGCCCGAAAGCATCATCACCTGGAATCGCTCCCCCAAGGTCCAGGCCCTCCTGACATCCGTCGCGAGCGGCCACACACTCCCTTGACCCACGAAGGCCTCGACAGTCACCGCCACACGGCAGGGCGGGCAGCCGACCATCTGCGGGTGCTGCTCGCGCACCACGGACTCCTCCCCCATCAGGACGTATACCTGAACCGCTTCGAAACCTGGATCGAAGACAAGCTCCGCCTGAACTGCCGCGGAGATTTCGGACAGCGGAATTAGTGGATTCTTCTACGTTGCCAAGGCTGGCTGTTGATAACCACAGTGGACTTCGTCAGGCCACCGGTAGCCGAGCGCGGAGTGACGGCGCCGGTTGTTGTAAAACCCCTCGATGTAGCGGATGACGTCGCTCCGAGCTTGTGATTTAGTCGCGGAAACGGTCCGCTACACACGCTCGTTTTACAGAGCTGAGAAGAACGATTCGTCCATGCTGTTGTCCCAGCACACGCCGGTTCGTCCCATCAACGATCGCATGCCCAGGCGGGTCACCAGGGCCCTGAAATCGGCCGAGGTGTAGACGCTGCCCCGATCCGGAGTGCCAGATCGCGAGGGGCTCGCTCCGGGTCGTAGCGGCGGCGTTCTTGAGCGCATCGGCGACGAGTTCGGTGCGCATGTGATCGGCAATGGACCAGCCGACGACTTTCTTTGAGTAGCAGTCGATGACGGTGACGAGGTAGACGAACCCTTGCCAGGTGTGGATGTAGGTGATGTCGCCGACGAACTTCACCCCGCGCCGATCAGCGGTGAAGTTCCCCTGCACGATGCCGGGCATGCCCGCGGCCGCCTCAGCGTCAGCCTCGGTGGTGATGCGGAACGGGCGTGGTTGACAGGCCACCAAGCCCTTGCAGCGCATGATCTGCCGCACCAACCCGGGAGAGCACTCGGTCTGTTCCGCGGCGAGATCGGCGTGGATGCGCCGGTACCCGTAGGTGCCTCGGACTCGCCGTCGGCGCCTTTCGCGGAGTAATCGTGCCTTGGACGCGGCTCCGTTCAGCTGCACGTCATCGGGGTGGTGTTCTTCGTCCGGGGATGCCGGAGGCCAGGCCTGTGCCGCGCTCGACTAAGGTCGCGGCCGTGGGTGGGGAACTTGTGAACGCCCACGGCGATGGTGGCGACGCGCAATGCTTCTTCTGCATCTCTTTGGGGACTAAATCTGCATCTCTTTGGGGACTGAAACGCTCATGATCGGACCTTCTGCAGGTGGGGTTTCGCTGCAAGTCAGCGATGCGGATAGGTGCTGGTGGGCACGGACCCATTGGCAGGGCACTACGATCCCGCTGGCGTATTCGCAAAACAAGTATCGGGGCGCGCGGAATGTGAGGGTTTCATGGTTGAAGGTAGGCCCCTGGGCCTACCTTCAACCATGGGCGGAGGCCATTCAGATCCCGGTGGCATCGCCTAGTGGCGTCACATAAGCTGCCGTGATTCCACCGTCGATCTTGAAGTCAATGGCGTTGACGTAGGAGGCGTTATCACTGGCAAGGAACGCGACGGCTTCAGCAATCTCCTGTGCTTGGGCAAACCTTCCGTAGGGCACATGCACGAGGCGTCGTTCCGATTCCTCTTGGTTGAAGAGCGTCTTCAAGAGGGGAGTCTCCACGGGGCCAGGAGAAATCGAGTTGACTCGGAGTCCCTGTTTCGCAAATTCCACACCGAGTTCCCGGGTCAGTGATAGTACGCCGCCCTTGGACGCGGTGTAAGCGATCTGCGAGGTAGCAGATCCGATGGAGGCCACGAGTGATGCAGTGTTGATGACGGAGCCTCCGCCGGAGCTAAGCAGGTATGGGATTCCGTGCTTACAGCAAAGATAGACGCTCGTCATATTGACATTCACCACGTGATTCCAGATTTTCAGTTCTGTGTCCAGAACGGAAGCGTCCTCGGCGACAGCGATTCCGGCGTTGTTAAATAGGATGTCGATACGACCGTATTTTGCATTGGCCTCGGCATAGAGTGCTGCCACTGCAGTCTCATCCGTAAGGTCCGCCTTTATGAAGTGGTCTGCGTTGGTTTCACCCTCCCGGACGTCGACGGCTACTACAGTCGCGCCTTCGCGTTTGAACACGTCCACTGTTTCGCGGCCGATGGAGCCTGTGGCTCCCGTGATTACGGCTATTTTTCCGTCGAGGTGCAGCATTTCACTCCTGGGTCTTGTAGTAGATGTTTTTAAGTTCTGAATACGCTTCGAGGGCGTCAGGACCGAGCTCACGACCGGTTCCCGAGTGTTTGAATCCGCCGAAGGGTGTGGATATACGCACAGACGTGTATGAGTTGATGGACAATGTGCCTGATTCGATTGCGCGTGCGACGCGGAGCGCGCGGGCTCCGTCCCTGGTCCAGATTGATCCGGAGAGGCCGTAGATACTGTCATTTGTTCGCCTGATTACTTCTTCTTCGGACTCGAAGGGCAGAATGCAAACGACTGGCCCGAAGATCTCTTCCGTCGCGGCGGGATGTGAATCGTCGATCGGGTACAGCACGGTCGGGGGGAACCAGTAGCCCGGTCGTTCGGGCACGCTGCCTTGAAAGGCAACGGGGGCGCCGTCAACGACGGCTCGGACGGAATCAAGTTGCTTTTGGGATATGAGGGGCCCCATCTGGGTCTCGGGGTCAAGGGGGTCACCCACCCTGAGGCTTGTAACGGTGGTCCGCAGATAGCCCAGAAACTCCTCAATAACTGGCCGCTCAACGAAGACACGTGTTCTCGCGCAGCAGTCCTGGCCGGCGTTGC
>JAOPXM010000171.1 GCA_025965125.1 Nocardioides sp.
TCTGCCTCATCGCGGCCACGGCCGGCCTCGGCGGCGGCAACTTCGCCTCCTCGATGGCGAACATCAACTTCTTCTACCCCTCGTCCAAGAAGGGCGCTGCGCTCGGCCTCAACGCCGCCGGCGGCAACGTGGGCGTCGCCCTGATCCAGTTCCTGCTGCCCGCCATCGTCGGCGGTGCTGCGATCTTCGGCATCGTCAAGGCGTCCGACGGCGGCATCCACCTCGAGCGAGCGGCCTGGGTGTACGCCGGCCTGGCGGTCATCGCCACCGTTGCGGCGTACTTCTTCATGGACAACCTCGGCACTGCCAAGGCGTCCGCCAGGGAGCAGCTCAGCATCATCAAGCACAAGCAGACCTGGGTGATGTCGTTCCTGTACGTCGGCACCTTCGGCTCGTTCATCGGCTACTCCGCAGCGATGCCGCTGTTGATCAAGCTGAACTTCTGGAGGCAGCCCGTCCCGAGCGTCGCCGGCATCGGCATCAACTTCGCGTTTTACGCCTTCCTCGGAGCCTTCGTCGGCTCGATGGCCCGACCGCTCGGCGGTGTCCTGGCCGACCGCTTCGGCGGTGCGAAGGTCACGCTGCTCGCGTTCGGCGGCATGGTGCTCGGCACGCTCGGCGTGCTCTTCACCCTGAGCCTCCTCGAGACCCTCCCGCCGCCGCCGACCCCCGAGGCGCTGGCTGCGATCAAGGCTGACCCTGCCTCGTTCAAGTTCCCGCCGGCCGTGGTTGACGCCGTCAGCTCCAACCACCAAGTGTTCCCGTTCTTCCTGGGTATGTTCCTGCTGGTCTTCCTCTTCATCGGGATCGGCAACGGCTCGACGTACAAGATGATCCCGGCGATCTTCAAGACGGAGGCCGACCGGGCAACCACGCCGGGCACGCCCGAGCGGACCGCGGCCATCCTCGCGGCCACGAAGAAGTCTTCCGCCGCTGTCGGGATCATCGGCGCGGTCGGGGCGCTCGGAGGCTTCCTCATCCCGATCACGTTCGGCTCCCCGTGGGTCGATGACCCGCTGGATGCAACCAAGACCGCGTTCATGATCTTCACCGCCTTCTACGTGGTCTGCGGCCTCGTCACCTGGGCCGTCTACCTCCGTCAGCCGGCCCAGGCCAAGGCTGGGACCAGCTACGCCGGCGTCGGGATCTAGGCCTTCCAGGAACCGATGACCAACACTCACTGTCCGTACTGCAGCCTCCAGTGCGGCATGACGCTCACCGCCGCGGGTGGAGCTCGTGCCGCGCTGGAGGTCCAGGCGTGGCCGGAGTTCCCCGTCAACGAGGGGGCGCTGTGCCGCAAGGGTTGGACTGCCGCCGGCCTGCGCGGGCACCGGGAGCGGCTCACCACCCCGCTGGTGCGCGACCTGGCCACTGGTGAGCTCCGCGCCACCGGTTGGGACGAGGCCCTCGACCTGGTCGCCGGGCAGCTCTCGGCGATGCGTTCGGAGCACGGTCCCGACTCCGTCGCGGTCTTCGGCGGCGGCGGGTTGACCAACGAGAAGGCCTACCAGCTGGGCAAGTTCGCCAGGGTCGCACTCGGGACCAGCCAGATCGACTACAACGGCCGCTGGTGCATGTCGTCGGCTGCCTCGGCCGGCAACAAGGCCTTCGGGATCGATCGCGGGCTCCCGTTCCCGCTGGCCGACATCGAGCAGACCGACGTGCTGGTCCTGGTCGGCTCGAACCTGGCCGAGACGATGCCACCTGCCGCGCGACACCTCGATCGGTTGCGTGAACGCGGGGGTCGCGTAGTCGTCATCGACCCCCGGCGCACCTCCACCGCGGACCGTGCCGACCAGTTCCTGCAGCCGGTGCCGGGCACCGATCTCGCGCTCGCTCTCGGCTTGCTCCACCTGCTCGAGGCGTCCGGGGCGGTTGACGAGGAGTACGTCGCCGCGCGCACCGTCGGCTTCGACGACGTACGACGCAGTGTGGCCGGCTGGTGGCCCGAACGGGTGGAGCGGGTGACCGGCGTCGCCGCAGGAGAGCTGCGCGAGCTGGCCGACCTGCTCGCATCCTCCGAGCGCGTGATGGTGCTGACCGCCCGGGGCGCCGAGCAGCACAGCCAGGGCACCGACACCGTTCTGGCCTGGATCAACGTCGCCCTCGCGCTGGGCATGTGCGGCAAGGAGCACGCCGGGTACGGCTGCCTCACCGGCCAGGGCAACGGCCAGGGCGGCCGCGAGCACGGACAAAAGGCCGACCAGCTCCCGGGTTACCGGATGATCGACGACCCCGAGGCCCGTGCGCACGTCGCTGCCGTGTGGGGCGTCCAGCCCGAGAGCCTGCCCGGCAGGGGCCGGTCGGCGTACGAGCTCCTCGACGCGCTGGGCACGACCGGCGGTCCGAAGGCGCTGCTGGTGTTCGGCAGCAACATCGTCGTCTCCGCTCCGAACGCCACCCACGTCACGCAACGGCTCAACGACCTCGACCTGCTCGTGGTCGCCGACATGGTGCTCTCAGAGACGGCGGCGATGGCCGACGTCGTGTTCCCCGTCACCCAGTGGGCTGAGGAATCGGGCACCATGACCAACCTCGAGGGCCGGGTGATCCTGCGCGAGCGTGCCGCGGCCCCGCCCGCCGGCGTGCGCAGCGACCTGGACGTGATCGCGGGCCTCGCCACCCGGCTGGACTCGCCGGTTGGCTTCTCGGTGGAGCCGGAGGAGATCTTCGCCGAGCTGGGCCGGGCGTCCGCGGGCGGCAAGGCGGACTACGCCGGCATCGACTACGCCCGGATCCGTGCGGAGCACGGGGTGTTCTGGCCGTGCCCGACCGCTGCCCACCCGGGCACGCCGCGGATGTTCGCGGACTCGTTCGCCACGAGTGACGGGTTGGCGCGCTTCCACGCCGTCGGGCACGTCGGCGCCGCCGAGCAACCCTGTTCCGACTACCCCGTCCACCTGACGACCGGTCGGGTGCTCTCGCAGTACCAGTCCGGAGCCCAGACCCGCCGCGTCCGCGAGCTGCCCGACAACGGTCCCTTCGTCGAGATGCACCCGATGCTGGCCGACCGGATCGGCGTCATCGACGGGCAGTCGGTCCGGATTGCCACCCGGCGCGGCCAGCTGCTGGCCCCGGCCCGCGTCGTACCCACGATCCGGCCGGACACCGTCTTCGTGCCCTTCCACTGGGTGGGGGCGAACCGGCTGACCAACGACGCGCTCGACCCCTCCAGCCGGATGCCGGAGTTCAAGGTGTGCGCGGCGGTGCTCACCGCGGTGCCGGTGTCCGTCACGACCAGCGGGGTCGTCCCAGAGGTGGTCGGCGCATGAGCGGCGAGCGCGTCGTCGTGGTCGGCAACGGGATGGCCGCGACCCGCTTCGTCGAGGAGCTGGTAGCCCGAAGCAGCGGGCTGCGAAACCACGACGTCGTCGTGCTGGGGGACGAACCCCACCCGTCGTACAACCGGATCCTGCTGTCGGCGGTGCTCGAGGGCACCCACCGGGTCGAGGCCCTCACCCTGCGGAACCCGGGCTGGTACGCCGACCACGGCGTCGACCTGCGCCTCGACACCCGGGTCCTCGAGGTCGACCGCGACCACCGCGAGGTGATGCTCGTCGACGGCACCCGGATCGGCTACGACCGGTTGGTGCTGGCGACCGGCAGCATCCCGACGTTGCCGCCGATCCGCGGCCTGGTCCGGATGGACGGCCGGCTACACGAGAAGGTGCACGCGTTCCGGAGCCTCGCCGACTGCCAGCGCCTGCTGGGCTCGCTCGCCTCGGGGGACCGGGCCATCGTGGTCGGCGGCGGTCTGTTGGGTCTCCAGGTCGCCCGGGCACTGAGCGTCCGCGGCCTCGACACCGAGATCGTCGAGGGTGCGGAGCACGTCCTGAGCAGCCAGGTCGGCGCGCCGGCCGGCAGGGTCCTGGAGCGTGACCTGCGCCGCCTCGGCACCACGGTCTACACCGGCGCCCGTGCCGTGCGGCTGACCGACGCGGGGTTGCGCCTCGACAACGGCTACACCCTGGAGACCGACCTCGTCGTGCTCACCGCCGGTGGTCGCCCGTCGACCGCGCTGGCGCGTGCGGCGGGGCTGACCGTCCGCCGCGGGGTGGTCGTGGGCGAGCACCTCGAGTCACCCGACGACGAACGCATCCACGCGATCGGGGACTGTGCCGAGCACGCCGGTCGGACGACCGGCTTCGTGCCCCCGGCGTGGGAGCAGGCAAGCCTGCTCGCGGCGTACGTCGCGGGCGACGACGTCGCCTACACGGGCAGCCGCAGCGTGGCCCGGCTGCGCGCGACCGGGCTCGAGGTGGCCGTCCTCGGTGACCCGGAGCGCGCCGTCGGTGACGTGGTCGAGGTGACAATCCCGATCGTCGGCTCGCACCGCAAGCTCGTCGTCCGCGACGGCGTGATCGTCGCCGCGACCCTGGTGGGCGACCTGTCGCGGATCGGGCTGATCACCCAGCACTACGACCGCAGAACCGTCCTCGGCGACGCCGAGCCCGGCGCCCTGCTGATGGGCGATCGGGTGCCCTCCCCGGTGGTCCTGGGGGATGACGCGGAGGTGTGCGCCTGCGCGGGCGTCAGCGCCGGCCGGATCCGCGGCTGCCGGTCGCTGGTCGAGGTCCGCGAGTCCACCCGCGCCACCACCGGTTGCGGCGGTTGCGCTCCCACCGTCCGCCAGCTGCTGGCGACCCGAGACCTGACTACCCCTGACATCAGCACCGCGACAGCCTGACCCGACGGAGAGGTTCCGAGATGACACACCTGCGCAAGACGCTCGTGGTGGCCGGCCACGGCATGGTGGGCCACCGTTTTGTCCAGGCCGCGATCGAACGCGGCCTGACCGAGACCTACGACGTGGTGGTGATCGGTGAGGAGCCGCGTCCGGCCTACGACCGGGTGGCGCTCACGTCGTTCTTCGACGTCGGCGCCGAAGAGCTCTCGCTGCTCCCGTCGGGGGAGTACGACGACCCGCGGGTGTGCCTGCGGCTGGGCACGACCGTCGAGGGCTTTGACCCCGAGACCCGGACCGT
>JAOPXM010000173.1 GCA_025965125.1 Nocardioides sp.
GTCATCAGCGAGGTCACCGGGAGATCGCCGATGGTCGCCCGTCCGGGCAGAAAGCTGAGCTCCATCAGGACTGCTACGCCGACGGCCGTGCCACCGCACTCCTCGACCAGCTGCTGGGTGGCCTTCACGGTGCCACCCGTCGCGAGCACGTCGTCGACCAGCAGGACCCGGTCGCCCGGGGCGACGGCATCACGGTGGATCTCGAGCGTGGCGCTGCCGTACTCGAGCGCATAGGAGACGGCGTGGGTGGCCCGAGGCAGCTTGCCCGCCTTGCGAACCGGGACGAAGCCGGTGCCGAGCGCGAGCGCGACCGGCGCCGCGAGGATGAAGCCTCGGGCTTCCATGCCGACGACCTTGTCGACCTGGACCGCACCGGAGGCGTCGCGGCCGGCGGCGGCCAGGGCGGTGATCACGGCCGCAAAACCGTCATGGTCGGCCAGCAGCGGGGTGATGTCCTTGAAGACGATCCCCGGCTCGGGAAAGTCCGGGACATCCACCACGAGGCGAGCAAGCGCCTCGCGGGCATCGGTCACTTCTTACCCCGCTTGGAGCGGGTCTGCCGCGTCGGCTGGGCGCGTCCCGCGGCGTTGCTCTGCTGGACGGGACCTCGGGCTGGGGGGACGACACGGCCGCGTTGCATGGCCTCAGGTGCCCGCGGCGGCCGTGCCACCGGGGTGTCCTCGGTCCCGTCACCGGGGTCCGCGTCGTCCTCGGGCTCTGCACGCAGCGGAAGGTCCTCGGTGAACACCGGCACGGACGCGTAGCGGTCGGCCTTCTGCAGCCGGGCCTTCGCTCGCTTCTCGGCGTCGATGATCTCCTTCTCGCCCGACTTGAGCTGGACCAGGATCGGCGTCGCGATGAAGATCGACGAGTACGCACCAGCCGCCATGCCGACGAAGAGGGCGAGGGCCAGGTCCTTCATCGATCCGGAGCCCAGCTGGACCGCACCGACATACAGGATCGCCCCGACCGGGATGAGCGCAACGATCGAGGTGTTGATCGAGCGGACCAGGGTCTGGTTGACCGCCAGGTTGGCAGCAGCGGCGTACGTCGTGCGCTTGTCCTTGAGGTTCTTGGTGTTCTCGCGGATCTTGTCGAACACCACGACGGTGTCGTAGAGCGAGAAGCCCAGGATCGTGAGCAGGCCGGTCACGGTTGCGGGGCTGACCTCGAAGCCGGAGAGCGCATAGACGCCGACCGTGATCAGGAGGTCGTGTGCCAGCGCCACGATCGCGGCCACCGACATCTTCCACTGGCGGAAGTAGGCCCAGATGAACAGCACTACGAGGACGAGGAAGACGCAGAGGCCGGTCAGGGACCGGTTTGCGACATCTCGTCCCCAGCTGGCGCCGATCTCCGTCTGGCTGATTTCGGTCGCACCCGTGACGCGGGTGATCGCGTCCAGGACCTGGGCGTTCTCGGACTCGGTCAGCGTCTCGGTCTCGACCAGGATCGCGGCAGTGCCGGCGGTGGTGACCACCGGAGCGGACGCATCAGGGATGCCGGTGCCGGCGACGGCGGTGCGCAGCTCGTCCGCGGTCTGCTGGTTGACCTGGCTCGAGTCAAGCGTGACCTTGTACTGCGACCCACCGACGAACTCGATGCCCATGTTGAGGCCCTTGAAGTACAGGCCTCCGACCGCAAGCAGGATGATGATGGCGGAGATTGAGTACCAGAGGAAAGCCCGACCGACGAAGTTGATCGACCTCTTGCCGTTGTAGAGGTCGTTGCCCAGGCGTGAGAACTTGCCCATCAGGCCCTCCCTCCCACGGTGACGCGTTCGATGCCGAGGGCCTCGGGGTCGAGACCGGACAGCTTGTGCCCGCGGTTGAAGAACTTGAACATCGCAAGGTAGGACACCATCGGGTGGGTGAACCAGAAGAACACCGCAAGGTCGATGACGGTGGAGAGGCCGAGGGCGAACGCGAAGCCCTTCACCACGCCGGCCGCGAAGATGTAGAGCACGACGGCGGCGAGCAGCGAGACCGTGTCGGCTGCCAGGCAGGTGTTCCGGGCCCGGTGCCAGCCCGACTCAACCGCGACTCGCATGGACTTGCCGTCACGCATCTCGTCCCTTATTCGTTCGAAGAAGACGATGAACGAGTCCGCTGTGATCCCGACCGCGACGATCAGGCCGGCGATGCCAGGCAGGGACAAGGTGAAGCCGGCGCCCTTGCTGAGCAGCAGGACCATCGCGTAGGTGACGCCCCCGGCGACGAGCAGCGACGTGACCACGACCAGGCCAAGGCCCCGGTAGTAGATCAGGCAGTAGAGCATCACCAGCACCAGGCCGAAGATGCCAGCGGTGATGCCAGCCGAGAGCTGGTTGCCGGCGAGCGACGGACCGATGACCTCGATGGTCGGGGACTTGTCGAACGCGATCGGCAGGGCGCCGTACTTGAGGCTGGTCGCGAGGCTGTTGGAGGTGGCCTCGGTGAAGCTGCCGCTGATCTCGGCCTGACCGTTGGTGATCACACCGTTCATGGTGGGCGCGGAGATCACCTGGCCGTCCATCACGATCGCGAACTTCTTGGTGGTGCCGTAGAGCGCGCGCGAGATCTTCGTGAACTCGGACTTGCCGCTGCCACCGATCTGCAGGTTGACCACCCAGTCGACGCCGTTCGTGCGCAGGCCCGAGCTCGCGGACTTGAGGTCGGTGCCCTCGATGGCCGCGGCCGAGAGGAGGAACTTGACGCCACTGTCGTCGCACGTGACCAGCGGCTTGTCCGGGTTGTCCTCGACGAGCGGCGCCGAGCCGTCCGCCGGGCACTCGAAGGCGTTGTACGCCGCGACCGCCTCGGGGTTGGGGTTGTCCATCCACTTCAACGGGTCGTTGACGAGGTCGCCGCCCGGCGGGGCGGGGATGGGCTCGGTGGTGGCACCACTGGTGGGGTTGCTGGTCGGATCGCTGCTGGAGCTGCTTGTGGGATCCGCGCTGGGCGAGCCGGAGTCGGAGGCCGAGGGACTCGAGGACGGCTTGTTCTTGTTGCCCTTGTCGGCGAAGGAGACCGGAGCGCGGTTGTTGCCGCTGGGGCTGCTCGACTTGTTGGCGCTGGGCGAGGTGGCGGAGTCGCTGGGCGTCGGAAGGGTGATGCTGGAACCGGGACTCGAGCTCGGGCTCGACGAGGCACCCGGGTTCGTCGCAGCACCTGTGCCGCAGGGACCGTCCAGCGCGGAACACGCCACCAGCCGGAAGCGCAGCTGCGCCTGCCTCTCGACGGTCTGGACGAGGTCGCGTTGGCTGTCGCCGGGGATCTCTACCTGGACGTACTTGTTGCCCTGAACACTGACCTCGGCCTCGACGACACCGCTTCCGTTGACGCGCTGGTCGATGATCTTTCGCGCCTCGTTGAGCTGGTCCTTCGTGGGGCTGCCGAGAGCGCTGAGCGTGATCCGGGTGCCGCCCTGGAGGTCGAGTCCGAGCGCGGGCTTCCACGTGCCGCCGAGCGCGACCAGGCCGTAGGCGATCGCGACCCCGATGAAGAACACCACGAGGGTGCGTCCGGGCCGAGCGGTCTTGCGAGCCATGTTCAGTTCTCCTCTGGCTCGACCACGTCGAGCCCCGAATCTGCGATCGTCCCCACGGCACCGCGGGCGACCTTGATGACCACGCCCTCCGCGATCTCGACACGAACCTGATCCCCGTCGAGCTCGCGCAGGGTTCCGAAGACACCCGAGGTCAACATGACCTCGTCACCAACCTCCAACGAGGACTGCATGCGCGCGAGTTCCTTGGTACGCCGAGAGGCCGGCCGGATGACCAGGAGCCAGAACAAGAGTGCGATGCCCACCAGGGGCAACAGGGAGACGAGCTCCGGCACGACAAAACCTCTCGAGCGTCAACAGGGGGTTCGGCCACCAGCGGGCCGACGACGGGAAGTGTAACCGCGGGGGTCCGTGCCGTCGCGAATCCGCCCGGCCCGGTCGGACGCCTCAGTCCTCGAACAGCGCGACGTCCGCGACCGGCGCCGCCGGGACCGGGGGCGGAGTGAGGCCCAGATGGTGCCAGGCAGCCGCGGTGGCGATCCGGCCTCGCGGGGTGCGGGCCAGGAACCCCATCCGCACGAGAAACGGCTCAGCCACCTCCTCGACGGTCTCGCGCTCCTCCCCCACGGCGACGGCCAGCGTCGAGACGCCGACAGGCCCCCCGCCGAAGCGGCGGCACAGGACGTCGATGACCGCGCGGTCGAGGCGGTCCAGGCCGAGCTCGTCGACCTCGTAGAGCTCCAGCGCGGCCCGGGCAACCGGGAGGTTGACCACGCCGTCGGCACGCACCTGCGCGAAGTCGCGGACCCGGCGGAGCAGCCGGTTGGCGATGCGGGGCGTCCCCCGGGAGCGTCCGGCGATCTCTGCGGCGCCCTCGGACCGGAGCTCGACACCGAGCAGGCCGGCGGAACGATGGACGATCGTGTCGAGGTCGGCGGGCTCGTAGAACTCGAGGTGGGCGGTGAAGCCGAACCGGTCGCGCAGCGGTCCCGGCAGCAAGCCGGCTCGGGTGGTCGCGCCGACCAGTGTGAACGGAGGAATTTCCAGCGGGATGGCCGTGGCTCCCGGTCCCTTGCCGATCACGACGTCGACCCGAAAATCCTCCATGGCCATGTAGAGCATCTCTTCGGCGGGTCGCGACATCCGGTGGATCTCGTCGATGAAGAGGACGTCACCGTCGTTCATGCCGGAGAGGATCGCGGCGAGGTCGCCGGCGTGGGTGATCGCGGGCCCGCTGGTCAGCCGCAGGGGCGTCGTCATCTCGGCGGCGATGATCATCGCGAGCGTCGTCTTGCCGAGCCCGGGCGGCCCGGACAGCAGGACGTGGTCGGGCGCTCGTCCGCGGCGGCGGGCCGCCTCGAGGACGAGGCCGAGCTGGTCGCAGACCCGGGCCTGCCCGATCACCTCGTCGAGCGTCCGGGGACGCAGCGCGGCCTCGACCGCGCGCTCGTCGCCCTCGGCCTCGGCCGTCGTCAGCGACCGCAGGTGAAGCTCCTCGGCGACCTCGAGGTCCTCGCTCTGCCGTTCGTTGGGCATCCTGGTCATCCCCTGCTCAGGGTGCGCAGCGCGGAGCGAAGCAGGACCGCGACGTCGGGCAGGTCGCCGGCCTCCGGAGCGACCGCGTCCACGGCCTTCTCGGCGTCACGCGTCGACCAGCCCAGCCCGACCAGCCCCTGGTGGACCTGGTCGCGCCACGGGGCCGGGCCAGCGATGGACGTCAGGTGGCGTACGCCGCTGGGTGCACCGATCCTGTCCTTGAGCTCGAGGATGATCCGCTGGGCGCCCTTCTGGCCGACCCCGGGGACGCGGGTCAGCGTCTTCACGTCGTCGCTGGCCACCGCGCGCCGCAGGTCGTCGGGCGACAGGACGGCAACCATCGCCTGGGCCAGCTTGGGCCCGACACCGGACGCGGTCTGGACCAGCTCGAACGTCGCCTTCTCGTCCTCGTCGAGGAAACCGAACAGCGTCATCGAGTCCTCGCGGACGACCATGCTGGTCGGCAGGGTGGCCGGTTGACCGGTGCGCAGCGTGGCGAGCGTGCCCGGCGTACACATCAGCTCGAGGCCCACCCCGCCGACATCGAGCACCGCGCTGGACAGGGTGACGGCGGCGACCTCGCCGCGGACGTAGGCGATCATCGTTGCTGCCTTCCCGCGGCGGCGAGCGCTGCGTCGATGCGGGCCTGGGCTCCGCCGCGCCAGATGTGCGTGATGGCCAGGGCGAGCGCGTCGGCCGCGTCGGCCGGCTTGGGCAGCGCGTCGAGGCGCAGGATGCGGGTGACCATGGCGCCGACCTGGGCCTTGTCGGCGCGGCCGCTGCCGGAGACCGCGGCCTTCACCTCGCTCGGGGTGTGCAGGGCGATGGGCAGTCCCCGTCGGGCGGCGCAGACCATCGCGATGCCGCTGGCCTGGGCGGTGCCCATGACGGTGCTGACGTCGGAGCGGGCGAAAACTCGCTCCACGGCGACGGCATCGGGGGCGTATTCGTCGAGCCAGGCCTCGATGCCGGCCTCGATCGTCACCAGTCGCTGCGCGACCGGGATGTCGGCGGAGGTGCGGATGACGTTGACGTCGATCATGGTCAAGGGCCGGCCGACCGAGCCGTCGACCACGCCCATGCCGCAGCGGGTCAGACCGGGGTCGATCCCGAGCACGCGCATCTGGATGCCTTTCCGTCCGAACAGGTGTTCGGAGGCAACGCTAGACGGCGCGGTCACCGATTTCCGGCACGACACGCCTGTTCGGCGGAGCCCTGGGCTCAGGCGTCCTGCAGCTGCTCCATGACGTCGTCGGACACGTCGTAGTTCGCGAAGACGTTCTGCACGTCGTCGAGGTCCTCGAGGGCGTCGATCAGGCGGAACAGCTTGCCCGCGCCGTCGCTGTCCAGCTCCACCTGCATGTCGGGCACGAAGGACGCCTCGGCCGAGTCGTAGTCGATGCCCGCGGCCTGGAGCGCGGTGCGTACGGCGACCAGGTCGGTGGCCTCGGAGACGACCTCGAAGGAGTCCCCCAGGTCGTTGACCGCGTCGGCGCCCGCGTCGAGGGTGGCCTCGAGGACGTCGTCCTCGGTGACGTTCTTGCCGTCCTGGTCGGTCGGGACGATGACAACGCCCTTGCGGTTGAACAGGAACGACACCGACCCCGGGTCGGCCAATGATCCGCCGTTGCGGCTCATCGCCGTACGAACCTCCATCGCGGCACGGTTCTTGTTGTCGGTGAGGCACTCGATCAGCATCGCGACGCCCGCCGGGCCGTAACCCTCGTACATGATCGTCTGGTAATCGGCGCCGCCGGTCTCCGCGCCCGACCCGCGCTTGACCGCGCGGTCGATGTTGTCGTTGGGGACCGAGGACTTCTTGGCCTTCTGAATCGCGTCGTAGAGGGTCGGGTTGCCCGACAGGTCGCCGCCACCCATCCGGGCCGCGACCTCGATGTTCTTGATCAGCTTGGCGAACATCTTGCCGCGCTTGGCGTCGACGACCGCCTTCTTGTGCTTGGTGGTCGCCCATTTGGAGTGGCCAGACATGCGTCCTTCTATCTACCTAGAAATGTGCTCGACGTGCGGATGTCGGTCAGGCCGTGCGAACCAGGTCCACGAAGAGCCGGTGGATCCGGGAGTCGCCGCCCACCTCTGGATGGAACGACGTCGCCATCAGCGGGCCCTGCCGAACGGCCACGATCCTACCCGCGGCGGGTCCGTCTCCGACACGGGCGAGGACCTCGACGCGGTCGCCGACGCCCTCGACCCACGGGGCCCGGATGAACACCGCGTGCACCGGTGCGTCGAGGCCGTCGACGTCGAGGTCACCCTCGAACGAGTCGACCTGGCGTCCGAACGCGTTGCGCCGCACGGTGATGTCGAGTCCCCCCAGGGTCTCCTGTCCGACGGCGCCGTCCTCGATCCGGTCGGCGAGCATGATCATCCCCGCGCAGGTGCCGAACGTCGGCATGCCGGCGCGGATCCGCTTCTGGAGCGGTTCGAAGAGGTCGAATGTGCGCGCCAGCTTGGCCATCGTCGTGGACTCGCCACCGGGAACGATCATCGCGTCGCAGGCGTCGAGCTCGACCGGACGGCGTACGCCGAAGGCCTGCACGCCGAGGTCGGCCAGCACCCGCAGGTGCTCGCGGACATCGCCCTGCAACGCGAAGACGCCGATGGTGGGAGAAGGCACAGCTCAAGCCTAGGCGGCCGCGAACGGGCGGCGATCCGCGCGTCCGCGCCGGACTAAGGCCCGGCGGTCAGGTAGACGGTGAAGCGCGCACCCTGGCAGGCGTTGGCGGCACCGAGGGACATCGAGAGCGCGTTCGTCAGCGTGAGCGAGGCCGATCCGTTCCCGGCGACGGCCCAACCAGAACCCCCGTTGGTCTGCGTCGCGAAGGAGAGTGCCGACAAGTCGCAGCCCGGGTGCCCAGCATCCACGGCCAGCCCGCCGGAGCCCTCGGTGGTGTCGAGGAACAGAGATGCCACGTGCATCCCGGCCGCGTTGGGGTTGGTGACACTGAGCCGAACATCCGTCTGACCCCCGGGGTGGAGGTCTGCGGTGGGTGTCGCTGGAGTCAGGATGAGCGACTGCGTCGAGCCGGTGTTGGCCTGGCCGGAACCACCGGAACCGGGTGGTCCGCTCCAGAACGCGAAGCTGGTGCCGGTGGCCCCGAGCACGAGCACGACCACAGCGACTGCCAGTAGCCCGCCTCGTCGTTGCGCCGGTGTCGTCATCTCACCCCCCGGGGAACCTGTGACGGCGGCCCGGACCGCCGCCGTTGGGTCAAGCTCGGTCAGTTGACGGTGTAGAGGATCTCCACGGTTGCGCCCTTGCAGTCATCCTGGTTCTCGGCTGTCTTGTTGTTGAACTGGATCGTGGGGGTGTCAACCGTGCCCCACGTGCCCTGTGCGTCACCGCTCGGAATCTGAACGCCTACGGTCGAGACCGGGTTGACGAGGGTGTAGTCGCCTGCGTCGCAGGTCTCACCGGGTCCGGGAGTGACGTCGCCGATCTCGGCGGTCACGCTGGCGACATAGATGGGCGAGGCGTTGGCGTTGTCGAAGGTGCCGCTCAGTCCTTGAGGGGCGCCGCCCGGGCGCATGCCGGTGACCTCGCTGGTCTGGTTGACGACGAGGTCATCGGTCGACGTACCGGTGCTGGCACTGCCTGTTCCCGAGCCACCTGTGGTCCAGTACGCGAATGCCGCACCTCCGGTGATGATCACCAGTGCGGCAGCGAGTACGGCGATCTTCTTCTTCTTCGTGAACGTGGCCATTGCCTGTCCCTCGGGGTAGGGAGGAAGCGTTCTCCCCCTGAGTGAGCGGCCCCCGGCGCAGGGCGGATGCCCTTCCCCCGGTACGGGTCGTCTCAGTCCGAGTGTGTTCCTCGGAGACCCCGGAAATGTCGTATCCGTCAACGCCGTCAAGAGTCGAACCGATCGGCCTTGCTCCGGTCCCCCATGACCGGAAAGCGCGGTCAGATGTCGCTCGTAAGCCGCAGGATTCGGACCAGGTGGAACTGGGGTCGGCGGCGGACCGGGGTGCGTGGGTTCAGCTGCAGAGGCTGACAACCGCCACGGTGTAGCTCCGTGTGGTCGAGGCCACCGAGGACCAGGTCGTGCTGCCGTAGTTGATGTTCGTCACGACCCAGGCGGTGCCACCGCTGAGGGCACTTGTGATGGTGGCTGTGGTTGCGGTTGTGTTGAGAGTGGTGACTCCCGCGGTGCCGTAGTGCAGCGTGTAGTTGGTGACCCCGCTGACGGCCGCCCAGTTGAACGTCACCGACAACAGGCCGAGTCCGCCGCAGGTGAACGTCGCCGGCGGGGGGACAATTTTCGCCGTGACCGTCGTGCCGGAGATGACCACGTCGTCCGTCCAGGGAGCCGCCCAGCCGGGTGCGGGCCACAGCACGCCGACCGAGACCACGGCGAGGGACAGGGCAGCGGGAAGCCGTCGGCGGCGCGCCTGCGCGGCTCGTCGCCGCGCGGGCTCCTTCTTGGTGGGAGCGGGCGGATCATCGCGACCAGGACCCTTGCGCCGGAAGGCGACCGACAGCAGGAGCGCGGCGTAGAGGCCGAGCAGGAAGATACCGATCGGGCCGGTCAACCAGCCGATGACGTAGCCGAGCCGAGGCACGTGGAACAGCACTCGCTGGGCCTCGTCGACGGTGTAGACCTCCCCGTCGGGCTTGTTGTTGGCGTCGCCCTGCAGCGTCAGCTGACGCGCATCCCCCTGTGCAGCGATGTTGACGACTCGGTGCGTCACCCGGGTGCCGCTCGCGTCGAGGATCGAGACGATGTCGCCGATGTGCAGGTCGCTGGCGGGCACCGTTCGGGACAGGGCGAGATCGCCGGTGTCGATTGCCGGCGCCATCGAGCCGGACCGGAAGACGAGCGGGCGCACGCCCATGGTCGCCCCGGCCAGCAGCACCACCAGGCAGAGCACCCCGAGGATGGCCCCGGCGGTGAGGACAACCTCCCGGGTGGCGCGACCGACTGTCGAGCGGGTCACGAGACGTCCGAGGTCCCGGTCGCCGTGAACGTCGCGGTGGCTGTCTTGCCCTGCAGCGTGGCGGGTGCGGCGGCGTCGAACGTGACCTGGAAGCAGAGCGCCTCGGTTCCAGCGGCCGCGAGCGGCCCACGCCGGGTGGCGATGATGGCGGTGCTGGTCACGTTGGTGAGCGCCGTCGGCCCGTAGATGATCGTGCCGCCGGTACAGGTCGAGCTGTTCCCGGAGCCGGACCGCGTCCCGGCGGACACAACAGTCAGCTTGAGCGAGGCCGCAGTGTTGTACGCCGCAGCGTCCGTGCCCGTGAGGCCTCCGGTGAGCGTGTACTTGAGCGGCGCAGTGCCGTTGTTCTTGATGGTCAGGATCTCGGCAGAGGTGTTCGCCGGGACCATGGCCGCCATGCCCAGCGTCGTCGTCGAGGGTGCGTCGGCGTTGTTGACCTGGAGATCGAGCGTGCCGGACGTGAAGGTGGTGCCGCTGATGACGACGTCGTCGGTCCAGAACGCGAAGGTGCCGGTGGCTCCCACGGAGAGCACGACGCCGAGCCCGAGGAGGGCACGGAGCCGGGCGGACCTGAGCACACCGAACACGCTCCGTCGCTGACGCTGGTCCGCATGGCTAGACATGGACGGACTCCTTCTCGACGACGCGACGCCTGTTGTCCCGGACCGAGGAGGCAAACATGAGCAGGGCGTAGCCCATCAGACCGGCAGCGGTCAGGTAGACGCCCATCTGCCGCTCCTTTCCGGTGAGCACGTTGCTGACGTAACCGAGATACTGCACCGAGTACCACTTCTCGCCCCTGATCTGGACCGGCCGGACCCACTTCTCGTCCGGTACGTCGTTGGCGTCGCCCTGGGTCCGGAAGATCGGCTCGCCCTTCGCGTTGAAGCCCTGGGCGACGACTCGGTGGGTCACCACGGTGGGGTCACCGGAGTCCAGCTGATAGGTGATGACCATGCCGATCTGGATGTCCTTGGCGTCGACCGGCCGCACCACAACGAGGGTCCCCGGCGGCATGGTTGGTGACATCGAGCCCGTCAGCACGGTGTACGGCGTGGCCCCGGCCAGGCGTGGCACGAGCACGGCCAGCGACACCGCTGCCAGAGCAGCGAGCAGCACCAGCCCGCCCATGACACGCCACGCCCAGGTCACCATCGATCAGGGGGTCGCGTGACCCTGGGTCGCAGTGATCGTGATGTCTTCCAGCGTCGCCGCGAGATCTTCCGAGGCATTGGTCGCAGTCCCCCCGGTAAAGGTCGCCGTGACCGTCGCAGTGATGATGTCGCCGTCGACCACAGCCGCGGGGAACGACGACGGGGTGGCGGCCCCGATCTTGTAGGTCGCCGAGAGCGCGAGCTGCGAGGTCAGCGCGTTGGTTGCGTCCCAGGTCGGTGTGGAGACGTCAAAGGACGCAGTGATGTGCTCACCCGCGGCGTCGACCTCGTACGTGCACACTTGGGTAAGAACATCGCCCGGCACGACGAGCTGCGTGGTGAAGGCAGCTCCGCCGTCCATCTTCCAGCCGGCGCAGCTTGGGCTGACGAGCCTGAGGTGCCCGGCCGTGATGTCGCTTCCGCTAACGGTCCCGGTGTCGGTCCAGTAGGCCAGCGTGCCTGCGCCCCCGAGCAGCAGCACACCACCCACTCCCGCAGCCAATGCGCCCTTGATGCTTTTCTGCATGGTGGTGGCTCCCTCGTCGGGCCGAGCACCCTCCCGGGCTCGGCTCTGCCTCCATGCTCCCGGTCAGGACCCGCAGAAGGTTGGGGAACGCGGATAGATGACCCGAGAAGTCTGCCGTCGACCCAGACAGGACTATGCCGGTCGACCGATCGGCCAATACCGTCAAGCGGCAGCGAAGGGCAGGGCGGCGCGCGCCGAGCTCACCAGCCGCGTTCGGCGAGGCGGTGGGGCTGGGGTATGTCCTCGACGTTGATGCCGACCATGGCCTCGCCCAGACCGCGCGAGACCTTGGCGACCACGTCGGGGTCGTCGTGGAAGGTGGTGGCCTTCACGATCGCCTCGGCGCGCTGCGCGGGGTTGCCGGACTTGAAGATGCCGGACCCCACGAACACGCCCTCGGCGCCGAGCTGCATCATCATCGCCGCGTCGGCCGGGGTGGCGATGCCACCGGCCGTGAACAGCACGACCGGGAGCTTGCCCAGCTCGGCGACCTCCTTGACCAGGGCGTACGGCGCCTGCAGCTTCTTGGCGGCCACGAACAGCTCATCGGGCTCGAGTGCGCCAATGCGGCGGATCTGGCGTCGGATCGTGCGCATGTGGGTCACCGCGTTGGACACGTCACCGGTGCCGGCCTCGCCCTTGGACCGGATCATCGCCGCGCCCTCGGTGATGCGGCGCAGGGCCTCGCCGAGGTTGGTCGCACCGCACACGAACGGCACGGTGAACGCCCACTTGTCGATGTGGTTCGCATAGTCGGCGGGAGTCAGCACCTCAGACTCGTCGATGTAGTCGACACCGAGGCTCTGCAGCACCTGCGCCTCGGCGAAGTGGCCGATCCGGGCCTTGGCCATCACCGGGATCGACACCTGCTCGATGATCGAGTCGATCATGTCCGGGTCGCTCATCCGGGAAACGCCGCCCTGGGCGCGGATGTCGGCGGGGACCCGCTCGAGGGCCATCACGGCCACGGCCCCGGCGTCCTCCGCGATCTTCGCCTGCTCGGCGGTGACCACGTCCATGATCACACCGCCCTTGAGCATCTCGGCCATCCCGCGCTTCACGCGCATGGTGCCGGTGGTGCCGTCGTTGCTGCCGTGCTCGCTGCTGTCAACCATGAGGCAATCGTACGGCGACCACCCCGGACGAGCCCGCCAGGGCAGAGGTCACGAGATCGGCGCCTCCGGAGAGGTCCCGGGCGGCACGGCGAGCGCCTGCTGGCGCACCACCCAGATCCGCTGGACCACCGTGACCGTGCTCGCGGCGGCGAGCGCCCACAGGGCGACGTACATCAGGACCGGCAGGTCGAAGAGGGCGCCCAGGCCCGTCATCACGAGGATCGCGACGAGGCGGTCCGCACGTTCGGCGATCCCGACCTTGGCCTGGAATCCGAGCCCCTCAGCCTTCGACCGGGCGTAGGACGTCACGCTGCCCATCACCAGGCAGACCAGGCACAGGACGAGGTAGAGCCGGCTGTCACCGTCGCCGGCGAAGTACAGCGCCAGCCCGGCGAAGATCGCGCCGTCGCCGATGCGATCGAGCGTCGAGTCGAGGAACGCACCGAACTTGCTGCTCTTCCCGGTCAGACGGGCCATGTGGCCGTCGAGCATGTCGCTGAACACGAACGCGGTGATCACCAGGACGCCGACGAGGAGCTTGCCGATCGGGAAGAACACGAGGGCACCCGCACAGACCCCGATCGTCCCGACCAGGGTCACGGCGTCAGCGCTGACACCCATCCTGATGAGCAGGTGGGCGATGGGCGAGAGGACCTTGGTCCAGAAGGCGCGAAAACGTTCCAACATGGCGGGAGCAGGCTACCGGTGCACGACGCCGTGACGGCCCCTCGCCCACCCCGGGGCGTAGTGTCGGTGCACGGAGCCATTCAGGCTGCCCAGCAGAGGAATCCCCCATGAGCGACAAGTCGCCGCGGCAAGGCATGACCAAGAAGACCAGCAAGTC
>JAOPXM010000202.1 GCA_025965125.1 Nocardioides sp.
GCTGCCGCTGGCCACCGGAGAGCTGGGAGGGCATCCGGTCGCGGAACTGCGAGAGGTGCACCAGCTCGAGGAGCTCGGACACCCGCTTCTCGATCTCGGCCTTGGGCCTCTTGCGGATCTCGAGGCCGAACGCGACGTTCTAGGCCACGGTCATGTGCTTGTACACGGCGTAGTGCTGGAACACGAAGCCAACGTTGCGCTTCTGCGGTGGCAGCTTGGTGGCGTTGACTCCCTCGATGCTCACCGACCCCTCGTCGGCCGAGTCGAGGCCCGCAATGATCCGGAGCAGCGTCGACTTGCCGCCACCCGACGGCCCCAGCAGGGCGGTCAGCTGGCCGGTGGGCAGGCTGACGGTGACGTCGTCGAGTGCGACGAAGTCACCGAAGCGTTTGGAGACGCCCGATATCTCAATACTCATTTCTTGCCCTCCTTGGGCCGCAGCAGGGCGACGACGATCAGGCACAGCACCGCGGCGAACGCGAGCATGAACGAGACCGAGTACGCCGTCTCCTGCTGGAAGTTCTGATACTTCTGCTGAACGAGCACGGTGGCAACCTGGGTCTCGCCGCCGACGTTGCCGGCGACCACCTTGACCGCACCGAACTCACCCAGAGACCGGGCGAGGCTCAGCACCACGCCGTAGATGATGGCCCACCGAATGCCGGGCAGCGTGATCCGCCAGAACGTCTGCCACCCGCTCGCGCCGAGGCTCCTCGCCGCCTGCTCCTGGTCGTCACCAGCCTCCTCGAGCACCGGGACGACCTCACGGATCACCAGCGGGAGGGCCACGAAACACGTCGCCATGATCATGCCCGGCTTGGCGAAGATGACCTGGAGGCCGTGCGCCTCGAGGGTCGGTCCGAACCAGCCGAACCGGCCGTTGTAGACCAGGACCAGCGCCAGGCCGACCACGATCGGCGACACCGACAACGGGATGTCGATGAGGACCGACAGGAACCGCTTCCCCGGGAAGTTGGTGCGGACCAGCAACAGGGACATGCCGACGCCGAACACCAGGTTGATCAGGACGGCGATGACGGCGACCTGGCCGGTGAGCTCCAGGGCGTGGACGACATCGGGGTCGGCAAGCGCCTCACGGATGCCCTGGGTGCCGTTGGCGAACGTGTGCTGAGCGACCATCCCGGTCGGCCATGCCACCAGGAAGAACAGGTACCCGACGACGAGGACGCGCAGCGACCATCGGAGGACCGGGGATCCGGTGCCGACCGCCGAGCTCGTGCTAGCCACGACGCGCCATCCTTCGCTGGATGACGTCCAGGGCGAAGATCGCCAGGAACGCCACCACCAGCATGACCGTCGCGATGGCTGCGGCGCCGGCGGTGTCGCCACCTTCCAGGTAGGTCAGCAGCCGCACCGAGGTCACCTCGGTCCGGTTGGGCAGGTTGCCGCTCAGCAGGACCAGCGAGCCGTACTCACTGATACCTCGTGCGAAGGACAGCGCCGCCCCCGCGAAAATCGCGGGGATCAACGTCGGGAGCACCACTCGTCGGAACGTCGTGAACCGGCTCGCGCCCAGGGAGGCAGCCGCGTCCTCGACGTCGGTCTCCATCTCCTCGAGCACCGGTTGGACGGTGCGGACCACGAACGGCAGCGTGACGAAGGCGATCGCCAGGAACACCGCCGTCCGGGTGTTGTTGACGTTCAGGCCGAGCGGGCCGCCCGTGCCGTAGAGCGACAGCAGCACCAGGCCCGCCACGATCGTCGGCAGGGCGAACGGGATGTCGATGATGACGTCCAGCACGCGCTTGCCCCAGAAGCGGTCGCGGACGAGCACCCAGGCGATGATCGTGCCCATCATCATGTTGAGCGCGGTGACGCCGATCGACGTCACGATCGTCAGCTTGAGCGCGTTGAAGGTCTGCTTGTTGGTCAGGGTCTGCTCGAAGGTGTCCCAGCCACCGCCCGACGCCTTGACGACGATGGCGCCGAGCGGGATGAGCACCAGCAGGCTGAACCAGAGCATGGCGACACCGAGCCCCAGACCTGACGCGCGTGTCAGGGAAGTGGACGAAGCCGGCCGGCGCTTGCGCACCGGCCGGCCAGCCACCGAAGCAGTGGCCGCCACTACTGGCTCGAATCCGCCTGGATCTTGGTGAGGATGCCGTCGGTCTCGTCGAAGTACTTCGTGTTCGCGTCCGCCCAGCCACCGAAGTCGGCGTCAATGGTGAGCAGCTTCGCGGGCTCCGGGAACGGGTTCGCCTCGTCGTTTGCACCCGCGACCGTCACGCTGCCCACGTCGACGAGCGGCCGGTAGCCGGTCTCGGCGTACAGCTTCTGACCCTCGGCGCTCTTCTGGAAGTCCAGGAAGGCGTTGGCGTCCGTTGCGTTCGCGGCGTCGGTCGTGACCGCGCAAGGGTTCTCGATCTTGAGCGTGGAGTCCGGGATGATGTAGTCGAAGTCGGTGCCGCTCTGGCGCGCCAGGATGGCCTCGTTCTCGTACGACAGGAGCACGTCGCCGGTTCCGCTGGTGAAGGCGGTGGTCGCGTCGCGACCGCTGTCCGGGAGCGCCGCGATGTTGCCGAAGAAGTCCTTCATGTACGCCTGGGCGTCCGCCTCGGTGCCACCGTCGCCGAGGATGGAGCCGTAGGCCGCGAGCAGGTTCCACTTCGCGGAGCCCGAGGAAGCGGGGTTCGGAGTGACGATGCCGATGCCCGGCTGGGTCAGGTCGGACCACTTGGTGATGTTCTTGGGGTTCCCGGTCCGGACCACCATGACGACGATCGAAGAGGTGCAGATGCCCTTCGTGGCGTTGTTCTTCCAGTCATCGGCGACCAGTCCCTCGTCCACGAGCTTCTGGACGTCGGGTTCGAGCGACAGGTGGACCAGATCGGCCTTCTGCCCCGCGATGACGGCGCGAGCCTGGTCACCGGAAGCGCCGTACGACTCCTTGAAGGTGACGTCCTTGCCGGGGGTCGTTGCCTCGAAGGCCTTGATCACGCCTGCGTTCGCCTGCTCGAGCACCGAATACCCAACGAGGTTGAGCTCATTGTCGCTGCTGGCCGCGTCGCTGGAGCATCCACTCAAGGCCAGCACCCCAGCGGCGACGAGCGCCGCTGCGGCCTTGATTTTCCTGTTCATCGCGTCTCTCTCCCGCCTCCGTCACCGGGGCGTATCTCGTTTATGTCGGCAAGAGTAATGGACTTAGCCATGTCTATGCGAATACACACGTCGTGTCGCACGTCACTGGTCCAGTCGGGGAGACGGTCCGGACCGTCCTCGGGGGCGGTCTATCGTGGGTGATCGAGCGAGGGTCAGTCGGAAAACTGGAACGTGTTCCAGTTCCGCCGTACCCCGAGTAGCATCGGCGTGGCCGATTTGAGATTGGCCAATTTTCGGTACGTCGCTCGTTCGGAGGACCGCGCACGACCACGGCAGCAGGCAAAGGGCAGGGGAAATGGAAGACGGAGGCCGCAAGGTGTCCAAGCAGGTCAAGCAGCTCGACCGGGTGATCATCCGGTTCGCGGGTGACTCCGGTGACGGCATGCAGCTGACCGGTGACCGGTTCACGCAGGAGTCGGCAGTGTTCGGCAACGACCTGGTGACGCTGCCCAACTTCCCGGCCGAGATCCGGGCGCCTCAGGGCACCCTGCCCGGGGTCTCGTCGTTCCAGGTGCACTTCGCCGACCACGACATCCTGACCGCCGGTGACGCTCCCGACGTACTGGTCGCGATGAACCCGGCCGCGTTGCGCGCAAACCTGGGCGACCTGCCCAAGGGCGCGACGATCATCGTGGACACCCATGACTTCACCCCACGCAACCTGACCAAGGCGGGGTACGCCGAGAACCCACTCGAGGGCGACTCGCTCGCAGAGTTCGCGCTGCACCCCGTCGACCTGACCGGGATGACGGTCGAGGCGGTCAAGGAGTTCGGGCTGTCGCGCAAGGACGCCGCCCGCGCCAAGAACATGTTCGCGCTGGGCCTGCTGTCGTGGATGTACGGTCGCCCGACCGAGTCCACGGTCGCGTTCCTGACCAAGCGGTTCGCGAAGGTCGCCGACATCCGCGACGCGAACATCACCGCGTTCAAGGCGGGCTGGAACTTCGGTGAGACCACCGAGACGTTCGTGGTCTCCTACGAGATCAAGCCGGCGCCGATGTCCGCCGGGGTCTACCGCAACATCACCGGCAACCTCGCGCTCTCCTACGGCCTGATCGCCGCGGGCGTGCGGTCCGGACTTCCGATCTTCCTCGGTTCCTACCCGATCACGCCGGCCTCGGACATCCTGCACGAGCTGTCGAAGCACAAGTCCTTCGGCGTCACCACGCTCCAGGCCGAGGACGAGATCGCCGGCATCGGTGCGGCCATCGGGGCCGCGTTCGCCGGCTCGCTGGGCGTGACCACGACATCTGGACCCGGCCTCGCGCTGAAGTCCGAGGCGATCGGCCTGGCCGTGATGACCGAGCTGCCACTACTGGTCATCGACGTCCAGCGCGGCGGACCCTCGACCGGCCTGCCCACGAAGACCGAGCAGGCCGACCTGCTGCAGGCCATGTTCGGCCGCAACGGCGAGGCGCCGGTGCCGATCGTGGCGCCGCAGTCCCCCGGCGACTGCTTCGACGCTGCTGTCGAGGCCGCCCGTATCGCGATCACCTACCGGACGCCCGTGCTGCTGCTCTCCGACGGCTACCTCGCGAACGGCTCCGAGCCCTGGAAGCTCCCGGACGTCGACGACCTCCCGGTCATCGACCCCGCCTTCGCCACCGACCGCAACCACACGCTCGACAACGGTGACGAGGAGTTCTGGCCCTACCTGCGTGACCCGGAGACCCTGGCTCGTCCGTGGGCGATCCCGGGCACCCCCGGCCTCGAGCACCGCATCGGCGGCCTCGAGAAGGGTGAGGGCCACGGCAACATCTCCTACGACCCCGCCAACCACGACTTCATGGTCCGCACCCGGCAGGCCAAGATCGACGGCATCGCGAACTCGCTGCCGCCGCTCCAGGTCGACGACCCCTCCGGCCAGGCCAAGGTGCTCGTGCTCGGCTGGGGCTCGACGTACGGCCCGATCGGTGCCGGCGTTCGCCGGGTGCGCAAGGCGGGCTACCACGTCGCCCAGGTGCACCTGCGCCATCTCAACCCGTTCCCCAAGGACCTGGGCGAGATCCTCGCGCGCTACGACAAGATCCTGGTGCCCGAGATGAACCTCGGCCAGCTCTCCATGCTCCTGAGGGCGAAGTACCTCGTCGATGCCGTCGGCTACAACCATGTGCGCGGCCTGCCCCTGAAGGCGGCCGAGCTCGCGGATGCGATCGGTGAGCTCGTCTCCCAGGCCGAGAACGTGAACGTGAACCTGACCGTCCCCGCCCAGGAGGCACTGTCGTGAGCACGACTGACATCGGGACCGACCTCCCCCTTCCGGGTCTGCGCTCGGGCATCGAGCTTGTCCCGACCAACGACCAGCCCCAAACAGGCAAGGAGTACACCTCGGACCAGGAGGTGCGCTGGTGCCCCGGGTGCGGTGACTACGCCGTGCTCAAGGCCGTCCAGGGCTTCCTGCCCGAGCTCGGCCTGCGCCGCGAGAACATCGTCTTCGTCTCCGGCATCGGCTGCTCCTCGAGGTTCCCCTACTACCTCGACACCTACGGCATGCACTCGATCCACGGCCGCGCGCCGTCGATCGCGACCGGCATCGCAACCGCCCGCGAGGACCTCTCGGTGTGGGTCGTCACCGGCGACGGCGACGCGCTGTCCATCGGAGGCAACCACCTGATCCACGCGCTGCGCCGCAACGTCAACATGACGATCCTGCTGTTCAACAACCGGATCTACGGCCTCACCAAGGGTCAGTACTCCCCCACCTCCGAGGTCGGGAAGGTCACCAAGTCCACCCCGATGGGCTCCCTCGACCACCCGTTCAACCCGGTCTCTCTCGCGCTGGGGGCCGAAGGCTCCTTCGTCGCGCGCACGATCGACTCCGACCGCAAGCACCTCACCTCGGTGCTCTCCGCTGCGGCCGCGCACCGCGGCACGTCGTTCGTGGAGATCTACCAGAACTGCCCGATCTTCAACGACGGGGCGTTCGACGCGATCAAGAACAACGACACCAAGGCCGACGCGATCATCCCGCTCGTCCACGGTGAGCCGATCACCTTCGGTGTCCAGGACGAGAACGGCGTCGGCAGCAAGGGCTTGATCCGCGACACCGAGACCGGCGGGGTCAAGGTCGCGCTCGTCGCAGACGTGTCGCCCGAGCAGCTGCTGGTCCACAACGCCTACAACCCGGACCCGTCGACGGCGTTCGCGATCTCCCGGCTCACCGACTCCGGCTACCTGAACCAGTCTCCGATCGGGATCTTCCGCCAGGTCGAGCGGCCGACGTACGACGACCAGGCCCGCGCCCAGATCAGCACCGCACGCGACGCAGCTCCGGGCACCCCCCAGGACCGTCTTGCCGCCCTCATCGGCGGCGGCGACACCTGGACCGTCGTCTGACACACACCCGTCGTCGGTGTGCTGGGTCGGCTCAGATCGTGTAGGTCCGCCAGACGCCGGTCCACGACTTGGCGTAGCCGCCGTACTTGTTGACGTAGCCGCGGTAGAACCACTCACCGTGCCGGGGTGCGTAGATGCGCACGTGCCAGCGGCTGTCGCTGTCGGTCGAGACCTTGGCGACCCTGTTCCACCGACATCCGTGGCGACAGTTCTTCTTCTCGATGATGACCGGACCGTGGCCTGGGTCGACGCGACCCTTGAAGACCAGCTTGTGACGGGAGAGCGTCACGACCTTGTCGTGCATCGCCCGCCGCGGCAGCCTGGCGGGCGCAGCATGAGCGACAGGCCGGGCGTGCGCAGCAACGGCACCGGAGGCTGTTGACGCGACCGCGAACGGCGTGAGACCGGCCAGCGCGATCGCGACCACGGCAGTCAAAATGCGGGACATCCGCATGGTTCCCCCTCGGAGCTCGACGACAATTGGGTGGTGCCTGATCCCGACACTGCCCGATCCTCGCGCACAGCAAACCAACAGTCGATAGCACTCGACCCCGGAGTCAGACCCGGTCCCTGGAGGTCGAGGGCCGGTGAATCCTCACGGGGCGCCCGCACCTATGCTGGCCCGGTGCCGGACTCCCGCCGTGGCTTGTTGTTCGGCGCCGCGGCCTACCTCCTCTGGGGTGCCTTCCCGCTGTACTGGCCGTTGCTCGAACCCGCCGGTGCCCTCGAGATCCTGGCCCACCGGATCGTGTGGTCGGCGCTCACGATGGCCATCCTCATCGTCGTGCTGCGGCGCGGACCGCGGCTGCGTGCCCTGCTCGCCGACCGCCGGGTGCTGGCACTGCTGGCCATTGCCGCGGTCACCATCACGGTCAACTGGGCGACCTACATCTGGGGCGTCAACAACGGCCGGGTCGTGGAGACCTCACTCGGCTACTTCATCAACCCGTTGGTGACCGTCCTGATGGGCGTCTTCCTGCTCGGTGAGCGCCTGCGCCCACTGCAGTGGATCGCCATGGCGGTCGCGGCAACAGCCGTTGCCGTGCTCACCTGGGACTACGGGCGACCGCCGTACGTCGCCCTGGTGCTGGCGTTCTCCTTCGGCACCTACGGCCTGGCCAAGAAGACTGCCGACGTCGGTGCCGTCGAGAGCCTGACGCTCGAGACCGCGTTCGTCGCACCCCTCGCCCTGGGCTACATCTACTGGCTGACCGCGACGGGAGCGTCGAACTTCGGATCGCACGGATCAGGACACGCGCTGCTCATCACGACCACTGGCATCGTCACCGCGATCCCGCTGATCTGCTTCGGAGCCGCAGCGACCCGGGTGTCGATGGTGACGCTCGGCCTGCTGCAGTACCTCGCGCCGATCCTCCAGTTCGCCCTCGGCGTGCTGTGGTTCCACGAGGACATGCCGCCGGGTCGCTGGGCCGGCTTCGTGCTCGTGTGGGTGGCCCTGATGCTGTTCACGGTCGAGCTGACCAACCACCACCGCCAGCTCCGGCTCGCGGTGGCCGCCTCCGCAGTCTGACCGTCGAGCCGTCAGGTGGTGCGGACCGCCACGACGTCCGCGAAGGACTCGAGGGCGGTTCGGACGGGCCCATCGGGCAGGGCCGCGAGCAGGGCCTTGGCCTCCGCGGCCCGGGCGAGGACGTAGGCACGAGCCTCGTCCATCGCTGGGTGCTTGCGAAGCAGGTCGAGTGCCTCCGCGTGCAGGTCGTCGTCGCCGAGGTCGAGGGCGAGCAGCTCGAGCAGGCGGGCGTCGGCCGGGTCCGTGGAAGCGCGAGCCATCAGCACCGGGAGCGTGGGCACGCCCTCCCGCAGGTCGGTGCCGGGTGTCTTCCCGGACTCGTCGGACTCGGAGGCGATGTCGAGGATGTCATCGGACAGCTGGAAGGCGGAGCCGACGATCTCGCCGTACGACGTCAGCGCCTGCTCGACCTCGCGGCTTGCCCCACCGAACCTGGCCCCGTAGAGGGCCGACGTGGCCAGGAGCGAGCCGGTCTTGCCGGCAACGACGTCGAGGTAGTGGGCCAGGGCGTCCTCGTCGGGCCCGGGCTCCACGGTCTCCATGATCTGCCCCTCCACCAGGCGAGTGAACGTCCGCGCCTGGATGCGCACGGCGTCGGCACCCAGCTCGGCTGTCAGCTCGGACGACTTCGAGAACAGGAAGTCACCGGTCAGGATCGCGACATGGTTGTCCCACCGGGCATTGGCCGACACGGCGCCTCGTCGGAGGTCTGCCTCGTCCATGACGTCCTCGTGGTACAGCGAAGCGAGGTGGGTCAGCTCGACCACGCAGGCAGCCGTGATGACCTCGTCGGAGCCGGCGCGGTCGCCGGTCTCGGCAGCCAGGAGCACGAGCAGCGGACGGAACCGCTTGCCGCCGGCCTCCATCAGGTGGCTGGCTGCGGCGGTCACAAAGGGGGCCCGGCTCTGGACGTGCCCGGCGAGGGCTTCCTCGACGACGGCCATCCGCCCCAACAGCCGGCCCGCTAGGGCCTCGTCCGCGATCGGCAGGGCCAGGTCGGAGGTCACCTGATGAATTGTCCTGCATGACCGGCCAGATCGAGAACCGGGCCAGGGACGACGCCGAGCACCAGGGTCGCGACGACGCCCACCGCGATGGTCGCAGACGTCAGCAACGAAGGCGTGGTGACGCTGGCGACCTCGCCCTCCGCCTCGGTGAAGAACATCAGGAGGATCAGGCGGACGTAGAAGTAGACGGCGATGATGCTGGACCCGATCGCCACCACCACGACCGGCCAGGCACCCGCGGCCAACGCGACCGTGAAGACCGCCCACTTGCCGACGAAGCCGGCCGTCAGCGGGATGCCCGCCATCGACAGCAGGAAGAACGCGAAGACGCCGGCAACCAGCGGTGAGCGCCTGCCGAGCCCGGCCCAGCGGGCGAACGACGTAGCCTCTCCACCCGAGTCGCGGACCAAGGTGACGACGGCGAAGCCGCCAACCATGGCGAAGCCGTACGTCGTGAGGTAGAACAGCACGGCCTGCATCGAGGTCACCTGGCCGTCGGACAGCTCCGAGGCGCTCTGGACGCCGAGGACGCCGGTGAGCAGGAACCCGGTGTGGGCGATGGAGGAGTAGGCGAGCATCCGCTTCACGTCGGTCTGCACGACCGCTAGCACGGCGCCGACGAGCATCGTGAGGATCGCGATCACCCACAACATCGGCTGCCAGCTCCAGCGGTCCGAGCCGAACGCCACGTAGAACAGCCGCAGCATCGCGCCGAACGCGGCGATCTTGGTGCCCGCCGCCATGAACGCGGTCACGGCGGTCGGAGCGCCCTGGTAGACGTCCGGGGTCCACGAGTGGAACGGGGCTGCGCCGACCTTGAACAGCAGGCCCACGGCCAGCATTCCCATGCCGATCAACAGCAGCGACTGGTTCGAGGCGTCGTTTCGGACGGCCTCGTTGATGTCCGAGAACTGCATGGATCCGGCGAAGCCGTAGATCAGGGCGACGCCGTACAGGAAGAATCCGGAGGAGAACGCACCGAGGAGGAAGTACTTGAGTGCCGCCTCCTGGCTCAGCAGCCGGCGCCGTCGGGCCAGGCCGCAGAGCAGGTAGAGCGGCAACGACAGGACCTCGAGCGCCACGAACATGGTGAGCAGGTCGTTCGCGGCGGGGAAGAGCATCATGCCGCCGACGGCGAACATCAGCAGCGGGTAGACCTCGGTGTGGTCGAGCCCCTGGGTCGAGGCCTGACGCTCCGCCTCGGTGCCGGGCAGGGCTGCTGCCTGGCCGGCGAACGCGGAGACGCCGCCCTCGAGCCGGCGCTCGGCGAAGAGCAGCACACCGCCGATCGAGAAGACCAGGATCAGACCCCAGAGGTAGACGGTCGGACCGTCGACCACGATGGTGCCCTCGGCGGCGATCAGGCCGCGTGCTGCTCCGCCGCCGAACTTGTGGAGGTCGAGACCGACGTAGACGGTGCCGCCGAGCGCGGCCGCCAGGCCGAGGACGGCCAGCACGCTCTGCGAGAGGTGGCGACGCCCACGGGGCAGGAACGCCTCGAGCACCACGCCAAGGCAGGCGACACCGAACACGACAAGGATCGGCCACAGCTGGGCGTACTCGATGGTCGGGTTTACGAAGTCGTTCACTGGTGGCCTTCCTCAGCCGAGCCGTTGTCCGCGGCGGGTACGGCGGGCGGTGCGTCCGAGACGCCGACGTGCTCCATCAGTGAGTAGACCGTCGGGTTGGCGACGTCGAGCAGCGGCCGCGGGTAGAAGCCGAGCACGACGAGGGCGAGCATCAACGGGGCCACTGCCACCAGCTCGCGACGACCCAGGTCGCGGGTCCCCTCGACGGTCGGCGGGGTGGGGCCGGTCATCACACGTTGGTACATCCAGAGCACGTAGATCGCGGCCAGCACGATGCCGGAGACGGCAACCCCACCCACCCACCAGTGGTAGTCGAAGGCCGAGATGAGGACGAGGATCTCCGAGACGAACGGGCTGAGCCCCGGAAGCCCGAGCGTGGCGAGTCCGGCGATCAGGAACAAGCCGGCGAGCACGGGGGTGACCTTCTCGAGCCCGCCCATCTGGCTGATCAGCGTGGTGCCTCGGCGTCTGATCAGGAATCCGGCCAGCAGGAACAGCGCGGCGGTGCCGATGCCGTGGTTGACCATGTAGAGGATCGCCCCCGACCCGCCCTGGCTGCTGAACGCGAAGATGCCGAGGGTGATGAAGCCGAAGTGGCTCAGCGACGTGAGGCCGATCAGACGCAGGATGTCGTCCTGGCCGATGGCGATCAGCGCGCCGTACACGATCGAGATCAGTGCCAGGGTCACGACGACCGGCGTCGCCCACTGCGACGCCTCGGGGAACAGTCCGAGACAGAACCGCAGCATCCCGAACGTGCCGATCTTGTCGAGCACGCAGACCAGCAGCACGCTGGTGCCGGGCGTCGCCCTCTCGGTGGTGTCGGCCAGCCAGGTGTGCAGCGGGAACAGCGGCGCCTTCACCGCGAACGCGATGAAGAAGGCGACGAACAGCCAGCGCTCCGCGCCGGTGCTGAGGTTCAGCTGCGAGAGGTCGCTGAGCAGGTACGACGGACTGCCCTGCTGCGCGGAGACGACGTACAGACCGATGACACCGGCGAGCAGCACCAGGCCGCCTCCGAGCTGGAACATCAGGAACTTCAGCGCGGCGAACGCCCGGCCCTCGCGACCGAAGCCCCCGATCAGGAAGTACGCCGGGATCAGGGTCGCCTCGAAGACGACGTAGAAGAGGAAGACGTCGGTGGCCGCGAACACGGCCAGCGAGAACGCCTCCAGCGCCAGTGCCCACCCGAAGAACGCGGCCGCGTTGCCGTCATCCGCCTCGTTCCAGGAGGCGACGAGCACGATCGGAACGAGCGCGACGGTGAGCAGGATCATCAGCAGGCCCAGGCCGTCGACGCCCAGGGCGTAGTTGACGCCGAAGGCGTCGATCCAGGTGTGCGTCTCGGTCAGCTGCATCCCGTCGCCGGAGCTGAACTGCGCCGCGATGGCGACGCCGATCGCGAGCGTCAGCAGGGAGACGGCCACCGCGACCTGCTTGGGCAGCGCCGAGCCGGGCGCCTTCGGGAGGAAGGCGACGAGCAGGGAACCGACCAGCGGCACCAGGATCAGGAGGGTCAGCCACGGGAAGTCGTTCATCCGACGTTCACCACCAGAAGGGCCAGCACGACGAGCAGGACGCCGCCGAGCAGGGAGAGGGCGTAGGAGCGGACGAAGCCGTTCTGGACGCGACGCAGCTGGCCGGCGACGGCGCCGACGGCGATCGGGCCGCCCGTCGTGACGCCGTCCACGCCGTAGCGGTCGATGCCCAACAGTGCCGTGATCAGGCCCTTGCCCGGCCGCACCACGAGCTCGTCGTTGATCGCATCTCCGTAGAGGTCCCTGCGCGCCGCCGTGGTGGCGAACGAGACGTCCTGCGGTGCGGTGAGCGGGATCTCGCGCTTGCCGACGAGGAACCAGGCAGTGGCCACACCGACGGCCACCACCAGCACGGCCAGCAGGGTCACACCGAGAGCGGGGATCGGCGGGTCCTCGTGCGGGGCCACCCCGACCACTGGCGCGAGGAAGTCCTGGATCCAGTTCCCGGCCAGCATCACGCCGCCCAGGACGGACAGCGCAGCCAGCACGATCAGCGGGATGGTCATCACGGCGGGTGACTCGTGCGGGTGCACGTCTTCCTTCCAGCGCTTGTTGGTGAGGAACGTCATCAGCATCAACCGGGTCATGTAGAAGCCGGTGATGCCGGCGCCGAGCAGGGCGAGCAGCCCCACGATCCAGTTGTCGGCCAGGGCGGTCTCGATGATCTTGTCCTTGGACCAGAAGCCCGAGAAGCCGGGGAACCCGATGATCGCGAGATAGCCCATGGCGAACGTGAGGAACGTGACCGGCATGGCGTGACGGATCGCGCCGTACCGGCGCATGTCGACGTCGTCGTTCATGCCGTGCATCACCGACCCGGCGCCGAGGAACATGTTGGCCTTGAAGAAGCCGTGGGTGAGCAGGTGGAAGATCGCGAAGGCGTAGCCGGCCGGGCCGAGCCCGGCGCCGAGCATCATGTAGCCGATCTGGCTCATCGTGGAGCCGGCGAGCGCCTTCTTGATGTCGTCCTTCGCGCACCCGATGATCGCGCCCCACAGGAGCGTGACGACCGCGACGATCACGACCGCTGTCTGCGCCTCGGGCGCCAGCTCGAAGATGAAGTTGGAGCGGACGATCAGGTAGACGCCGGCGGTCACCATGGTGGCCGCGTGGATGAGTGCCGAGACGGGGGTCGGGCCTTCCATCGCGTCGAGCAGCCAGGACTGCAGCGGCACCTGGGCCGACTTGCCGCAAGCAGCCAGCAGGAGCAGCAGGCCCAGCGCGTTGAGCGTGTTGTCGGTGGCGCCCCCGGCCAGGTGGCTCACGCCCGTGAAGCTGGTCGTGCCGAACGTGACGAACATCAGGGCGATCGCGAGCGACATGCCGATGTCACCGACACGGTTGATGACGAACGCCTTCTTGGCGGCGGCCGCGGCTGTCGGCTTGTGCTGCCAGAAGCCGATCAGGAGGTACGACGCCAGGCCGACACCCTCCCAGCCGAGGAACATGCCGAGGTAGTTCTCGGAGAGGACGAGCATCAGCATCGCGGCCACGAACAGGTTCAGGTAGCCGAAGAATCGGCGCCGCCGCGGGTCGTGCTCCATGTAGCCGATGGAGTAGACGTGGATCAGTGACCCGACGCCCGTGATCAGCATCAGGAAGAGCGCAGACAACGGGTCGTAGAGCAGGTCGAAGCCCGCGTGGAACGTGCCGACGTCGACCCAGTTCCAGAGGTGCTGGGTGACCTGGCGGTCGCCGCTGTCCTTGCCGATCAGGCTGATGAACATCAACAGGCTGATCAGGAACGACCCGATCGGCAGGGCGGTGCCCAGCAGGTGGCCCCACTTGTCGGCGAACCTGCCACCGAGCAGCAGGATCGCCGCCCCGGCCAGCGGGAGCGCGATCACCAGCCAGATGAGGGAGAGGACCCCGTTCGTCGACGTGGGGTCGACCAAGGGAATGTTGACGGCGTCGTGCCATGCCGTGATGTCGGCGTACATCTACCCGGCGCTCCTCAGTACTTCAACAGGCTCGCGTCGTCGACCGAGGCCGATCGACGGGTACGGAAGATGGTCATGATGATCGCCAGTCCGACAACGACCTCGGCAGCGGCCACGACCATCACGAAGAAGGCCGCGATCTGGCCGTCGAGGTTGCCGTGCTGTCGAGCGAACGCCACCAGCGCGAGGTTGGAGGCGTTGAGCATCAGCTCCACACACATGAACACCACGATCGCGTTGCGCCGGGTCAGCACCCCGACGCAGCCGATCGTGAAGATGATGGCCGAGAGCACGACGTACGGGGTGGCCGTCATCTGTCGTCCTCCTCGGTGTTCGCGGGGGCCGGACCCTGTCCGCGGGCGGCATCGTCACCGAGGGACTCGAGCGACTGCTGCACGCCCTCGATGTCATCGGCCAGGGCCGGTGCCGACCGGACCGTGCCGCGCGCGGCGAGCACCCGGGAGATCGACGCCTGGGAGGCGGTGCCGTCGGGCAGCAGGGCCGGGGTGTCGACGGCGTTGTGCCGGGCAAAGACACCGGGAGGCGGGAGCGGGCCGAGGTGCAGGCCCTTCGCGGCGTAGTCACGCACCCGCTGGGCGGCAAGCTGCGCCTGCGTGGGCTTCGGGTCGAGCCGCTCGCGGTGGGCCAGGACCATGGCGCCCACGGCGGCCGTGATCAGCAGGGCGCTGGTGGTCTCGAAGGCGAAGACGTAGCGGGAGAAGAGGATGTTTGCGAGGGCCTGGATGTTGCCGCCGCTGTTGGCGTCCCCGAGACCGACCGCGCTGCCGAGCGTGATCTGCCCGAGCGCGGTGACCAGCACCAGGCCGAGGACCAGGCCAGCGAGGATCGCCATCACGCGCTGGCCCCGGATCGTCTCGACGACCGAGTCGGAGGCGTCGACGCCGACCAGCATCACGACGAACAGGAACAGCATCAGGATGGCGCCGGTGTAGACGATGATCTGGACCGCGAAGAGGAAGGGCGCCTCGAGCACGAGGTAGAGCACCGCAAGGCTCATCATCACCACGGCGAGCAGCAACGCGGCGTGCACGGCCTTGCGCACGAACAGGATGCCGAGCGCGGCGAGCACCATGATGGGCGCGAGGATCCAGAAGGCGATCACGAGGTGGCCCCCTTGGCACCGTCGTCAGCGCGAGCCTGCGGGGGCGGAGCGGAGAACGTGCCGCGGTAGTAGTCCTCGGCGTCGTCGCCCAACAGCATCGGGTGGGGTGGCTGCTCCATGCCAGGAAGCAGTGGTGCGAGCAGGTCACTCTTCTCGTAGATGAGGTCGGCCCGGTTGTTGTCGGCAAGCTCGTACTCGTTGGTCATCGTCAGCGCCCGGGTCGGACAGGCCTCGATGCACAGGCCGCACAGGATGCAGCGCAGGTAGTTGATCTGGTAGACGCGGCCGTAGCGCTCGCCCGGGCTGAAGCGCTCGTCCTCGGTGTTCGAGGCGCCCTCGACGTAGATGGCATCGGCCGGGCAGGCCCATGCACACAGCTCGCAGCCGATGCACTTCTCCAGCCCGTCGGGCCAGCGGTTGAGCTGGTGCCGGCCGTGGAAGCGCGGGGCGGTCGGCAGCTTCTCGAACGGGTACTGCTCGGTGACGACCTTTCGGAACATGGTCCGGAAGGTGACGCCGAAACCCGCGACCGGGTCCCAGAACTGTTCCTTCAGTGTGGGCATCAGGTGTCCTCTCCGGTCGCCGCGGCGGCGGTGACGGTGGGGCTGCTCGAGTCGAACGTGAGCGGGGCGGCGGCACCCTGGACCGGGCCGCCCGCGGGCATGGCGGGCACGGGGAAACCGCCGGGCGTGGATGCCGGCAGCGCCTCGTCCTCGTCCTCGGCGCTCTCGTTCTCGCCGATGAAGAACAGGACGAGGAAGAGCACGGCGAGGATGCCGATGCCGATCAGGAGGTACTGCCGGTCGAGACCGCCGTCGAGGGAGATCGCGCGGATCGTGCCCACCGCGACGATCCAGCCCAGAGCGAGGGGAATCAGCCGCTTCCAGCCGAACGCCATGAACTGGTCGTAACGGAGCCGCGGCAGGGAACCACGGAGCCAGATGAAGAAGAAGATGAACGTCAGCACCTTGCCGAAGAACCAGATCACCGGGACGTAGCCCTGGTTGGCACCCGCCCAGACATGGTCGATCCAGAACGGCGCGTGCCAGCCACCGAGGAACAGGGTGGTGGCCAGGGCGGAGACCGTGGCCATGTTGATGTACTCGGCGAGGAAGAACAGGGCGAACTTGAGCGAGGAGTACTCGGTGTGGAAGCCGCCCACGAGCTCGCCCACGGCCTCGGGGAGGTCGCAAGGGGCGCGGTTGGTCTCCCCGATCATGCTGATCACGTAGATCCCGAATGACGGCGCCAGGATCAGGCCGAACCACAGGTTGTCCTGGGCGGCCACGATCTCCGACGTGGACATCGAACCGGCGTACAGGAACACCGCGACGAGGGCGAGGCCCATCGCGACCTCATAGGAGATCATCTGCGCGCTCGAGCGGAGCCCGCCGAGCAGGGAGTACGTCGAGCCGCTCGACCAGCCGCCGAGGACGATGCCGTAGATGCCGACCGAAGCGATCGCCATGACGAACAGCACCGCCACCGGCATGTCGGTGAGCTGGAGCGCCGTGTGCGTGTCGGTGAACGGGATCTTGACATCGGTCGGGCCGAACGGGATCACCGAGAACGTCACGAACGCGGGGACGGCAGCCAGGACGGGCGCCAGCACGAACACGACCTTGTCGGCCGCCTTCGGGATGATGTCCTCCTTGAGCGCCAGCTTCACGCCATCTGCGAGGGACTGGAGCAGGCCGAAGGGGCCGTGCACGTTGGGGCCGATGCGGTGCTGCATGCGGGCCACCACCCGGCGCTCCCACCAGATGTTGAACAGCGTGAGCAGGACCAGCACGAGGAAGATCAGCACGGTCTTGATCAGGATGACCCACCACGGGTCGTGGCCGAAGGCGGTGAGGTTGTCGGCTGCCAGCGGGAGGATCACTGGTCGGCTCCCTTCACGGTGACCCGGCTGCCGGGCGAGGCCAGGTCCGCCAGCACGCCGTTTCCGACCGAGTTGGCCGGCACCCAGATGACCCCGTCGACCAGGTCGTCGGCGGCTTGCGCGATCAGGGTGACCGAGCCGCGGTCACCCGTGACCGTCAGCACCGGGCCCACGGCGTCGTAGACGGCCCGGGCAACCCGGGCCACCGGCTTGCGGGTGGTCGCGCGGAGGTAGTCGTCCCCGTCCTGCATCGAGCCGTTGTCGAGAAGCTGCTTCCAGGACGCGAGCGCGAGGCCGTCGGACGAGCCCGTCGCACTGGAGGCGGTCTCGTCGCCAGATGCACTGGCTCGCTCGCCGTCCCAGGGACCCATGTCGATCATCTGGGCCCGCGCCTCGGCGACCGTGCGGAACCCGAGCGGGGCGCCGAGCTCCTCGGCGATGCCGGCCAGGATCCGCAGGTCGGGAAGCGACGTCGGGTTGGTGAACACCGCTTCGAAGGATCGCGGCCTGCCCTCCCAGGTGACGAACGTGCCGGCCTTGTCGGTGACGGGCGCCACCGGGAACACCACGTCGGCCGAGCGCGTCACGTCGGTCTCGCGCAGCTCAAGGGCGACCACGAACGAGGCGGCCTCGATCGCGGCACGGGTGGCGGCGGGGTCGGTGGTGTCATCGGGGTCGACACCACCGATGACCAGACCTCCGAGCTCGCCGGAGACCAGCGCCGCGACGATCGAGTCGCCGTCACGACCCGGGGTCTCGGGGACAGCCTCGACACCCCAGGCGGTGGCCGCGTCGACCCGCGCCGACGCGTCCGCCACGGGCCGCCCGCCGGGCAACAGGTTGGGGAGACAGCCCGTCTCGATGGCTCCGCGGTCACCGGCACGGCGCGGGACCCACGCCAGTCGGGCACCGGTCTTGTTCGCCAGCGCCACTGCGGCGGGGAGAGCCCCGGGCGAGGTGGCGAGGCGCTCGCCGACGAGGATGACGGCGGTCTTGTCGATGCCGAACTCGGCGTGCGCGAGCAAGCTCTCGAGCGCAGCCGCCTCGTCACCGGGAACGGTGGGCACGAGCCGGCCAGCCATCTTCTGCAGACCGCGCGTCGACAGTGGCGCGATCGCGATGACCCGGGTGCCGTGCCGAGACGCCTTGCGCAGGCGCAGGAAGATCGCGCCCGCCTCGTCCTCGGGCTCGATCCCGACGAGGACGACGGTGCTCGCTGACTCGAGGTCGGCGTACGTGACAGCGCCGCCGGCCGGACCGGTCGCGACGACCTCGGCGGCGAGGAACGACGCTTCCTCGGCGGAGTGCGGCCGGGCTCGGAAGTCGATGTCGTTGGTGGCGAGCGCGACCCGGGCGAACTTGCTGTAGGCGTAGGCGTCCTCGGCGGTGACGCGACCTCCGGTCAGGACGGCCGAGGCGCCGGCGGCGGCGAGGCCGCGGGCCGCGACCGTGAAGGCCTCGGGCCACGAGGCGGGTCGGAGCGAACCGTCCTCGTCACGCACCTGCGGGTAGGTCAGCCGGTCGGGCTGGTAGGCATAGGAGAACGCGAAGCGGTCCTTGTCGGTGATCCACTCCTCGTTCACCTCGGGGTCGTTGCCGGCCAGCCGGCGCACCACCCTGTTGCGACGGTGGTCGACGCGGATGGCCGAGCCACAGGCGTCGTGCTCGGCCACCGACGGCGTGGACACGAGGTCGAACGGCCGTGCGCGGAAGCGGTACTCGGCGGAGGTCAGGGCGCCGACCGGGCAGATCTGGATCGTGTTGCCCGAGAAGTAGGACTCGAAGGGCTCCTTCTCGTAGATGCCGACCTGCTGCAGGGCACCCCGCTCGATCAGCGCGATGAACGGGTCGCCGGCGATCTGCTCGGAGAAGCGGGTGCAGCGCGCGCAGAGCACGCAGCGCTCACGGTCGAGCAGGACGTTCGCCGAAATGTTGATCGGCTTCGGGAACGTGCGCTTGAGCCCCTCGAAGCGGGACTCTCCGCGGCCGTTGGACATTGCCTGGTTCTGCAGTGGGCACTCGCCGCCCTTGTCGCAGACCGGGCAGTCGAGCGGGTGGTTGATCAGCAGGAACTCCATGATCCCCTGCTGGGCCTTGTCGGCGACCGGACTGGTGGCTTGGGTGCTGACGACCATGCCCTCGGCGACCGTGATCGTGCACGACGCCTGGGGCTTGGGGAAGCCGCGCCCGTTGCCGGCATCCGGGATGTCGACCAGGCACTGCCGGCAGGCGCCGACCGGCTCGAGCAGCGGGTGGTCACAGAATCGCGGGATCTGCACGCCCACCTGTTCGGCGGCCCGGATCACCAGGGTGTCCTTGGGGACGCTGACCTGGACGCCGTCGATGGTGAGCGTGACCATGTCAACGGCCTTCTCGGTGGCCATGTCTGCAGTTGTCATGCGCTGGCTCCGGCGGTGGCGAAGACGGTGGAGGCGGCCGGGTCGAAGGGGCAGCCGCCGTGGCTGAGGTGGGCGAGGTACTCGTCGCGGAAGAACTCGATCGAGCTGG
>JAOPXM010000209.1 GCA_025965125.1 Nocardioides sp.
CAGCCAGCATGACGGTCGCCGTGGTCACGGCTAGCACCACCGACGCGGCCAGGGCCATGCCGTAGTTCATCGCACCGGGGTGGCCGATCAGCCGGAAGATCACCACGGGGACGGTCGGGCGGTCCTCGCGGGCCAGGAACGACGTGGCTCCGAACTCTCCCAACGACACGGCGAACGCGAACCCACCGGCTGCCAGCAACGGCTTCCACACGACGGGCAGGTCCACGGTCATCAGGGTCCGCAGCGGCCCCGCGCCCAGCGAGGCGGCCGCCTGGCGCTGGCGATCGTCGATGCCGGCCAGCACGGGCACGATCGTGCGCACGACCAGGGGCAGTGCCACGAGGGCCTGGGCGATCGGCACGAGCAGCGTCGAGTCGCGCAGGTCGAGGGGCGGCCGGTCGAGCGTGATCAGGAAGCCGAAGCCGAGCGTCACCGCGGACACCCCGAGCGGCAGCATGAAGAACCCGTCGAGGGCTCCTCGGAGCCCGCGCTCCGCCCGCCCGTGGGACCGTCGGGTGACCACGACCGCGACCAGCATCCCCAACGTGAGCGACATCCAGGTGGCGTCCACGGCGGTTCGCAGTGAGAAGCCCAGAGCATCGGTGACGGGGACCAGCAGCGCCTGGCGAGACCCGGTGGTCTGCAGGGCGCGATAGTTGCCCAGGCTCCAGGCCCCTTCGACCCGGAGTGAGCCCAGCACGAGCGTCGCCATCGGCGCCGCGACCAGGATCAGCAGGAGCAGGGTCGCGGCCAGCTGAGGGATGTCGGAGCGACGGGGCCGGCGCGGGCGTGGAGCGACACGGTTGACGGTGGCGTCAGGTACGGCGCGCAGCCGGCCGGCGAGGACCAGCAGCAGGGTCACGGCCACGAGCTGCACGATCGAGAGAGCGGCCGCGGCCGGAAGATCCAGCAGGTTCGTCGTGAGCAGGTAGATCTCGGTCTCGACCGAGGAGTACCGCAGCCCGCCGAGCGTCAGCACCACGCCGAAGGCCGTGGCGCAGAACAGGAACACCACACTGGCTGCCGACACGATCGATGGCCGCAGCGCGGGCAACGTGACGGTGCGGAAGACCTGCCAGGGCCGGGCGCCGAGCGCGGCCGCCGCCTCGCCCGGACGAGGGTCCAGGGCCTCCCACGCGGCCCCTACCGTGCGGATGACCACCGCGACGTTGAAGAACACCAGCCCGGCCACGATCGCGTACGCGGTCCCGTCGAGCCCGAGGAAGCCCAGGGGACCCGCTTCCCCGAGCAGCTGACGGAACGCGACACCTACCACCACCGTGGGCAGCACGAACGGCACGATCAGCAACGCCCGGACCATCCGGCGGAGTGGGAACTCCAGCCGGTGCAGGGCGTACGCCGCCGGGAGCCCGAGCAGCACCGCGGCCACCGTCGCCACCGTCGCCGACCAGAGCGTGAACCACACCACCCGGCCGGTGCGGGGCCTGCCCAGCACCTCGATCACCCCGCCCGGGTCGAAGGTGCCGTCCGGCCAGAAGCCGCGCGCGAGCATCCCACTGACGGGCAGCACGAAGAAGACGCCGAGCACCAGCACCGGCCCCAGGGCCAGCCCGACGACCGTGAGGATTCTCGACTGGCTCGACCTCCGAGCGACAGTGCTCATCGCGAAGTGACGTCGCTCCACTCGCGCAGCCAGGCGTCTCGATTGGCGCTGATGTCGGCGGGGTCGACGGTGTACGGGTGGGTCGGCTGCTTCGCGAACCTCGCCCACTCGTGAGGCAGCTCGATGTCGGGGTCGACGGGGAACACGTACATGCTGTCGGGCAGCGCGGCCTGGACCTCCGGGCTCGCGAGGAAGTTGATGAACGACTCCGCCCCGGTGGGGTTCGCGGCCCCGGTGAGAACGCCGGCGTACTCGATCTGCTCGAAGCACGTGTCCAGCAGTGCACTTGTGCTGGACTTCCCGTCCTTGACGGTGAACGCCGGTGAGGAGTCGTAGGAGAGCACGATCGGCCTGTCTCCCGACCCTCCGCCCTGGGTGAAGTCGACCTCGTAGGCGTCGGACCAACCGGCGGTCAGCTTGGCGCCGTTGTTCATCAGGTCGGTCCAGTACGCCGGCCAGTCTTTGCCGTACGCCGCGATGGTGGCCAGCAGGAACGCCATCCCCGTCGAGCTCGTGGTCGCACCGGGCAGCACGAACAGGTTTCGGTAGGCCGGGGCGGTCAGGTCGTCGAGGGTCCTCGGCTCGGCCAGGTCGTGGGCGGCGAACCAGGTGTCGTCGACGTTGACGCAGACGTTGCCGTGGTCGATCGGAGTGAGCAGATGCTTGTCGTCACCGGGCAGCTCGTACGCGGCGACAGGGTCGAGCACGGTCGGCTGGTGCTCGGCGAAGACGCCCTCGTCGAGGGCCCGGGAGGCGAACGTGTTGTCGACCCCGAACGCCACGTCCCCGGTGGGGTCGTCCTTGGTGAGCACCAGCTTGTTGGTGAGCACGCCGGCGTCGCCCGCGGCCCGGATCACAAGGTCGTAGCCGGACTGCTTCTCGAACGACTTCTGGAGAGCCTTCGAGAGCACGAACGACTCGTGGGTGACCAGCACGACCTGGGTGTTGTTCTTCGCGTTGTCGTCACCTCCGCCCACGAGCGAGCAGGACGCAGTGGCGCCCACGAGCAGGACGGCCGCAAGCGCAGTGGCGGACTTCATCTGACTCCCTATCGCCGGTGCTAACCGGATCAGGTTCGGAGGGTCTGCGGCTCGTCCGCACTCTCAGCACGCCCGCGCGTGCTCCCCTGTCTGTTCGGGCCACCCTATGCCCCACCCGGATCAGCGCGAAGCGCCGTCCGTGTCGGTGTCGGTGTCGCCGTCACCGAGTCAGCGGCACCGCCCCGTCGATGCGTCCGAGCTTGTGCGGGTTGCGGACCAGGTAGAGCCCGGTCACGAGGCCGTCCTCGACCAGCATGGTCCCGATCGCGTCGAGCTCCCCTCCGATGAGCAGCCGAAGCGCGGGCTGCCCGTTGATCGTGACGACCTGCGCCTCGGCGTTCTCCGGCGCGACCGCAGCCAGGAACCTGAGCACCTTGTCGCGACCGTGGATCGGGCGCAGCGCGGCCTTCTTGAAACCGCCGCCGTCGGTGAGCAGGACGACGTCCGGCGCGAGCACGTCCATCAGCCCCTGGAGATCGCCCGTGGCCGTGGCGGTGAGGAACCGCGCGATCACCGCGTCACGCTCGGTCGGCGTCACCGACTCGCGCGGGCGCCGGGCCTCCACATGGCTGCGCGCCCGGTGCGCGATCTGGCGGACCGCGGCCGGTGACTTGTCCACGGCCGCCGCGATCTCGTCGTACTCCACGGCGAAGACCTCGCGCAGCACGAACACCGCCCGCTCGGTCGGGGTGAGCGTCTCGAGCACCAGCAGCATCGCGGTGGAGACGCTGTCGGCCAGCTCGACGTCCTCGGCCACGTCCGGCGCGGTGAGCAGTGGCTCGGGCAGCCAGGGGCCGACGTACGACTCGCGGCGCCGGGCCGTCGTGCGCATCCGGTTCAGGCTCAGCCGGGTGGTGATCCGGACGAGGTACGCCCGTCGGTCGCGGACGTCCGCATGGTCGACCTCGGCCCAGCGCAACCATGCCTCCTGCAGCACGTCCTCGGCGTCCGCGGCAGAGCCGAGCATCTCGTAGGCCACGGTGAAGAGCAGGTTGCGGTGGCCGACGAAGGCGTCGGTGGCCTCCGAGGTGGTGCCGGTCCCCGGGCTCTCGTCAGAGCTCATGCCTGGGAGGGTACGGCGAGCGGCAGCTCACAGACGTCCGAGTATCCCTGGCTCTGCAGCCCGGCGGCGGAGTTGAAGCGCGAACGCATGTTCTCCAGGGCCACCATCTGGGTCAGCTCGACGACGGCCGGCTCGCCGAGCTGGTCGACGAGCTTCGCGACCATCCAGTCGGTGACGGTGAGAGGGGTGACGCTCATCGCCTCGGCGTACTCCAGCACGTCGCGCTCGAGCGGCGTGAAAACGTCGGACTCGCGCCAGCGCGGGACCTCGCGGACCTTGGCCAGGTCGAGGCCGTCGTTGTGGGCCATGAAGTAGCCGAAGTCCAGGCACCAGCTGCAGCCGATGGTCGCCGCGCTGGCGAGCTGGGCGTAGGACTTGAGGTTCTCGTCGAGCTGGTCCCACTTCGCCACCTTCCCCTCGAAGGAGAAGATCGCCTTGAGGACCTTGCGGTTGTGCCACAGGACGTAGGCGTTGTCGGGGACCTGGCCCCAGGTGCGGCGCGCGTACGTCGACATGATCGAGCCGTAGAGCCCGGTGATGGTGGCTTTCGGGATGCGAAACGTGCTGGGCATTTCGTGGCTCCTTCTCGTGGTTCTGTGCCGGTCGGCATGAAGACACCGGCGGGGGCCGATCTGTGACAGCTGGGCTGCTCAGGGACGCGGGGTCGCGCTCTAGGCTTCGCGCATGCCGAGCCGCCGCCACGAGCTCATCGCCTGGGCGATCCCACGGATCCGGAAGTCCCGCGACCTCGACACCGTCGAGAACGAGCGCGCCCGGCTGGAGCGGCACCATGCCGGCCTCGAGCCGCGGCTGCCGACCGGGGTGGTGCCGAGGTTTGCCCGGCGGTTCTCGGTCATCACCGAGGAGCTGACGGGCCCTGCGGGCGGGTTCCCGTCGTACGTGATCACGCCACGGGGGACCGATCCGGTACGCACGGTTCTCTACGTGCACGGTGGTGGGTTCGTCTCGGGGATCGATGCGTTCCAGGTGCGGTACGCCGCCCGGCTCGCGACGGCGCTCGGGGCCAGGGTGGTGCTGCCCGACTACCCCGTCGCGCCGGAGCACAGCTGGCGCCACTCCCACGATGCGATGGCCGACCTGGCGGGCCGGCTGGCGACGGGCTCCGGAGACCTGCTGCTCGTGGGCGACTCGGCCGGGGGCGGCTACGCGCTCGCGCTCGCGCTGACCCTGCGCGACCGCGGTGGCCCGCAGCCCTCCCGCCTCGTGCTGCACGCGCCGTGGGTCGACCTCACCACGAGCACGCCCGACACCGAATCCTTCGCGGAGCGCGACACCTGGCTGTTCATCGGCAAGCTGCGGGCCTACGCCGAGTGGTGGGCCGGATCGGCAGCCGACCTCGGCCTGCCCCAGGTCTCACCCGTGTTCGGAGACCTGGCGGGGCTGCCACCGGCGCTGATGTTCTGTGGCACTCGTGACCTGCTCGCCCCGGGGTGCCGGCTGCTCGCCGCCCGGGCCGAGGGGGCCGGCTGGGACCTGACCTACGTCGAGGTGCCCGACCTCATCCATGTCTTCGGCCTGCTGCCGTTCATCCCCGAGGCGCGCGCCGCGTGGCGCCGGACCCTGGAGTTCCTGCGATGAGGATCGTTGCCGTCCCCTTCGAGCACCTCGACGCCCGCACGGCGTACGCGATCTGGCGGCTACGTCAGGACGTGTTCGTCATCGAGCAGCAATGTCCCTACCCCGACCTCGATGGCCGGGACCTCGAGCCCGGCACCCGGCACGTGCTGCTGGAGGAGGACGACGAGGTGCTCGGCTACGCGCGGGTGGTCGACGACAACGACGTGTGGCGGATCGGTCGGGTTGTCCTCGCTCCGGCGGCCCGCGGCCGAGGCCTGGCCGACGCGGTGATGACGACAGCACTCCAGGTCTGCGGTGGGCGCGACGTCATCCTCGACGCCCAGGCACCGCTGGCCGGGTGGTACGCCGCGTTCGGCTTCACGATCACGGGTCCGGAGTTCCTGGACGACGGGATCCCGCACCTGCCGATGCGGCGGCCGGTTTCACCGCAGGCCCGGTGAACCTGGCCGTTCGGCGACGGAGAAGACGACGACGCCGTCCGACTCCTCGCGGGTCGCCTGACCGCGGGCGACGAGCAGCTCGAGGTGCGCCTTCGTCTCCATGCTCGCCATGGCGCTGTTGAAGATGTCGAGCGTGGAGAAGTCGTGCTCGTGCCGCGTCCACGGCAGCACGCCGGCGACGTCGTACGCCGTGACGCGGCCTTTGGACAGCGCGTCGAGGCAGAGGCTCAGCCGCTTCTCGTGGAAGGCCAGCAGCTCGTCCACCCGCGTGTGCGACGACGGCGCCATCGGCCCGTGGGCGGGCAGGATCTGCAGGTCCGGCAGCCCGCGCACCTTGGTCAGCGACGCCATGAAGTCGCCGAGCGGCTGGGGCACCGGCACGGGTTCGAAGCCGATCGAGGGTGTGATCGTCGGAAGCACGTGGTCCCCGGCGAACAACAACCCGGCGGCCCGCTCGGCGAACACGAAGTGGCCGGCGGTGTGTCCGGGCGTGTGCACCGCGTCGAGGGTGCGCGTGCCGACCTGGATCGGCTGGTCGCCCTCCAGCCAGGTGTCGGGATAGGCCCACTGGGTGAGGTCGGGGAGCTGCCCGTCGTACATCGACTCCCAGGCCTCGGCGACGCCCAAGGCGCCCGCGGAGCGGAGGACCGCGATGGTGGGGTTCTCCGCGATCTCGCCAACGTGGACCTGGTGCATCAGGTCGAGGGTCGGCCGGTCCCCGATGCCGAGGCTCACGTCGGCGCCGAACTCCCTGCCGAGGACGGCCGCGAGTGTGTAGTGGTCACGGTGCACGTGGGTGACCAGGAACCGACGGATGTCATCGAACCCGAAGCCGATGCCGCGCAGCCCCGCCTGGAGCGTGCTGCGGCCCTCGGTGATTGCCCAGCCGCCGTCGACGAGCGTGAGGCCCTGGCCGGTCTCGATGACGTAGACGTTGATCGCCTTCAGGCCGTCCATCGGCAACGGCAACGGGATCCGGTGGATGCCGTCGGCCACCGGCCAGGCCCCCTCCGCGGTCCAGTGCTGTCCGGAGTCCGGCGAGACGGCGTACGCCGTGCTGATGCCGGCTTCGGACGAGGTCACTGTCGCGACCCTACGGGCCGACGTCCGGGAACCCGAGGTCGAGGGTCGGCTGCTGGATGCCACCATCGATCTCGATGAGCTTGCCGGTGACGTACTGGCCGGCCCTGGACGAGAGGTAGAGGACTCCGGCGGCGATGTCCTCCGGCTCGCCCACGCGCTTGAGGGGCGTCTTGGTCTCGAGCTGGTTCATCATCTCCGGCTGGCCGGCGACGAACTCCAGCGCGCTGGTCATGATCGACCCGACATAGATCCCGTTGACGCGCACCCGTGGCGCGAGGTCCTGGGCGGCCATCTTCGTCCAGTGGGCCAGTGCGGCCTTCGCCGTGCCGTAGGCGATGAAGCCACGGTCGGCCGTGCGGCCCATCATCGAGCTGATCGTGACGATGCTCTTCTGCGCGTCGGGAGCCGACGACAGCATCAGAGGCACCGCGGCGACGCTGAGGGCGTGCGCCGTGGTCACGTTGAAGCTGAATGCTTCGTTGAGGAACTCGTTGGTGGTCTTGAGGAACTCGGTGGGGAAGGTGCCGCCCACGTTGTTGACCACGGTGTCGAGCCGGCCGAACTCGTCGTACGCCGCCTGGGCCAGACCGGCGACTGCGTCCAGGTCGCTCAGGTCAGCGGGCACGACGAGGCAGCGGCGCCCGGTGGCGCGCACCTTCTCGGCGACCCGGTCGAGCTGGCGCTCCGTGCGGGCGGAGATGAGGACGTCAGCCCCGGCCTCTGCGAGGGCAACGGCGGTGGCAGCACCGAGGCCACGGCCCGCACCGGTGACGATCGCGACCTGGTCGGTGACGGCGAAACGCTCGAGGATCTTCATGCCGTCGCCACCAGGCCCCGGCCGGTCACCAGTGGCAGGTCGATGGCCCGGACGATGCCCGGCTTGGCAGCGACGACTGCCGGGAGCGCGTTGACGATGCGCTGGGCGGTGGTGATCATTCCGGACACGTTGTGGTCACCGTGCTCTCCGTGGTGGGTGAAGTCGACCTGCATCATGGGCTCGCCGGTGATCTTGACCCGGTAGCACCCGTCGCCGTCGGGCGGGGTCGGCCACTCGGGCACCTGGTCGGGAGCCGTCCGCGTGATGTGCTCGAGCACCACGCGCGGCACCCCGTCGACCTTGCCGATGACCTGGAAGCGGACGGCGCCCATCGTGCCGGCCCTGACGTCCCCGGACACCGACGGCGTGTCCACCTCGGCGGGGCGACGGTCGACCTCCTCACTCAGCGGCTCGTCGAGGGTGATGTCGAGGCCCGCGGCGATCTGGCGGACCACGCTGCCCCAGGCCATCGAGAGGATGCCGGGCTGGAAGATCATGCCGATCTCGTCCATCGGCCTGCCGAACCCGAACATGTCGCCCATGACGACCGGCTGGTAGTACGTCGAGTAGTCGCAGATCTCCATGACCCGGACCTCGTCGATGCGCTGCGACAGGCTGGTCATGACCAGGGGCAGCAGGTCGTTGGCGAAACCGGGGTCGATCCCGTTGATGTGCATGCTCGCGTTGCCCCGGGCGCACGCGTCCTCGATCCGGGCGATGAAGTCCGCAGGCAGGATCTCCTCGGGCCACTGCAGCAGGACCGGGCCGCTGGACGTCACGTTGATGCCTGCCTCGACGAACGAGATCAGGTCCTCGATGCACTCGAAGACCCGGTCGTCGGCCATCGCCGTGTGCACGATCGCGTCCGGCTGGAGGGCGATCAGGGCGTCCCGGTCGGTGGTGGCAAGGACCCCGAGCTCGCGGCCGAGGTCGGCCAGGACCCCGGCGTCCTTGCCGTCCTTCTCGGGGTTCGACACCCACACTCCGACCAGCTCCAGGGCGGGATGCCGGTCGATTCCGGCGATCGCGTGCCGGCCGATGGTTCCCGTGGACCAGACGACGACGCGGAGCGGGCGGGCGGGAGTGACGTCAGACATGCCCGCAAACCTAGAACACGTTCTAGTCATCCGGAAGGGTTTCCGTCCGGACGGTCGTCTGCCGTCCGCCGTTTCGGCTCAGGCGGTCTCGGCGATCACCGGGCAGCGGGTGCCGGAGTAGATCGTGGGCATGCACCGGTTGCAGTGGATGCAGATGCCGGCTTCCTGCGTGGAGCCCTGCAGCTTGTTGACCAGGTCGGGCTCGCGCAGCAGCGCCCGGCCCATCGCGACGAAGTCGAATCCGAGCGCCATCGCGTTCTCCATCGTGTCGCGGCGGTTGATGCCGCCGAGCAGCATCAGCGGCAGGGACAGCCCTTCGCGGAACCTCAGCGCCTTGTCCAGGAAGTACGCCTCCTCGAAGTCGTACTCCTTCATGAAGCCCTTGCCCATCGGAGTCTTCATGCCGAGGCGCACCGGGAGGGGCATCGACGCCGCGAACTCCTTGACGGGCGCGCCGCCACGGAAGAGGTACATCGGGTTCATCAGCGAGCTGCCCCCGCTCATCTGGAGCGCGTCCAGGGTGCCATCGGCCTCGAGCAGGTGTGCGAACTCGAGGCCGGCATCCGTCGTCACGCCACCCTTGAACCCGTCGCTGAGGCTGACCTTCGCGGTGATGGCCGCATCGGAGCCGATCTCGTCCCGGACCGCTCGCGCGACCTGCCGCCCCAGGCGCGCCCGGTTCTCCGTGGACCCACCCCACCTGTCCTTGCGACGGTTGAGTCCCGGTGCCAGGAACGAGGAGATGAGGTAGCTGTGCGCCATGTGCAGCTCGAGCACGTCGAACCCGGCGCGGACCAACGTCCGCGCCGTGGCGACGTACGCCTTCGTGATCCGGGTCAGGTCCTGCTCCGAGGCCGATCCGACCATCTGCATCGACAGCGGACTGGGCATCCGGCTGGCGCTGAGCGCGCGCACGCCGTTCGAACGCCCGTTGGCGACCGGCCCGGCATGCCCGACCTGACCGGCGACCGCAGCGCCGGTTTCGTGGACAGCCTCCGCGAGCCGGGTCAGACCGGCCAGCGTGTCCTCGCCGACGACGATCTGCTCGGCATGGGTGCGACCCTCGGGAGCGATGGCCAGGTAGGCGACCGTGGTGAGGCCGACACCGCCTCGCGTCACCGCGAGGTGGTAGTCGATGAGCCCGTCGGTGACCTGCCCGTTCGGCGCCCGTCCCTCGAACGTCGCTGCCTTGACGGTGCGGTTGCGCAGCTTGACCGGGCCGAGGGTCGCAGGGGCGAAGACGTCGTTGACCACGCCGGAACGATAACGCGTTCTAGTTCTGTACGGCGTCCGTCCCGGCCGCGACGTCCCCGAGCCGGAGCAGGTCCTCGCGCAGCGCGGCGGACCGGTCCCGGTGCGGCGGGACCAGCGCGATCGTGGCGAGCTCCATCCAGCGCGCGAACTTCAGGATCTCGTAGGACTGGGTGACGCGCGTGCCACCGAACTGAGGCTCGAGGCGGAACGTCCAGGCGGTGGAGTCCGGCGGGATCCCACCGTCGGTGCGGTAGGCGAAGGTCCTGCCTGGCTCGAGCTCGGTCACCGTGCAGACCCGGCTCCAGCCGAACCGGCCGACCTTGTTGTTCCCGCGGAACCGCGCACCTACCTCGGGCCCCGCAGCTCCGTCCAGCCACTCCGCGCTGCGGCACTCGTGGCTCCACTCGGCGATCCGGGTGACGTCGGTGAGCACCGCCCAGATCTGGTCGGGGGTGGCGTCGACGACCACTTCGTGCGACCCGGTCCAGGCGATCGACCAGCGGGTCATCGCACCCACGCCCGTGCGGCCTCGACCGACAGCGACGGCACCGACTCCGCCGGCGTACCCTCCCAGAGCGCCGCACGCTTGCGGTTGTAGCGGCCGCCGAGCAGGCGGACCAGGATGAAGCGAGGCACGGGCGGGACCTGGCCGACAACGAGGGCGCGACCCTCGGCATCCAGGTTGTCGAGGATCCAGTGCCCGTCCTCGGCCAGGTACATCGTGGACTTCGGCTTGAGGTTGATCTCCTCGTTCCACGCACGCCACTCGCGCTCGGTGACGCAACCCGAGACGACCGGCATCATCTCCAGCTCCTCGCGGGCGAGGTGCGGCAGCAGGACGGCCTCGAGCTCGCTGAGGGCGGCGAGCAGTCCGGCGTCGGAGCCGGTGGTGCCGTCGCGGTAGGCCAGGGTCGCGCCCTCGACGGCGGCCATCGCCGGGGTGATCCGGTGGTGGTCGGTGTCCATGTCCTCGACGAGCTCGCGCGCGCCGGGGTTGTTGCGCAGCACCATCGGGTAGAGCCCGATGTCCTCGCCCTCGTGGTGCAGGTGGAGGGCATGCATCAGCCAGAGGACCTGCTCGGCAAGAGCCGTCCGGCGCTTGGCGTCGATGGCGGGCCGACCCTCGAGCAGGATCCGGGCCCGGACCAGGTCACGGCGCAGGGCGGAGTGGACGATGCCCATCATCCGGGTGTCGCAGGGACCATCGAGGTCGATGGCGTTGGCGGTGGTCATGACTTCTCCTCGGGGAGGTGGGCGAGCAGCTGCTCGAAGCGCTGGACGATCCAGCGCTCGTACTTGCGAGGGGTCCAGCCGGCGAGCTCGACCAGCTGGAGGTAGACGTCGTGGCTGCCGAGCGCCCACACGCCGTCGACGAGATCGGCGGCGGGGGTGCGCCCGAGAACCAGCCGGAGGCCGTCTCGGTACGCCGCGCGCTGCGTCCTCTGGCTGGCTCGGAGCCGGTCCGCGAGATTCGCGTCACCGGCAGCCGCCTGGGCGAGCGTCCGGTTGAGCGCGGCGATCCGCTGGTTCGAAGCGGTGATCTGACGGCCGACAGCGGCGAGCCGGGCGGCCCGGTTGCCCTGGCCCATCGCCAGGAACTCCGGCCGGTCGGCCAGTGGCACCGGCTCGTCGTCACCGACTATCCCGATGTCGATCACCCGGAGCAGGAGGTCGCTCTTGTTCCCGGCGGTCGCGTAGACAGTCTCGACCGAGACGCCGGCGGCCCGGGCCACGTCGCGCATGCCGGTGCCGGCCCAGCCGCGTGTTGCGAACAGGTCCGCTCCGGCGGCGAAGACCGCGCTCCGGGTGTCCTCTGCCATGGCCCGGCGACGCGAGGAGTCATAGCTCCGACGCGTCCGGCCCGGGCCTGCGGTCCCTCCTGCGGTCTCCATGAGAAGAGTGTGGAACATGCTTGTATTGATTGCAAGTCTGTTCTGGTGAATCGTTGACCGGACCAGACCGGTGCCCGCGTCGCCTGCGCTGCGATCATCACGAGATGGACGCCCCATCCCTCAGCGAGGTCGCGGACCGTCTCCGGGCCGCGGGCTGCGTGTTCGCGGAGGACGAGGCCGCCCTGCTGTTGTCAGCCGCGTCAGACGCTGAGGAGCTGGACCGCCTGATTGTCGACCGGGAAGCCGGCCGGCCGCTCGAGCAGATCGTGGGCTGGGCTGACTTCTGCGGGCTGCGGGTCGTCGTCGAGCCGGGCGTGTTCGTGCCACGGCGACGCACCGAGCTGCTGGCCCGCATCGCCCGGAGCACGGCTGGACCGGGCTCGATCGTGGTCGACCTCTGCTGCGGAACCGGCGCCCTCGGTGCAGCCGTGCTCGACGCCGTACCCCGTGCAGTGGTGTACGCGTCGGACGTCGACCCGGCGGCCGTCCACTGCGCCAGGAGGAATCTCCCAGCGGAGCGGGTCCTCGAAGGAGACCTGTACGCCCCGTTGCCGCCCTCCCTTCGCGGGCGCGTCGACGTGGTTGCCGTGAACGCGCCGTACGTCCCCAGTGAGGCCGTCGCCCTGATGCCACCCGAGGCCCGGGACCACGAGCATCTGGTGGCGCTGGACGGTGGGGCCGACGGCCTCGACGTCCACCGGCGGGTGGTCCGCGGCGCCGGCGAGTGGCTGGCCCCCGGCGGCGTCCTGCTGATCGAGGCGAGCCGCGCCCAGGCACCCGTGACCGCGGGACTGATGGGTGCCGTCGGCCTGGAAGCCCGCATCGAGCACGACGACGACATCGGCGGCACCTGCGTGATCGGCCGCCGTCCCCGCTGACCGGGCGGCACAAATCAAAGGCCCAGGACCCTGCCCTTCGTGGCCGATCCGGACCAAGATCAGCAGATGAGCACCTTCGTCTTCGACTTCAGCCAGGGCAACAAGGACCAGAAGGACCTTCTCGGCGGCAAGGGGGCCAACCTGGCCGAGATGACGAACCTGGGGTTGCCAGTGCCGCCGGGTTTCACCATCACCACTGAGGCGTGTCGGGCCTACCTCGCGAACGGCTCGGAGCCGGAGACGCTGGCAGCCGAGATCGCCGAGCACCGGCGCGCGCTCGAGGAACAGATGGGCCGCAGGCTCGGCGACCCGGTGGACCCGCTCCTGGTCTCGGTCCGCTCGGGGGCCAAGTTCTCCATGCCCGGGATGATGGAGACGGTCCTGAACGTCGGCCTGAACGACGAGTCCGTGGCCGGCCTCGCCCAGCAAAGTGGCGACGAGCGGTTCGCGATGGACTCCTACCGCCGCCTGCTGCAGATGTTCGGCAACACCGTGCTCGGAGTCGATGGACACGTCTTCTCCGAGGAGCTGGACCGGCTCAAGTCGCGGCGCGGCTCCGACGCGGACGTCGACCTGCTGACCGAGGACCTGCACGAGCTCGTCTCGACGTACAAGGAGCTCATCCGCGACCACACCGGTGGCGAGTTCCCCCAGGACCCGGCCGACCAGCTCGCCCAGGCGATGCGCGCGGTCTTCGACTCGTGGAACACCGAGCGGGCCCGTCTCTACCGCCGCCAGGAGCGCATTCCCGAGGACCTCGGCACCGCGGTGAACGTCCAGGCGATGGTGTTCGGCAACCGCGGGATGACCTCCGGTTCGGGGGTGTGCTTCACCCGGGACCCGGCGTCCGGCATGCGGGGGAGCTACGGCGACTACCTGCAGAACGCCCAGGGCGAGGATGTGGTGGCCGGCATCCGCAACACGATCCCCCTGGCCCAGCTCGCCGAGATCGACAAGGCTTCGCACGACGAGCTCGTCGAGCACATGGAGACGCTCGAACACCACTATCGCGACCTGTGCGACATCGAGTTCACGATCGAGAGCGGCAAGCTCTGGATGCTCCAGACCCGGGTGGGCAAGCGCACGGCCGAGGCCGCGTTCCGGATCGCCCGGACCATGGCCGCCGAGGGGTTGATCGACCTCGACGAGGCCCTGCGGCGGGTGACCGGCGCGCAGCTGGCCAACCTGATGTTCCCCAGGTTCGACACCGATGCCGAGCAGAAGCCGATCGCGCGCGGCATGAACGCGTCGCCCGGGGCGGCCGTCGGCAAGATCGTGCTCGACTCGGAGACGGCGGTCGAGTGGGCCGGTCGGGGTGACGACGTCATCCTGGTGCGCACCGAGACCAACCCCGAGGACCTGCACGGCATGGTCGTCGCGCGAGGCATCCTCACCAGCCGTGGCGGGAAGACCTCCCACGCGGCCGTCGTCGCGCGTGGCATGGGCCGGACCTGCGTGTGCGGCGTCGAGGCGATCGAGGTCGATGTCTCCTCACGGAAGATCCGGGTCCGAGGCGGCCCGACCCTGGCGGAAGGCGACGTGATCTCCATCGACGGCACCACGGGTGAGGTCTTCGAGGGTCCGGTCCCGGTCGTCCCCTCCCTCGTCGTGCGCCACTTCGAGGGGGAGGTCGACGAGGAGGATGACGTCGTCACCGCTGTGGCGCAGATCCTCGAGCATGCCGACGCCGTACGTCGGCTCGGGGTGCACGCCAACGCCGACACCGCGGAGGACGCCGCCCGCGCGCGCAGGTTCGGCGCGCGCGGCATCGGGCTGTGTCGTACCGAGCACATGTTCCTCGGGGAGCGACGCCAACTGGTCGAGAACCTGATCCTCGCTGACGACAACGTGGCCCAGGAGGCCGCACTCAGCGAGCTGCTCCCCCTGCAGCGCCGCGACTTCGTCGGGATCCTCGAGGCCATGGACGGGTTGCCTGTCACGATCCGGCTGATCGACCCGCCCCTGCACGAGTTCCTGCCCGACTACACCGATCTCTCCGTGCAGGTCTCGCTCGACGATGAGCGCGGCCAGGAGGACGGCCGGCAGCACAAGCTGCTCGACGCCGTGAAACGACTGCACGAGCAGAACCCGATGCTCGGGCTCCGCGGGGTCCGACTCGGCATCGTGATCCCGGGGCTGTTCCTCATGCAGGCCAGGGCGATCCTGGAGGCGGCGGCTGATCGGATCGACGCCGGCGGCGACCCCCACCCGGAGATCATGGTCCCCCTCGTGGGCGCTGCCCGGGAGCTCGAGATCGTGCGGGACCAGATCCTGGGGGTTGCGAAGGCTGTCGAATCCGAGCGAGGCGTCACGATCCCGCACCGGGTCGGCACCATGATCGAGCTGCCCCGGGCGGCGGTCACGGCCGACCGGATCGCCGCCACCGCGGAGTTCTTCTCGTTCGGCACCAACGACCTGACCCAGATGACGTGGGGGTTCTCCCGTGACGACGTCGAGGCGTCGTTCTTCTCGACCTACCTCGAGCACGGCGTCTTCCCGGTCTCGCCCTTCGAGTCACTCGACACCGAAGGCGTGGGCGCGCTCGTGCGAACCGCTGTACGACTGGGTCGTGAGGCCAGGCCCGAGCTGGGACTGGGGGTCTGCGGCGAGCACGGCGGAGACCCCGCCTCCATCCACTTCTTCGACGAGGTCGGGCTGGACTACGTCTCCTGCTCACCGTTTCGCGTCCCGGTGGCGCGATTGGAGGCAGGACGCTCCGCCCTCGAGCGGCGGTAGGGACCTTCGCCTCACCGCGAGCGGCCCCTCGACCCGGGCGCGCCTTCCGCCGGCCGAGGAGGGTGGGGGTAGGGGAACGAAACGAGGAGGTCTCGACATGAACAGCATCTCGGCCCTGGTGGTCTACGAGTCCATGTTCGGCAACACCGAGAGCATCGCCGGAGCCGTCGCCGACGGCTTGGGCCTCGAGGGTGCCGACGTCAGCATCCTCGAGGTAGGGCAGGCGACACCGGCTGATGTGGCGCAGCACAACCTGATCGTCGTCGGAGCTCCTACCCACGCCTTCTCGCTGAGCCGACAGGCGACTCGCGAGGACGCCGTGCGACAGGGAGCGGATCGGGCCCGGGCAGAAAACGGTCTTCGCGAGTGGTTACTGGCGATGAAGGGCCCCTCGGACGACACCCCGCGACTGGCTGCCTGCTTCGACACCCGGGTCACCCAGATGCGGCGCTTCCCCAAATCCGCCTCGACCCGCGCCGGCCACCTGCTCGCCCACAACGGCTACACGCTGATCGGGAAGCCGACCGGCTTCGTCGTCCAGGGCACCGCCGGCCCGTTGGTTCCGGGCGAGATCGACCGCGCTCGCAGCTGGGGTCGGGTACTCGCCCAGGTGGCCGAGGAGCGGCTCGAGTCCAGCCGGTCCGCCCGGCTCTAGCAGCTCAAGAAGCCGGCACGGTCCACTCGACCCGGGTGCCTTCGGACGGACCCGAGGTCACCAGGCAGCGTCCACCGAGCTGTTCGGCGCGCTGGCGCATGTTGTGCAAGCCGCTCTCGTTGACGGTGGCCGGCAGGCCCGCTCCGTCGTCGACCACGACCAGCCTGATGTCGTCGCCGGCGGTGAGCAGCACCTCCACCGAGGACGCGTTCGCGTGCCGGCTCGCGTTCGACAGGGCCTCGCCGAGCACCGCAAGCAGGTCGGGTGCCACCGCGGAGCTGATCCGGGTCCGGATCGGCCCCTCGAACGTCAACGAGGGGCGGAACTTCATCGTGCCGGCGGCCCGGTCGACCATCCGGGTCACCTCGGCCTGGATGTCCGCGGCGTCGTCCAGGGACCCGAGCGCGAAGATTGTGCGCCGTACGTCGCGAATCGTGGCGTCGAGATCGTCGACCGCGGTGTTCAGCCGATCGGCAAGGGCCGGCTTCTCGGTCAGCCGCGAGGCACTCTGCAGGCTCAGCCCGATCGCGAAGAGCCGCTGGATCACGAGGTCGTGCAGGTCGCGCCCGATCCGGTCCCGGTCCTCGAAGAGCGCCAGCCGCTGCTGGTCCTCGCGTGCCTGGGCCACCTGGAGCGCCAGCGCGGCCTGCTCGGCGAAGCTGGCGGGCAGCGCCGTGTCCACCGCGAGGTACCGCTGGACGTTCTGCGGAGCCCAGGCCAGGGCCAACACGCCTTCCGTGCCCGAAGCGCTGCGCAACGGCACGACGATCGCTGGCCCGAGCTCGGGCCAACCCGGGATGTCGGCGGTGGAGAAGGCACGCGGGTCCTGGCTCAAGTGGTCGACGGTGAGCATCTTGCCCGTGCGGACCACGTCACGAGCCAGCGATCGCTGCATCGAGACCGTGGCCGACGCGCGGGCGACGTCGATGTCTGCCGCCCCGGAGACGACCCGGATCGCGAGGTGGTCCTCGTCGGCACCTGCGACGATCCAGGCGAGATCCGCGTCGGACACCTCGCGGGCGCGGTCCGCGACAGCCTGGAGGGCGTCCGAACCGGGGGTCCACTCCGACAGGAGTCCCGTGATCTCGGCCGTCGCGGCCAACCACTTCTCGCGTCGGGCGGCGTCCTCGAGCAGGCGGGCGTTCTCGATGGCCACGCCGGCGGCGGCCGCCAGTGCGACCACGATGTCCTCGTCCTGCTGGGTGAAGTCACCGCCGCCGACCTTCTCGGTCAGGTACAGGTTGCCGAAGACCTGGTCCCGGATCCGGAGGGGCACACCGAGGAACGAGCTCATCGGGGGGTGACCGGCCGGGAAGCCGTAGGACTCCGCGTGCTCGGCGATGTCGCGGAGCCGCAGCGGCCGGGGCCGGTCGATGATCAGGCCGAGCAGCCCGTGGCCGGTCGGCAGCTCCCCGATGTCCTGCACCTGCACGGGTGTCATTCCGTGGTGGACGAAGGTGCGCAGCCGCCGTTCGGGGCCAACACCCAACACACCCAGCGCGGCGTACTGCGCACCGGCCAGGGTGGTCGCGATCTGGACGATGCGCTCCAACAGGCCGTCCAGCGAGAGGTCGGCGGCCATCGTCACGACGGCATCAAGGAGGAGCTGCCAGCGGGCCTGCTCGTCGAGGACGCCGTGGACCCGGTTCAACACTTCCCGGAGGAGGTCGTCGAACCCCGTGTCGGAGAGACCGGGACCGGTTGGCCCGACGTCAGGCTCCTGCATGACTCTCCCGGCCCCGGCTTTCGATGAGCCGGTATCCCACCCAAGGTAACCCCCGGACCTGCCGTGCCGGCCTGGCGGGCACTAGGTCCCTTGTGTGCGGGCCCAACTGATCTGGCCGGCGCGGCCGTCCGGGACACATTCTGGAGGTCACGACAACCAGGAAGGGGACCAGGCCATGAGCAGCTTCCTGGACACCGGCGGACAACTGATCGAGCTGACCCGGGACGAGTGCTGGGAACAGCTCTCATCCTGCGAGGTCGGGCGAGTGGCGTGGTGCGGCAGCGGCGGACCCACGGTCCTGCCGGTCAACTTCGTGGCGGCCGAGGGGAAGATCGTGTTCCGCACGTCGCCCTACTCCGCCTCGGCGCGAGAGTGTGACGATCTGCCGGTGGCCTTCCAGGTCGACGGCATCGACCCCGTCACCCGCTCGGGCTGGAGCGTGCTGGCTCGTGGGACCGCGCATCTCCTGTACGACGGCGCCCGGGCACCGTCAGTGGGTGCCGCTGTGGATGTGTGGGCAGGCGGTCGACGGGCGCTGCACGTCGTCATCGAGCCCCGGAAGCTGACCGGACGCCGGCTTCTGCCGAGCTGACCGGAAGGTCAGTCCACGATGTGCTTGGTCGCGAAGATCGCCGCCTGCGTGCGGCTCTCGAGGCCCAGCTTCGCGAGCATCGACGACACGTAGTTCTTGACGGTCTTCTCGGCGAGGAACAGGTTGCCCGCGATCTGCCGGTTCGTCATTCCCTGGCCGATCAGCTCGAGGATGCGGAGCTCCTGGGCGGTGAGCTGTTGAAGGGTGGGGTCGACCTTGGGACCACTCCGCAGGCGCTCGAGCACCTGGGCAGTCACCGCGGGGTCGAGCATCGACTGTCCCGCCGCAACCCTGCGGACCGTGTTGATCAGGTCGTTGCCGCGGACCTGCTTGAGGATGTATCCCGCGGCGCCGGCCATGATCGCGGAGAACAGCGCCTCGTCATCGTCGTACGACGTGAGGATCAGCGCATTGATGGTGGGATCCTGGGACCGGACGTCGCGACACACGTCGATGCCCGATCCGTCAGGCAGGCGTCCGTCCAGGATCGCGACGTGCGGTCGCAGCGCCGGGATGCGTCGGGTCGCCTCCTCGGCAAGGCCGGACTCGCCCACCACCACGATGTCGCCCTCGCCCTCGAGGAGCTCCCGGATGCCGCGCCGGACGATCTCGTGGTCGTCGAGGAGGTAGACGCGGATCGGATCACCCTTGGGTGGCTCTGCTGGCGCTTCGGTCATACCGCCACAGTAAGCCTCCGCCCAGCGGCCACTGTCCGCTGATGTGCCCCGGATGCCGGGACCTTCGACTCTCACGCGACCCGGACGGCCGGGCGCAAGGTGAGGCAGATGCAATCGCGGAGGAGGCAGTCATGAGCTTGGTGGAGCAGGTCGGCGGGGAGACCCCGCCGATCGAGCACGACGTCGTACGACGGATCGTCGAGCTCGCGTGCCGTGCCCCCAGCGTGCACAACACCCAGCCCTGGCGCTGGCGCATCGACGGCCTGACCCTCGAGCTTCGAGCCGACCGCGACCGGCAGCTGCCCGTCGCGGACCCGACGGGTCGGAACCTCGTGATCAGCTGCGGCACCGCCCTGCACCACGCGCGGGTGGCCGCCCGTGCCGAGGGCTTCGCCACGTCGGTCCGCCGACTGCCTGACCCACGGGACTCGGACGTGCTTGCAGTCATCGAGCTGGGCGACGGCCATCCCACTCCCGACACGCTGGCCGACCTGCGAGCCCTCGAACAGCGGTGCACCGACCGGCGACGCTTCACGTCCTGGCCGGTGCCGGACGAGCGTCTGGAGCACCTGGCGGAAGTCACCGCGAGTGACTTCGCCCGCGTGCGACCGCTGACCGGCGTGGTGTCGCGCTTTCGGACCGAGCTCCTCGTGAACCGCGCGATGACCGAGCAGGAGGCGGACCTGCGCTTCACCGCCGAGCAGCAGCTGTGGGTCGACCGGAGCTCCGTCGACGGCGTCCCGGCCGGCGTGATCCCACCCGCTGATCACTATCCCGGCAGCCGCCGCAACAGGTTCGCCCATGGCCTCTACCCGGACGCACGTCAGGAGCTTGTCGAGGCATCGGACGGGCTGCTCGCGGTGACGACGGACGACGACGGAGCGCTCTCCTGGCTCCGGGCCGGCGAGATGCTGAGCATGCTGTGGCTCGAGGCCACCAAGGGTGGGCTGTCGGTCGTGCCACTGAGCCAGGTCGTCGAGATCGAGGAGACCCGGGCCGAGCTCTTCCGGACCGTGTTCGCCGGCCTCGAGGTTCCACAGATCCTGGTGCGCATCGGCTGGCAGCAGATCGGGCGGAGCAGCCTGCCCCGTACCCCCCGTCGGCCGCTCGACGAGGTGCTCGCGAGGTGACCGCGGAGGGACCTTGGTCCCGCCCGGTCGAGGACTCTCGGCCGTGATCGCGCCGCTGCCGCCCTCCTAGCGTGAGGCGAGTCAGACCCCCACTCGGTCAGGAGCACCCGTGGACCCGCTCGACATCGCCAGGTGGCAGTTCGCAATCACCACCGTCTACCACTTCCTCTTCGTACCCATCACCATCGGGCTCTCGGGGATCGTGGCCAGCTACGAGACCGCCTGGGTGCGCACCAGGAACCCCCGCTGGCTCCGCCTCACGAAGTTCTTCGGCAAGCTGCTCCTGATCAACGTCGCGATCGGCATCGTCACCGGGATCGTGCAGGAGTTCCAGTTCGGGATGAACTGGAGTGACTACTCGCGCTTCGTCGGCGACGTCTTCGGGGCGCCGCTCGCGATCGAGGGGCTGCTCGCCTTCTTCCTCGAGTCCACGTTCCTCGGCCTCTGGATCTTCGGCTGGGACCGGTTGCCCGCGAAGGTGCACGCGGCGTGCATCTGGGCCGTTCACCTCGGGACCCTGTTCTCGGCGTACTTCATCCTCGCCGCCAACTCCTGGATGCAGCACCCCGTGGGCTTCGCGTTCAACCCGGAGACCGGACGTGCGGAGATGAACGACTTCGGCGCAGTGATGTTCAACAAGGTCCAGCTGGTGACGTTCCCGCACGTCGTCCTCTCGGCGTACCTCACGGGCGCCGCATTTGTGGTGGGTGTGGCGTTCTGGCAGATGACGCGCCGGGGCGCCAGCGACGAGGACCGCGGAATGTACCGCAAGGCGGTCCGCACCGGGGCCGTGGTGGTGCTGGTCAGCGGGCTCGGCGTGGCGTTCACCGGCGACATCCAGGGCAAGATCATGACCGAGGTCCAGCCCATGAAGATGGCTGCGGCTGAGGGGCTCTACGACACCGAGTCACCCGCCGGCTTCTCGATCTTCACCCTCGGCAGCCTTGACGGGTCTCACGAGAAGTTCGCGATCAAGATCCCGCGCCTGCTCTCGTTCCTCGGCACCGGATCGCCCTCGGGTGAGGTCGTCGGCATCAACCAGCTCCGTGAGCAGTACCAGCAGACCTACGGCAGCGACCCGGGCGCTGCCTACTACTCGGCCGGTGACTACACGCCGACGATCCCGCTGACCTACTGGACGTTTCGGCTGATGATCGGCCTGGGCCTTGTCGCCGCGGCTGCAGCCGGCTGGATCCTCTGGGCAACCCGGCGCCAGCGCACTCCCACCGGACGTGGTGTCCTGTGGACGGCGATGGCGTTGCCGTTCCTGCCGCTGCTCGCGAACTCCTTCGGCTGGATCTTCACCGAGATGGGCCGCCAACCATGGGCGGTCTTCGGCCTGATGACGACCGCGCAGGCGGTGTCTCCCGGAGTATCCGCCCTCGAGATGGGCCTGTCGCTGGTCGCGCTCACCCTGCTGTACGCCGTGCTCGCGGTGATCGAGGTGCGGCTGATGCTCACCTACATCCGCAAGGGGGCAGAGCCAGCCGTCGACCTCCTTCCGCTTGGCCCACCTGATGGCGACGACGACGACGTCGACCGCCCACTCGCCTTCGCCTACTGATCGGCCAGGAGACACCCATGGAACTCACGACCGTCTGGTTCGTGTTGATCGCCGTTCTCTGGATCGGCTACTTCACGCTCGAGGGCTTCGACTTCGGCGTCGGCATGTTGCTCCCGATCCTCGGCACCACCGAGAAGGAACGCCGGGTCCTGATCAACACGATCGGGCCGGTGTGGGACGGCAACGAGGTGTGGCTGCTGGTGGCCGGAGGTGCGACGTTCGCCGCGTTCCCGGAGTGGTATGCCACGCTCTTCAGCGGTTTCTACCTGCCGCTCCTGCTGATCCTCCTGGCCCTGATCGTGAGGGGCCTGGCGTTCGAGTACCGCGCCAAGCGGGACGACGACAAGTGGCGCGCCAACTGGGACCTCGCGATCATCTTCGGGTCCTACGTCCCCGCGATCCTGTGGGGCGTGGCCTTCGCGAACATCCTTCGCGGGGTGCCCATCGATGCCGACATGGAGTACGCCGGCGGCTTCTTCAACCTGCTGAATCCCTACGCCCTGCTGGGCGGAACGATGACGACACTCCTGTTCCTCGCCCATGGCGCGATGTTCGTGTCGCTGAAGACAGACGGTCCGATCCGCCGCGAGGCGCGCATGCTCGCGGCCCGGATCGGTCTCGTTGCCGCTGCGGTGACCGTGGTGTTCCTCGGCTGGACGCAGATCAGCACCGGTTCCGTGGGGTCGGCGGTGGCGTTCGCGCTCGCCGCAGTCGCGCTGCTCGGCGGACTCGCCGCGGTTGGCAACGGCCGCGAGGGCTGGGGTTTCCTCGGGACCTTCGTGGCCATCGCCCTCGGGGTGGCGGGACTCTTCCTCGCCCTCTTCCCCGACGTGATGCCGACGACGCTCTCCAGTGGTCTGGGGCTGACGACGACCAACGCCGCGGCCACCCACTACACGTTGCGCATCATGACGGTCGTCGCAGTGATCTTCACGCCGCTGGTGCTCGTCTACCAGGGCTGGACCTACTGGGTGTTCCGCAAGCGCATCGCGGTCCACCACATCCCGGACCTGCCGACGCCGGTCGGGAACCGGTGAGACCCACCGACCCGAGGATCCGCGAGCAGCTGGCACCGGCACGACGTCCGCTGCTCGGGGTGCTCGGTGCCTCGCTGGTGCAGTGCCTCCTGGTCATCGCCCAGGCCTGGGCCGTCACCGGCCTCGTCATCGCGGCCCTGCACGGCGAGGACGTCGTGCGCTGGGGTGTGCTGGTTGCGGCCGTCCTCGGGCTCCGAGCCGTGCTGGGCTGGGTGGTCGATGTCCTGGCCGCCCAGGCAGCGGCCATCGTCGGCACCCACCTGCGGCGCAGGATCATCAGCACCGTCCTCGCGCGAGGAGGTCGGGACGGATCGGCCTCCACGGGTGAGCTCTCTGCGCTGGCGACGCGCGGCGTCAGCGCAGCCGAGCCCTACCTGACCCGGTACCTTCCGGCGCTGGTCCTGGCCGCCGTGCTGCCCATGCTGACGCTCGCGATGATCGCGACCCAGGACCTGCTGAGTGCGCTGATCGTGGCTCTCACCCTGCCCCTGGTCCCGGTCTTCGGAGCGCTCGTCGGTCTGGCTACCCGCGATCGCGCCGAGAAGCAGTGGCGTGCCATGTCCTCGCTGTCCGGGCACTTCCTCGACGTCATGCGCGGCCTGCCCACCCTGGTTGCGCACCGGCGGGCCCGGGCGCAGTCCCAGACGATCGGGGTGATCACCGATCGCTACCGTCGCGCGTCGCTGGGCACCCTCCGGGTCGCGTTCGCGTCCTCGGCGGTGCTGGAGCTGGTCGCGACCCTGAGCGTCGCGCTGGTGGCGGTGGTCGTGGGGGTGCGCCTTGCCGCCGGCCACCTCGACCTGCACACCGCACTTCTGGTGCTGCTGCTCGCACCCGAGGCCTACTGGCCGTTGCGACGGGTGGGTGCCGAGTTCCACGCCGCCGCAGAGGGCGTCGCGACGTTCGAGGCGGTGTCCGAGCTGACCCCGAACCCGCTGGACCCGCGTTCTGACGCGGTCGCACCCTGGAGCGGGCCGATCCTCCTCGCAGACGTCGCCGTGACGCACGGGGGCCGGCTCGCCCCGGCGTTCTCGCGTCTGACGACGACGTTCGCGCCGCGCGGCGTCACCGCCGTGACGGGTCCCTCCGGGTGCGGGAAATCGACACTGCTCGCGGCACTGGCGGGCTTGCTACCAGCCAGCGCCGGGTCCATCACTGTCGACGGCCGGCCGGTCTCGGACGGCTCGTGGCAGCAGCAGGTCGCCTGGCTTCCACAGCGCACCGCGTTCGTGTCCGGCAGCCTGGCCGACAACCTTCGGCTCGGTGCGCCCGACGCCACCGACGAACAGCTGTGGTCGGCGTTGCGGAAGGTGGCTCTGGAGGAGAGGGTTCGCTCGCTGTCCGGCGGGCTCGACGCTCCGATCTCCGAGGACGGGTCGAGCCTCTCGGCCGGCGAGCGAGCTCGGCTGGCTCTGGCGCGTGTGGTTGTCGCCGACCGCCCGTGGGTCCTGCTCGACGAGCCGACCGCGCACCTCGACGACCTGACCGAACGCGTGATCGCGGACACCATCGTGGACCTCGCGAAGACAAGCGGAGTCGTGGTGGTGGCCCATCGGGAGCTTCTCGTCGGCCTGGCGGACACCGTCCTCGCCCTGCCCGCTCCTCCTGCAGCCCGGATCCCGGCTCCCGTCCCCGCGAGGCGCCGCCGCACGCGGACTGATCGAGGCCCCACTGACGCGGAGACACCGCTGCCGCAACAGAGCCTGTGGCCCAGCAGCGTCATCGGCGCACTGGCCTCCGCCTCAGGGGTCGCGCTCACAGCAACCGCGGGCTGGCTGATCGTCCAGGCGTCGACCCGGCCCGCCGTGCTGACGCTGCTGGTCGCGATCGTCGGTGTCCGCGCCTTCGGGCTCGCAAGACCGGCGCTTCGCTACCTCGAGCGACTGCGCTCCCACGACATCGCGCTCCAGCTGCTGGCACGGCGTCGCGTCCAGGTGTACGACGCCCTCGTCCCGCTCACCCCGGGTCGACTCGGCAAGCGCCGCGGTGACCTCCTGGCCTCGATCGTGGACGACGTCGACGGCGTCGTCGACCGCGAGCTCAGGGTCCGGATGCCGCTGCGGTCCTTTGTCATGGTCGCGGCGCTGGCCACGTTGGTCGCCACTGCCCTCATGCCGGCTGCGGGGCTGGTGATCGGATTGTTCACCGTCGTCGGTGGACTCGTCGGCTTCGCCGTCGCCCGGGTCGGCGCCGGGGTCGCCGAGCGCACGAACGTGGAGCTTCGGGCGGCCCTGTCCGGCTCCGTGGTCGACGCCCTGCAGGTCGCTGAGGAGCTGGTGATGTGGCAGGCCGTCGGGCGAGCGTCCGACGACGTTGCCGCGGCAAGCGATCGGTTGGGCCGGAGCTCGATCTCCGCGGGGGCCTGGCTGGGGGCGGCCCGAGGCATCGTCCTGGCGTCGAGCGGGGGCGCCGTCGCGATCACCGCCCTCGTCACCGGTGCGGCCGTGCAGGACGGGCGTCTGTCGGGGCCGATGATGGCCATGCTCGTGCTGCTGCCGCTGGCCCTCGTGGACGTGGTCCTGCCCCTTGCTGATGCCGGCGCCCTCGCCGCACGGACCGGGGCAGCCGAGGAGCGCCTGCGGGCTCTCGAGCACACGGCTCCGGCGGTACGCGACACCGTCGCCCGCGCCGTACCCCGCTCCTACGGGATCGACGTCCGCTCGGTGTGGGGCGGGTGGGCCAGCGACACGCCCACGCTCCGTGACCTCTCCCTCATCGTCGAGCCGGGTGCCCGGATCGGGGTCGTCGGATCGTCGGGCTCCGGCAAGAGCACGCTTGCGGCGTTGCTTCTCCGCTTCCTCGATCCGGTGCGCGGCGAGGTCGACCTCGGTGACGCGGACCTGCGGGACCTCTCGCTCGACGACGTACGTCGCACGGTGGGGTTGGTGGACGACGATCCGCATGTCTTCGCCACGACGCTGGTGGAGAACGTCCGCCTCGCCGACCCCGCAGCCACCGACGCCGAGGTCGAGGCGGCCTTGCGGCAGGCGCGGCTCGGCGCCTGGCTCGAGAACCTGCCGGACGGCCTCGACACCTGGCTCGGCGACGGTCATGCCCAGGTGTCGGGAGGAGAGCGGGCCCGGATCGCGATTGCCCGTTCGCTCCTGGCCCGACAGCCGGTGCTCGTGCTCGACGAACCCGCCGCGCACCTCGATCACGCCACGGCCACCGAGCTGGCCGAGGAGCTCCTCGCCGGCAGCCGGGAACGCAGCATCGTCTGGATCACGCACGGCCATGTCGGACTCGACCTCGTCGACCGGGTGATCGACCTGGGAGGCGCGACGAACCGGGCCGACGAGCCCGCGGTCGAGGACGGCAGGCCAGGACTTTCGCCAGCGGATCGGGACCTCCGACCCTGACCGGGAGCCTCTCTCACGCGCGAACCTGAGAACACAAGACCACTCCGAAGTCCATCCAGAAAGGGTCACCGTCATGACCGTCCTCCATCACAACCATGTTGCCGACACCGTGCGCGCACCCGAGCAGAGCGAGGGTGCGAATGTCCTTGCCCACCGCGCCCTTGGTGCCCTGCGGATTGCGTTCGGCTTCACGTTCCTGTGGGCCTTCATCGACAAGACGTTCGCCCTCGGCTATCACACGGGAGTCGACCCGACGGGCACGCTCGACCGCTTCGGCAGCGCAGCTTGGATCCACGGCGGCAGCCCCACCGAAGGCTTCTTGAAGTTCGGGGCCAACGGTCCGTTCGACGGCTTCTACCACTCGATCGCGGGTGCCGCCATCACAGACTGGCTGTTCATGCTCGGCCTGCTGGGCATCGGGACCGCACTGATCCTCGGCATCGGGATGCGAGCCGCCTGCGCCGCGGGCGTCGTCATGTACCTGATGATGTGGAGCGTCGTGATGCCTCCTGAGACCAACCCGCTCGTCGACGACCACATCCTCGGAGCAATCAGCCTGGTCGTGCTCGCCGCCCTGAGCGCCGGCAACACCTGGGGCTTCGGACGGATCTGGGCGCAGACCAAGCTCGTCCAGGAGAACCCGATCCTGAAGTGACGCTCTCACTGCGATCCTGAACGGCCATCTGCCCTCCCCATTGGCAGATGGCCGCTCGGCACGCCGCGGGCTGTCCGGCCGCGGGGCTACGGTGGGCAACGCGCGATGACGAGGGGGTTCGTATGACGGCACCGCCCTTGGTCCTGGTCCTCAACGCCGGGTCGTCCTCGCTGAAGTACCAGGTCGTGGAGCCCCTCAGCGGCCGGGCCGTGCTGAAGGGCGTGATCGAACGGGTCGACCCCGGTCAGGCGGAAGCCACCGCGGCCCGGGTCCTGGACCAGCTCGCGTCCTCGGGCTTGCACAGTGCGGACCTTGCCGGCGTCGGCCACCGGGTGGTCCACGGTGGCCCGGAGTTCACCACACCGGCGGTCATCGACGACGACGTGCTGACACGCATCGATTCGCTGTCGCGGCTGGCGCCCCTGCACAACCCGCCAGCAGTGGCGGGCATCCGGGCTGCTGTCCGGGCCCTACCGGAGCTCACCCAGGTCGCCGTCTTCGACACCGCCTTCTTCTCCGACCTGCCCGACGCCGCGGCGGCGTACGCCCTGGACCGACGGCTGACCGCCCGGCTGGAGATCCGGCGCTATGGGGCTCACGGCACCAGTCATGCGTACGTCGCCGGCGAGGCCGCACGCTTCCTGGGCCGAGACACGGGAGATCTTGACCAGATCGTGCTCCACCTCGGCAACGGCGCGTCGGCCGCCGCCATCCGGGGCGGCGTCCCTGTCGACACGTCGATGGGCCTGACCCCTCTCGAGGGCCTGGTGATGGGCACCCGCGGGGGCGACCTGGACCCCGGGGTCCTGCTGTACCTGTTGCGCCACGGCGACCTCGACCTCGACGGGCTGGAGGACCTTCTCCACCACCGCTCGGGACTCGTCGGACTTTCCGGGCACCACGACTTCCGGGAGGTGATCGGCGCGATGGACGCGGGTGGCGTCGAGGCCCGCGCGGCGTACGACATCTACTGCCACCGGCTCCGCAAGTACGTCGGGGCCTACCTCGCGGTCCTCGGCGGCGCGGACGTGGTGACGTTCACCGCGGGTGTCGGGGAGAACGTGGCCCGGCTCCGCGGAGGCGTCCTCTCGGGACTGGAGCGTCTCGGCATCCGCATCGACCCCGAGCGCAACGAGTCTCTTTATTGATCTTTTTCACTGCAGAGAAAAGAGTGACTGAGTTCCCGCAGAGAGCCTCTGTGTAACTCAATTTTCTTTGCTTCTCAGCTGTTATTATTATTTTATCTA
>JAOPXM010000226.1 GCA_025965125.1 Nocardioides sp.
TTGTCCCCGACGTCGAGGGTGAAGTAGGCGACCAGGAACAGGATCGTGCAGACCTGGGCGAGCCCGAACATCGTCGCGACCTGGCGTTCGGCCCGCTTCTCGGCCCTGGGGTCGACGTCGGTGGGCCGCCAGGTGTGCTCGGGGAGGCCCGGGTTGGCGATGGGCTCGTCCGGTGAGAGCTCCGGCAGGTTGTCGTGCGACTCGTCGCTCATGCCGCATCCACCTTCTTCTTGTCGGACCGGGTGGTGTGGGCCGCGATCCACACCGCGAAGCCGACGAGGGAGCCGAGCCCGACGAGCCAGGCGAAGAGACCCTCGCTCACGGGGCCGAGGCCGCCGAGCCCGAAGCCGCCGTACGACGGCGCGTCCTCGAGCGAGCCGAGGTAGGCGATGACGTCGCGCTTCTCGTCCGGGGACAGGTTGCCGTTGGAGAACGTGTCCATCGACTGCGGGCCGGTCAGCATGGCTTCATAGATGTACTTGGGGTCGACACCGCGGATCTTGGGAGCCTGGCCACCGCGGGGCATGGCGCCGCCGGAGCCCTCGAAGTTGTGGCAGGCGGTGCAGTTGGTCAGGAAGATCTGGCCACCACGGACGATCGCCGCCTGGCGCTCCTCCGAGCTCAGGCCCGCGAGGCTGTAGTTGGTCTCGGTGGGAATGGCGGGGCCGGGGCCGAGGGAGGCGACGTACGCCGCGAGCTGGGCGATCTCCTCTGCGCTGTAGACCGGGTCCTTGCGCGGGGCCTGCTGACCGGGTTGCGCCATCGGCATTCGGCCGGTGCCGACCTGGAAGTCGACGGCGGCCGCGCCGACACCGACCAGGCTCGGGCCGATCTGGTTGCCGTTCTGGGTCAGGATGCCCTCACCGTTCTGGCCGTGGCAGGTCGCGCAACCGACCAGGAACAGCTGGCGCCCCTTGGCGGCCTGAGCGGTGTCGCTCTCGGCCTGACCCGCCTGGGCAGGCGCGAACGCGGCGTACAGGGTGCCCGTCAGCAACAGGCCGAGCAGCAGCACCGCCATCCCGGCAAGGGGTCCGCGGCGGTAGCGGGAGAGTCGACCTGCGGATCGGTTGAGAAAGCGCACCATCAGTCCTTGGGCTCCGTCGGGCTTACTTGATCAGGTAGATCGTGGCGAAGAGGCCGATCCACACGACGTCGACGAAGTGCCAGTAATAGGACACGACGATCGCGCTGACGGCCTGCTCATGGGTGAACTTGCGGGAGATGTAGGTGCGTCCCAGGACGAAGAGGAAGGCGATGAGGCCGCCGGTCACGTGCAGTCCGTGGAAGCCGGTGGTGAGGTAGAACATCGAGCCGTACGCCGAGTCCTGGATCGTGGTGCCCTCCTGCACGAGCGTGGCGTACTCGGTGGCCTGACCGGCGATGAAGACCGCACCCATGATGTAGGTGAGGATGAACCACTCGCGCAGGCCCCAGCCGCCGACCTTGAACACCGACCCGATGCGGCCGACCTGGCCCCGCTCAGCGGCGAAAACGCCCAGCTGACACGTCAGCGAGGACAGCACCAGGATCGTGGTGTTGACCGCCGCGAACGGCACGTTCAGCTTCTCGGTGTTCTGCGCCCACAGCTCGGGGGAGACCGCCCGGATCGTGAAGTACGACGCGAACAGGGCCGCGAAGAACATCAGCTCGCTGGACAGCCAGATGATCGTCCCCACGCTGACCATGCTCGGACGGTCATGGTGCCCGTGCAGTCGGGATGCCGGAATGGAAGCTGTGGTCGCCACGGGCAGCATTATGTCCCGTGCGGTCGTGGAGGGCACCTCCGACCCCCTGTGTGGGCGCGTCATAAAGTTCACACCGTGCTGGGGTCCTCGTTGCTGGTCGCGATGGACACGTCGGCGACCCTTCCCAGGTTCTCCGTCGGGGCGTTCTTCAGCCAGTGGGAGCTCGCGCCGATCCCGTTCGTGGTGACCGTGTGGATGGCCGGTCTGTACCTCGTGGGGGTGCGGGTGCTGAGGCGGCGGGGTGACCGGTGGCCGTGGTCGCGGACCCTCTCGTTCGTGGTGGTCGGCTCCGGGGCGTTCTACGTCGCCACCTCGTCCGGCCTGGCGGCGTACGACACCACCCTGCTGAGCGTGCACATGGTCCAGCACATGGTGCTGTCGATGGTCGTGCCCCTGGCGCTGGCGCTGGGCGCCCCGGTGACGCTGGCGCTGCGGACGTTGCCACGCGGCCCCCGGTCCTGGCTGCTCGTGGTCCTGCACTCGCGGGTGGCCAAGGTGCTGTCCTTCCCGCCCCTCACGTTGCTGCTGTACGTCGTGTCGCCGTGGGCGCTCTACTTCTCCGGCTGGTACGACGCGTCGCTGCACTCGTCGTACATCCACGAGCTGATGCACCTGCACCTGGTCGTGGTCGGGTCGTTGTTCTTCTGGCCGCTGATGGGCATCGACCCGGTGCCCGGCCGGGTGGGCTACCCGTTCCGGGTGCTGCTCGTGATCCTGACGCTGCCGTTCCACGCGTTCCTGGGCGTCACGATCATGGGTCAGACGGAGCTGATCGGCGGCACCTGGTACCCCGACCTCCACGACGGTCCGATGGGAGCCTGGCTGCCCGACCCCCACGACGACCAGCACCTGGCCGGCGGGATCCTGTGGGGCGCTGGAGACCTTGTCGGGCTGGTGTTCTTCGGGGTGCTGTTCACGCAGTGGGTGCGGTCCTCGATGCGGGAGGCCGTCCGCGAGGACCGTCGGCTCGACCTGCTCGAGGCGCGGGAGCGTGCGGCCGTGCCCCGTCCCCCCGACGGGTAGCATCACCGCCGTGACCGACGCGAACTCCTCGAAGACCGCCCCGCTCAAGGTGCTCGTCTACAGCGACGACGTGAACACCCGCCGGCAGGTGATCCTCGCGCTGGGCCGCCGCCCGCACCCGGACCTGCCCGAGCTCGAGTACGTCGAGGTGGCCACGGAGCCCGTCGTGATCCAGAACATGGACCTGGGCCACATCGACCTGGCCATCCTCGACGGCGAGGCCGTGCCCGCCGGAGGGATGGGCATCGCCAAGCAGCTCAAGGACGAGATCTACCGGTGCCCCCCGGTCGTGGTGCTGACCGGCCGGCCACAGGACGCCTGGTTGGCCACCTGGTCGCGCGCGGAGGGCGCCGTACCCCACCCGATCGATCCGATCCAGCTGGCGGAGACCGTGATCGCGCTGCTGCGCTCGCGGGTGCCCGCGACGACGTGACGTCGACCTGGCCCGAGGTCCTCGGCGCGCTCGTAGACCGCACGGACCTGAGCGCGGAGCAGACCGCGTGGGCGATGGGGGAGATCCTGTCGGGTGAGGCGACCCCGGCCCAGATCGCCGGCTTTGCCGTCGCCCTGCGCGCCAAGGGCGAGACGATCGACGAGGTCTCCGGCATGGTCGCCGCGATGTATGAGATGGCGACCCCGATCAGCGTCCCCGGGCGGCTGCTCGACGTCGTCGGCACCGGCATGGACCGGTCGATGTCGGTGAACATCTCCACGATGGCCGCGATCGTGGCAGCCGGTGCCGGTGCCCGTGTGGTCAAGCACGGCAACCGGTCGGCCTCGTCGTTGTCGGGCTCGGCCGACGTGCTCGAGATCCTCGGCATCCGTTTGGACCTGCCGGCCCAGCGGGTGGCTGAGGTCGCCGAGGAGGCCGGCATCACGTTCTGCTTCGCGGCGGCCTTCAACCCGGCGATGCGGCACACCGCGGTGCCGCGACGCGAGCTCGGCATCGGCACGACGTTCAACTTCCTGGGCCCGCTGGCCAACCCGACCCGTCCGCAGGCCCAGGCCATCGGCTGCGCCGACACCAGGATGGCGCCGGTCATGGCAGGCGTCTTCGCTGCCCGTGGCGTCGACGCCTGGGTCTTCCGCGGCGACGACGGCCTCGACGAGCTGACCACCACGACCACGTCGTCGGTATGGGTCGTCCGTGACGGTGCGGTGACCCGGGCCACCGTCGACCCGCAGGCGCACGGTTTCCAGCTGAGCTCCACCGAGGCGCTGCGCGGTGGCGACGCCACCTACAACGCGGACGTCGTACGCCGGATGCTCGCCGGCGAGCAGGGCGCCGTCCGCGACGCCGTGGTCCTGAACGCAGGGGCGGCGCTGGCCGTCCACCGGGCCGACGACCTGCCGCTCGACGACGCGCTCGCGGCCGGCATCCTGCGCGCCACCGATGCGATCGACTCCGGTGCCGCGCGCGAGACCCTCGAGCGCTGGGTCCTCGCCTCCGCTACCTAGGGACCTTGAACGACAGCCACTTGCTCTCGCCGAGCGCCCCACCACTGGGATCCAGGGCGCCCACGCGCCACTGGTAGCTGCCCTTCACGAGGCGAGCGGTGTGGGCGTAGGCCCGGGCCGGGGTCGTGACCCTGAAGACGCTGTCATGTCCCTTGGCCGTGCGTGCCTCGACCACGTAGCTGGCAGCGCTGGCGCTTGCGTTCCACGTGAAGTACGCACCATTGCCCGCGACGATCGCGCCGTTCTCGGGTCCGCGAGAGCTGACCGCGCTCGGGTGGACGAAGAACCGCGCAGCCGGGGACCACCGGCCCACTCGACCGTTCCCGTCGGACCACCTGACCCGCCAGCGATAGGCCTTGGCGGAGGCCGGCAGGTACTTCGACCAGACATAGGAGGGCAGCTTGGTGTCGATCCCGAAGACGAGGTTGGCGGGCGAGAAGGTCGCATCGTTGTTCCGGTAGACCTCGACCCGGTAGCTTGCCGCGAAGTTCTTCGGCTCCCAGCGGAAGGACGTCGAACCTGAGACCGTCTGGTCCGAGCCGGGCGCGATGGTGGTCACGACGCCGGAGTCCTTGGTCAGCTTCACCACGTTGCTCCAGGCCAGGTGGTTGTTCTCGGCGTCGATCCCCTGGACCCGCCACCAGAGCTCGCCCTCGGGCCAGGTCTTGTCGAAGGCCGTGTAGGTCGTCTGGTCGACCTCCTGGGTGTCGACCAGGGTGTCGAAGGTCGGCGACTGGGAGACCTGGACCCGGTACTTCATCGCCGTCTGGTACGACGGCGCGATGCCGTCGGCGTACCACCGCTCGTGGTTGGTGTCGAAGTAGTCCTCCCACGAGAGAGCGATGTCCTCTGCGCAGACCGGATCCCCGAGGGCGTCGAGCGTGCAGTCGTTCACGGGGTTCGACGCGGGCGCAGTCAGGCTCACCACCGGCGAGATCTTCCGGAACGCGCTGGTGGCTGCCGCATGGGTGGAGATGGGGTCGGGGCCACACACGCTTGGTGCCTTGCAGGCCCTGACGTACCAGTAGTAGGACTGGCCGGCCTGGTTGTCTGCCAGGGACTCGGGATTCATCGCGCTCGTGAGCGACCAGCGCGAGTTGCTCGTGATGCTTCCGGTGAACACGCGGTTGGTGAGCTCCCGGTCGTTGGCGACGTAGACCATGTAGAAGGCGGCACCCGGGACGGACTCCCAGTCCAGGACCGGCGTCGCCGGCACCCCGACACAGATGTCGATCTCATGCTCTGTGGGCGGGAGGGTCTTCGCGCAGGTGTGACCGGCGTCGAGGGCTCGGCCGTCCAGCGCGATCTGCTGGCCGGAGACCGGCGGCAGATCGGAGATCGTGAAGGTGCCGATCGTGCCGGAGCCCAGCGAGACGTTGGCGCTGTTGAACGCCTGCACCTGCCAGTCGTAGCTGCCCGGTGACAGGTAGTGGGTCCCGGTGTCGGTCGCCGCGGGATAGGGGTAGGACGCAACGTTGATCCTGGAGGTGTCGGTCGGGTCCCAGAACCCGGCACCGGACACACCGATGGTGATCTTGTAGTACTTCGCGCCTGCGAGCGGCTCCCAGCGCAGGGTCGGGAAGCGGCCGGTGGTGGTGTCCTCGGTGACCGGCAGCGGGGCGAGAGGCGCCCCGCCCGTGGAGGTCGGCGTGCCGGAGAGACTGAAGGTGCGGCCGGAGTACATCGGCGACTTGGCTCCGCCGTTGTCGATCGCCTGCACGGTCCACGTGAAGGGACCCTTGGTCTCGTCCAGCGCCGTCCCCTCGGGGGTCCAGCTCAGGGAGTAGGTGGTCGTACTGGCCACCGTCGCGCCGGTAGCGTTCTTGACCACCACCGCGTATGACGCTGCGTCGCGTGAGTAGCCCCACCGCAGCGTGGGGACCGACACGCTGGCGCCGTCGTCCGGGGCAAGCAGCTGCACCCGTCCGGAGTCATAGACGAACTTGCCGATGGTGGAGTAGATGCCCTGCACGTTCCTGGGTGCGTCCAGTGCGCGGACCCGCCAGTAGGTCACGGCGCCCTGGCTGGGCATGCACCCCAGTGCGGTCCCGGAACCTGCGGCGTAGGTCGTGTTCGCCGTCGTGCAGGTCGAGTAGGTCAGCGGCGAGAAGTTCGGATCGCTCCCGACGTCGAGCTGGTAGCGAGTGGCGTGCCGCACCGGGGTCCACTGGTAGTAGAAGGCGTCACCGACGGTCGGGCTCAGGGCATCAGCCGGATGGACGAGGTCGGGCTGGTCCGGCCAGTCCCGTTGGACCTCGAACGGCGGTGTGGTTGGCCACGCCGTCTTGGTGCCCGCCGCGTCGATCGCGCGAACCCGCCAGAAGTACTGGTCGTTGTCGTACGTCGTGGTGGGTGAGTAGCGGGTGCTCAGGATGATCTTGGGGAGCTCGATGTCGTTGGTGAAGTCGCGGTCGAGCCCGACCTCCAGCTCGTACTTCGCCGCGCCGGGCACGGGCAACCACTTCAGGACGACGTCCTGGAGCGTGCCGGAGGTCTGCATGGTCGGGTCGATCTGGACGTCGTCGAGCGGCATGATCTCGTACGTCGCCTCCGCGCTCCAGAGCGAGACGATCCCGTAGCCCAGCTGGGCGCGGACGCGCCAGTGCCAGGTCTGGGAAGGCTGCGGGGCAGGGATCTGGAACATCGTCCCGGGGGCCGAGTAGGTGGTCGAGCCGATCCAGTCACCGTCGGCGTCGACCTCGATGTCGTAGCCCGTGGCGCCGACCACGGGAGACCAGGTCAGGAGCGCCGGCCTGGTCGGTTGGGCGAGCTGTTCACCCCCGATGGGCGACTGGGGTACCGGGCTCTTGCCGTCGGTGACCACGATGCTGGTGCTTGACCACCCGGTGTGCTTGCCGGAGACCTTGAGGGCGCGAACGCGCCAGTACACCCGTCCTGGAGGAAGCTGGCGGGTCGCGACGGCCTTGTTGTTCACGGTCGTGGCGGAGAAGAGCAGGGAGTCGAAGTCGGGGGAGTCGTCGACCTGGACCTCATAGCGATCGGACGTGCCGCTGCGCCGCCAGGAGAACGTCGGCGTGGTCGTGGTGACGTTGCCGTTGGGCGAGAGATGTCCCGGTCCGCCGCTGGCTCGGCCGGCCTCCGCAGAGGAAGCGACGACGGAACCTGTGGCCAGCGATGCCAACACCGCCATCATCACCAACGCGCGGCGCGCATGTGCACCCAGACTCATGAACCTGCCCCTCCCCGGACCGATGGCTCCTGGACCGTATGCGAGGCCGTCGAGCGCTCGAGCCGGACCGGGGGAAGATGGTTCGAAGGGACTAGGGTCGCTCGTCGATCGGCCAGTGGAACCCGACACGGGTGCAGGTCACAGGTCGAGGACGAACTCGCGGCCATTGCTGCGGAATCCCACGTGTGGGTAGTAGGCGCCGACCATGTGGGGCGGGGTCATCACGTGCCGGAAGCCCAGGTCGCGCAGCACCCCGCTGCGTCGGAACACGAACTCGCCGGGGGACAGGTCGCGGTACTTCGGCGTCACGTAGTCCAGCTGGATGCGCGCAATGTCGCCGTCGGCACGCAGGAGCACGACGCCCACGGTCTCGTCACCCTTGAGCACGACGAACGCGTGCTCGGCCGTCCGCAGCGCCGTTGGGTCGAAGTCGGGCTGGAACTGCTGGATGTCGTCGGCGTGTGCGCGCAGGACGTAGCGGAGGAACTCCTCCCCGATGCCGACCTCGACCACCTCGAACGCCGTGTCGTCGTGCCGCTCGCGCAGGAGCCGCACGATGAACCAGACGTTGATCGCGCCCAGCACGGCGTTCATCCCGACCATCGGCCAGACACCGATGATCGCGTTGAACGCCAACAGCACTGCGCAGCCGATGAGGTTCAGCGTCCGAAAGCGCAGGACCCGGGCCTGGAGCAGGGAGTAGACGAGCAGGACGCTGCCGCCCCAGCCGAGGAGGTCGAGCCAGTGGTCGGCGAGCCAGCTCACTGGTCGAACCATCCTGGTGGTGGCTCCAACAGCTCGATGGAATCGGACTCGTGGACGACCTCCCACCCCTCTTCGTGCTCGAGCGCGTAGGCGAGTGGTGTCGCTGGGTCCAGGACAGCGAACCGCGCGTCGCTCTCCCTGAGGGTGGTGTCCCAGCCCGGCTCGAGCGTGAGCATGTCCACCGCCCGATCGAGCTCCGACGTGGTGAAGGTGTCCCCGTAGCCGTGGAGCATGAGGTCCAGCTGCGGGAAACGCCACATGAGGTAGCCGCCCGCGGACATGTCGTTGAGCACCGGGGTGTTGGACGGGATCTGCGCCAGCGACGACGTCACCCACGCGGGTTGCGCCGGAGGCTCGTCGGCCGTGTGAGGCACGATCACCGCCAGCGAGAGCAGGGCAACGGAGTACCCGCTCCACAGCAGGAGGCGTTCCCTGACGTCGGCGGGCTGCATGGGCCCTATCGCGGCCTGCAGCGCGCGCGCTGCAAAGGGAGCGACCATGGCTGCCGCGACCGGGACCGTCCGAGAGGAGTAGACGGCCCAGCCACCGACCATGAGCAGCATCAAGATGTCGAACCATTCGTTGGCACCGCGTTTGAACATGTGGGCTGCGGCGACCGCGATCAGGAGCACGAGGGCGAGCCCGTTGGGCGACGTGAAGTCGGGTGGCCCCCATTCGCTGAAGTACTGCGCACGGGACGTGACGAGCAGAACGGCTGGGTAGAGCCCCGGGCCGACTGGCGTGAGCGCTGCGGCGACGGCGGCGAGCACCGGCACCGCTAGGTGCCGGCCGAGCTCGCGGCCACGGACCAGGCCATCGCATCGCAGACCAGCCACAGCCAGCAGACCCGTCAGGATGCCGATCGGCCACATGCCGTGGGACATGGCCCAGATCCAGGTCACGGGGATCAGGAACCATGGGACCCGACCGGTCTCCCGGGCGCGTATCCAGGCACCCACGGTCAGCGCGACCAGGATGTAGCTGATGACCTGAGGACGCATGGAGAGCCCCGAGCCGCTCGCTATCAGCGCGACCACGACGACCACCGACGCGGCCAGCGGATCGGCCCAGCGCCGGGCGGACCAGTAGAGGACGAGCGCGAGTGTGCACAGCTGGAGTCCCGAGAGCCAGGCCACCCCGGCCAGGCCGAACCAGTCCTCGGTCTGCGCCATCACGACCTCCGGTAGCCACTGGGTCGGCACCCAGTCCGCCGTGGCGAACGTGCTGACGCTGCCGGGATGGCGAAGCGACCACCCGTTCAGGAACTCGTGTCCGAACCGCAGATGGAAGTAGGTGTCGAAGTTCGACAACGGACGAGACGCCATCTTGACCAGGACAACGAGAACCCCCAGGACCAGCACCACCGGCATCGCGCGGCGGACCAGGAACGACTCTCCGTCAGTCCGACGGTCTGGACGAACGACAGGCACCGACAACGGGCCGATCAGTCCAGGCCGAGCGAGAACGCCGACTCGAGGTCATGCCGGGAGTAGGCCCGGAACGCGATGTGGGTCTCGGTGGCGTTGACCCCGGGGACCTTGTTCAGGCGGTCGGCCACGACGTTGGCGACGTCTTCGTGGTTGCGCACCCGCACCATGGCGATGAGATCGATCTGGCCGGTGACGGAGTAGACCTCGCTCACGCCGTCGAGGGCGGCGATGGCTTCGGCAACCTCGGGGATCCGGGCGACGTCGGCCTTCACGAAGACGATGGCGGTGATCATGGGCCGACCCTAACGAACCGGTTGGTGGACCGTGGAGATCTCGCGGCGGTCGGCGAACGGGACCAGGGACTCCCGCGAGCGTCGGGCGGCGTCGTGCAGGGCGAGGTGTCGGGTGGCGCCGGCGACCGGGCAGGTCCACTCGCCGTCGACGTCGATGAGCCGGACCCCGGGGGCCTCCAGCCAGCGCAGGACGCGTTCGGTCTCCTCGGCCGTGGCGGCCGGCACCGGGCCGGGCGCGGTGGTCACCGTCTCGGCGGAGGCACGCAGGCCCACGACGTAGGCATGGGCGTCGGTGCCGGCGGGGATGACGCCGGCTGCGGCCAGCCGCCCGAAGCGCACCACGTGCACCGCCCACCGTCCGTCGTCCTCGCGCCGGGCGGCCACGATCTCGGGGCACCGGGTGAGCGCCGACAGCCGCTGGGTGCGGGCGGCCGCCCGGATGAATGCCGCGAGGCGATCCCGGTGGACGCCGGCCTCCTCGAAACGCTCGTCGTCGGCGAGTGCGGACATTCGTACGTTGATCGCCTCGACCACCTCGTCGGGCCGCCGCAGGAGCGTCTCGCGCAGCTGGCGCACGACCGCGGCGTACGTCGCGGCGTCGACGCTGCCGTTGCAAGGTGACAGACACCGCCCGAGCTCGGCGAGCACGCAGGGCGCGCGCGCCGGGGTGCGTGAGAAGCGCTCCGAGCACTGGCGCAGGGGGAAGGTGTCGTGCAGCGCGGCCAGGGACTTCTCGGCGATCTTGCGGGACCCGAAGGGACCGAGATAGTCGGCCTCGTCGTCCAGCACCGCCTTGACGAGGGAGAGCCGCGGCCACGGCTCCCGGGTCAGCTTGATGAAGTGCACCTTCTCCGGAAAGCGGGACCGGCGGTTGTAACGGGGCTTGTGCTCTGCGATGAGGCGGAGCTCGCGGACCTCGGCCTCGAGGGGGGTCGCGCACTCGATGCCGGTGACCCCGCTCGCCAGCCCGACCATCTCGCCCATCCGCGACCGGGTCTCGGAGGCGGTGAAGTAGGAGCGCACCCGCGACCGCAGGTCACGCGAGGTGCCGACATAGAGCACCCGCTGGCGGTCGTCGCGGAAGAGGTAGACGCCCGGGGAGTGCGGCAGCCCCTCGGCGAGGTGGCGCTTCTTGCGCTGAGCGGTGCTCACCCGGGCGGAGAACGTCTGCAGCTCCTCCAGGGTGTGCACCCCGAGCCCGCCGAGCCGCTCCATGAGGCCGTGCAGGACGTCGACCGTGGCTCGTGCGTCGGCGAGCGCGCGGTGGTTGGGGGTGGTCGTCGAGCCGAACGCCTTGGCCAGCGACGAGAGCTTGCAGTTGGGCGCATCGTCGCGGGTGATGACGCGCCGGGCGAGCTTCGCCGTGTCGAGCACCTCGAACGTCGGCCACGCTCGCCCCTGCCGCTCGCAGAAGTGCTTCAGGAAGCCGACGTCGAAGGGCGCGTTGTGGGCCACGAGGACACAGCCGGCGGCGAACTCGAGGAAGGCGGGAAGCGCGGACTCGATCGGGGGCGCGTCGACCACCATGGAGTTGCTGATGCCGGTGAGCACCGCGATGAACGGGGGGATCACCGCATGCGGGTTCACGAGTGTCTGGAACTCCCCGAGGATCTCGCCGCCGGCCACCTTCACGGCGCCGATCTCGGTGATCATCGAACCGCCAGCGGCCGACCCGCCGGTGGTCTCGAGATCGACGACACAGAACGTGATGGCGCGCAGCGGCCTGCCGAGCTCGTCGAAACTTCGTTGCGACTCCCATCGGGAGGGCGCACCCTGAACGACGCTGCTCATGGCTTCGAAGTTAGATCCGGGCGCCGACATTCGAGGCGCGGCGCGCGGAATAGGGTGTGACCACTCGAGGACGTCTGCCACCGGAGGAGGGGACGCATGGCTGCCCAGCTACCCGACGCCACCCACCGGTGGCGGTGTTCCGGCTGCGGCAACCTCACCCGGTTCGACGTCGCCCGCAGACGTCGTACGACGGAGTTCTGGCACTTCGACCTGGCGGGAGAGCACGCGGTGGAAGAGACCGTCGTCCGCGACGAGAGCATCGAGGGGGTCACCTGTCGCTGGTGCGGCCGCGCCGACGCCATCGAGCTGGTCTCTCGCACCGACGCCGTGGCCGACGACCCGGCGGTCGGCTGACCGGGGGCCACCGATGAGCGACGAGCTGCTCGACCCGGGTCTCGCCCGGCTGCCTGACCCGGTGCGCCTGCGTGTCCTGACATTGACCGCCGACGTCCTTCCTGAGCTGGTCCGGTTGCCGCCGGCGCTGCGGCGGGTCGCCTCGTTCGCGCCAGCGCGCCGGGCCCGGCTCGGTGCCACTGCGATCGCGGCGGCGCTCGACGGTGACGAGGACCTCCGCGAGCGAGTGGCGCGACAGGTGAGCGTGAAGCGTGCTCCCGGACTCGACTCATTGACCGAGGGCGGGGCCGACGGGCCGGTGGACCCGAGCGAGCGGGCGGCCCTCGCCTGGCTGCTGCGACCGGAGGGCTGGCGCGAGGTCCTGTCGGCCGCGCTGCCAGAGATCTCGGAAGCGCCCGCGGCCTCGGCACGTGAGGATGCGCGCGTCGCGCGCCTCCAGCGGAAGCTCGACCAGGTCGACCAGGCCGTCCGGGAGCTGCGCGCCCAGCACCGCGTCCAGGTCGAGGAGCTCCGATCGGAGAACAAGGCCCTCCGGAGGAAGCTGGGGGAGTCACGGTCGGCCGAGAGGGCCGCCCACGCCGCCGCCGAGGATCGTTCCAGCGAGTCCGATCGCGCGCTGGAGGAGGCTCGGGCCTCGCTGGCTGCGCAGGAGAAGGAGCTTCGCCGGTTGCGCATCCAGGTGGCTCAACGCGAGAGCGAGGCGTCGGCGGACAGGCGCGCGGCTCGCACGGACCGCGACGAGACCACGGTGCGGGCCCGGATCCTGCTGGACACGGTCATCGATGCCGCCACCGGCCTGCGCCGCGAGCTGGCCCTGCCCGCAGCCTCCGGGGCTCCCGGGGACCGGATCGAGAAGGAGCTCGCAGGGAACGACGCTCGCGGACCCGCGTCGTCGATGTCGCTGGGGACCGACAGCCCGGGCGTGGTCGAGCAGTACCTCTCGATGCCCCGGGCTCGCCTGATCATCGACGGGTACAACGTGAGCAAGACGGCCTGGCCCAGCTCGTCGCTCGAGGCGCAACGCCTGCGCCTGCTCGGCGCGATCGCCCCGCTCGTCGCCCGCACGGGCGCCGAGACCACGGTCGTCTTCGACGCCGCAGCCGTGTCGGCCCGCCCGGTCGTGAACGTCCCGCGCGGTGTCAAGGTGGTGTTCAGCCCCGAGGGCGTGATCGCCGACGACGTGATCCGGGACCTGGTGGCCGCCGAACCGGTGGGCCGCGTCGTGGTGGTCGTGACCAGCGACCAGGCGCTGGTCAAGGACGTGCTGGCCGATGGGGCCCGACCGGCGACGGCGGATTCGCTGATCGGCCTGCTTTCCCGACCTTGACCCGGGTCCGTCCCGGGCTCGACACGCCGTACGTCGGGTGCTCCGGGGACCCCTGTCGGTGGTCACTGTCACGGTGTGCTCATGACGACGCGAATCGACTGCGACACCTGTGTGGTGCGCGGACTGGCCTGCCACGATTGCGTGGTCACCGTCCTGCTGGGTCCGCCTCCGGAGCTGACGTTCGAAGATGACGAGCGCCGTGCGCTCGACATCCTGGCCGAGGGCGGGCTGGTCCCGCCGCTGCGCCTCGTGCAGCCGATGAGCCCGATCGAGGTCGAGTCGGCGTGACACGTGGGGCTGGTGTGACTGCTCGGGGCAAAGTCTGACGCCTGGCGACGAGAAACATTCCGCCACGGCTGTTGAAAGTTTGGTCATCCCAGCGGGAATGGTTAGCCTGACTCACTCAGGTGCCCGTGGAAGTGGATCATTCAGGTCCGCGCGGGCACCGCGTCGAGTCCCGGACCGCTTCGGCGGTCGGGGAGCCGGGGAACCAAACCCATCTGGGGTGAATCGCCCGCAAGGCGGTGACACGCTCGTGTCGCCGAGGAGCGGGAGTAGGGACCGTCGTGCCCGAACCCGTCAGCTCACCCGGTAGGCGTACGACATGCAAGGAGAGCGCCCGCACGTGCTGAACGGTCGGAAGCGAGTCCTGACTCGCCCCCTGAAGACAGTTGTAGCCGCCCTGGCGCTCGCCGCCGCAGTCGGATTCATCCCCTCGTCCCCTGCACAGGCGAAGCCCGACATCAATGATGTCCAGGCGCGCGTCGACCACCTCTACCACGAGGCGGAGCAGGCCTCGGAGCGCTACAACAACGCCAAGCTCGAGCTGGCCGAGCTCCACAAGGACCTCGAGTCGCTCCAGGCGGACCAGTCGCGCCAGGACCAGCGCCTCTCCTCCGTGCAGGAGCAGGTCCAGGACTCCGTGATCCGCCAGTACGAAGGCCAGGGCCTCTCGGCCGTCGGCCAGGTGATCGTCTCGGACGACCCCTCCGCCTTCCTCGGTCAGCTGTCGACGATGTCGGCGTACGACGACCTCCAGGGCCAGATGTTCGACAGCTACGCCACGGAGCTCAAGGCGCTGGGCATCCGACGCGAGGCCACGCAGAAGCGCGCGGCCGACGTCGCCGCCGCCGAGAAGGAGCTCGCCACCGAGAAGGCGACGATCGACAAGAACCTGGCCGAGGCGAAGACCCTCCTCGGCGACCTCAAGGCCAAGGAGCGTGCAGCGATCCTGTCGCGCGGACAGGTCCGGATGCCGTCGGACGTGCCCGCGTCGGGTCGTGCCGCGGCGGCCGTTCAGTACGCCATGGCCCAGGTCGGCAAGTCCTACGTCTACGGCGCTGCCGGGCCCAGCGCGTTCGACTGCTCCGGCCTGACGATGATGGCCTGGGCCCAGGCCGGCGTCTCGCTGCCGCACTCGTCGAGCGCCCAGTACGGCTCGGGTCCGCACATCGCGGCCAGCGACCTGCGGCCCGGTGACCTCGTCTTCTACTACAGCCCGATCAGCCACGTCGGCATGTACATCGGCAACGGCATGATCGTGAACGCCCTCAACCCCGGCGCCGGCATCAGGGTCAGTGGCCTCTACTCCATGCCGTACGTCGGCGCGGTCCGCCCTGGCTGACCCCTCGGCCACGAAGGCCGGTCACCCACGTTGGTGGGTGGCCGGCCTTTCGCTGTTCCTGCTGGTCGCCGTCGGGACCGTCTCCTGGGCGGCCCTGCGTCCCAACGCCTACACCGTCGATCCGGGGCCGGGGACGGCCACCCCGACGGTGGCACCGGGGCTCGCGGCCCGCGCCCTGCACGGCCTCGAGGAAGCCGTCACGCGTCGCGACCAGAGAGCCGCGGCGGCGCTGGCACCGGACGGCGACGCCACCTCGGCCCGCCTGCTGACCGCCGTCGTGGACAACGCACGTGACCTGGACGTCCGCGACTTCACGCTCCGCTATGTCGACGAGACAGGCGCCACGACGTCCGACGGGCAGTGGGAGGCGGCTGTCGACGCCACCTGGCAGTTCGCCGGCTTCGACCGGGCGCCCGCGCGGTCGGAGATCCGGTTCGGTTTCGCGGACGCCGGTGACCGGGTCGCGCTGGTGTCCATCGGCGGGGGAGACGGGCGCACGCCGCTGTGGATGACCGGACCGGTGCAGGTACGGCGTACCGCGACCACGCTCGTGCTGGCAGCTCCGGGGATCCCGGTCGAACGCTATGCCGCGCGGGCAACAACGGCGGTGCCCGTGGTGCAGAAGGTCCTGACCGGGTGGCGGCCCCGGCTCGTGGTGGAGGTCCCCGCGTCTGTCCAGTCCCTCGACCAGGCGCTGGCCGCTGATCCCGGGACCTACGACAACATCGCGGCGGTGACCACCAGCGTCGACGGGACCCTGACGCCGAAGTCACCTGTTCACGTGTTCGTGAACCCCGACGTGTTCGGCCGGCTCCGGCGGGCCGGCGCGCAGGTCGTGCTGAGCCATGAGGCCACCCATGTCGCGGTGGATGCCGCCCGCAGCGTGCTGCCGCTGTGGCTGGTCGAGGGCTTCGCGGACTACGTGGCCCTGCGCGACGTCGACCTGCCGATCACCACGACAGCCGGACAGATCATCGCGCAGGTGCGCCACCACGGCCCGCCTCGCGCGCTGCCGGGTGCCACCGAGTTCGACACCACCACCAGCCACCTTGGTGCCGCCTACGAGGGCGCTTGGCTGGCCTGCCGCGTGCTCGCCGACCGTGGTGGCGAAGCCGCGCTGGTCCGGCTCTACCGCCAGGCGGATCGCGGCCAAGCGCTCGGGGCAGCACTGGAGTCCGACTTCGGCTGGAGCGCGCGGCAGCTCACGCACGCGTGGCAGGACCGGCTGGCGGGCTTGGCGAGATGACCAACCAGGGCCACCTGAGGGCGTCGTGGGTCGTGACGGCAGTCGGCGGGGTGCTCTTCGTCGGCCTCGCGGCCTGGCTGGTGCCCTGGCACCCGGTGCCGGGCGGCCCGCTTGAGGCACTACCTGCGAGCTCGTTCTTCAGCGATGCCCAGATCCGGCGTGCGGAGGACTTCTCCCGATGGGCGCGCGTGTGGAGCTGGGGATCGCTCCTGCTCTCGCTCGCGACCGCTTGCTGGTTCGGCTTCACCCGGCACGGCCGGCTGCTGGTTGCCCGGCTGCCCGGGCCCTGGTGGCTGCGGGCGGCCGAGACGGTCGCCGCGCTCGAGCTGATCGCGCGTGTCGTCACGCTGCCGTTCGCCGTGCTCCAGCGCCGTCACCTGCTCGACTACGGGTTGACGAACCAGTCCTGGACGGGGTTCGGGGTCGACCTGGTCGAGGGCGAGGCGCTCTCCATCGTCGTCACGTCTCTCGGTGTCGTCGCGGTGATCGGCTGCGCCCGTCGTTGGGCTCGTGCCTGGCCAGTCGTCGCGGGTGGGGCGTTGGGCGTGCTCGTCCTGGCGGGTTCGTTCGTCTATCCGGTGGTGGTGGAGCCGATCTTCAACACGTTCACGCCACTGCCGGACGGACAGCTCCGCACCCAGATCCTCCGGCTCGCCGACGAGGAGGGCGTGCACGTGGACGACGTCCTCGTTGCCGACGCCTCACGTCGGACGACGACGTTGAACGCCTACGTGTCCGGCTTCGGTAGCACCCGGCGGGTCGTCGTCTACGACAACCTGGTCGACGACCTGTCAGGGGACGAGGCTCTCTCGGTCGTGGCACACGAGCTGGCCCACGCGCGCCACAACGACGTCGTCACCGGGTCGCTGCTCGGGGCCGCCGCTGCCTTGGTGGGCGTGGGTCTGCTCGGGCTGCTGGTCGGGTCGGACCGACGACGAGTCAGCATGGCGGAGCCGGCCGCGGTGCCCCTGGTGCTGGCGCTGGTCGCCCTGGGCACGTTCGTGGCCGCACCCGTGCAGAACACCATCAGTCGTCAGATCGAGACCCGCGCCGACGTCGACGCCCTCACCACGACTCACGACCCTGACGCGTTCATTGAGATGCAGAAGCAGCTGGCGCTGCACTCGCTGGCCGATCCGAACCCGCCTGCGCTGTCCCAGTTCTGGTTCGGGAGCCATCCGACCACGCTGACGAGGCTGGCGCTGGCCGAGCGGCTCGCGGGCGACTGAGTCGGCTCGCCGTCAGCAGGTGCCCGCCGTCTGCGAGGCGAGCTCGTCACACGTGTCCTGGAACAGGCCGCCGACGGCGCCGCCGAACACGAACACGACCGCCGCGATGACGGCGGCCACCCCCGAGATGAGCAGGCCGTACTCGACCGCTGACGCGCCCCGCTCGAGTCGGGTCCGGATGGAGCGGTGGTCCCCAGACATCAGTTCACTCCTCGATAGAACAAGCTGGTGAAAGCACAGTGGCCGCGCGGGGAGTCCCCACGCGGCCACTGTCCAGATCAGCGCAATCAGCTACAGGTGGCCTGGTTCACGCTCGAGCAGGTGTTGGTGAAGATGTTGCTGATCGTGCCGCCGAAGATGAAGACGATCGCGACGATGAGAGCCGCGATGCCGGCGATGAGCAAGCCGTACTCGACCGCGGACGCGCCGCGCTCGGTCTTGGCGAAGCGGGCGTTGAGCAGGATGCTCAGGTATTCGACCATTGGAGTTTCTCCCTTTGAGTTCTGGTGGTTCCTCAGGTGAGGAGGAACCTCACAAGGAAGATCCTGCTGGAATCGTGCGGTGGCCGAATCGGGTGAACGCCTCGACCCGGGTAGTCACTTCGGACTATGTGTGCCCGGCCTTCGCCACAGGTCAGGAGTCGAGCGGGCGGCGGACGCTGGACAAGAGCCCGATCCGCATGGCGGTGACCAGCGCCTGGGCCCGGTTGGCGGCCCCGAGCTTCTGGTAGATGCGGGCGATGTGCGACTTGGCGGTCGACTCGCTGAGGTAGAGCTTCTCGCCGATCGCGGCGGCGCCGAGCCCGTCGGCCAGCAGCAGCAGCACCTCGTGCTCGCGGTCGGTGAGCCGGGTCGACTCCGACGACTGGCGCCGGACCATGGCGCCCACCAGGCCGGCACAGATGAATGATCGTGGCGACAGCTTGGAGTGTCTGGCTGCCTTGACGACCTCCGACGAGGGGGCATCCTTGCCGACGAAGCCGGACGCGCCCGCCTGCATCGCCGCAAAGATCTGGTCGTCGCCGGAGTGCATGGTCAGCACGACAAGGCCCGTCGTGTCGTTCTGCTTGCGGATCGCGCGCACGATGTCCAGGCCGGTGCCGTCCTGCAGCTGGAGGTCTGTGACGACGACGTCCGGCTTCAGCTGGTCGAACTTCACCAGCGCCTCCTTCACCGTGGCGGCGACGGCGACGATCGTCATGTCGTCCTGGATGTCGAAGACGCCGGCCAGGCCGGTACGGATCAGCTCATGGTCATCGACGAGGAGTACGCCGATAGGGGTGTCGTTCATGCCCTCACTATGGCATCTGTCGGCACGTCGACCGGTGCATCGTGGTCGTGGCTCGCCGTCATCCGCACGGTGACGGTGAGTCCTCTTCCGGGAGCGTCGTCGACCAGCAGCACGGCCCCGATCAGGCGGGCGCGCTCCTGCATGATCTGCATGCCGTTGGAGTCCAGGCGCGCCTGCTGCATCCCGCGGCCGTCGTCACTGACGGTGATGACGGCGTCGGGGGCGTGCACCTGGCAGTTCACCTCGATCCGGGAGGCCTCTGCGTGCTTGATCGCGTTGTTCATGGCTTCCTGCGCGATCCGGAAGAGCTCGGCCTCGACCTCGGGTCGCAGCCGCGCCGTGTGCTCGTCGAGCGTGACGTGGATGGGCACGCCCGACACCTCGCTCAGGCTTCGGGCTATCGACCCGATGGCCATGCCGAGGCTCTCGCTGGTGCCGACGCTCGTGCGGAGATTCACCACCGACCGGCGGACCTCGGCGACGATGGCGCTGATGCGTTCCCGGAGCAGGCTGATGCGCTCCGCCTGCTCGGGCGAGGCCGGCTTCGCCGCCAGCACATCGACCAGGTAGCCCAGGGACGCGATGTCCTGGGCCACGCCGTCGTGCATCTCGCGGGCCAGCCGGCGGCGCTCGTCGGCGGTCGCCGAGTCGCGGAACGCCGAGAACAGCAAGGCGGTGTCGAGGTGGACGGCGCTGGCCTGGAGCTCGGGGGTCAGGCGCCGGATCCGGTCGCCGACGTCCATCGTGTCGGGGTCCAGGCCCTCGGAGAGCAGGCCGGCCACCACCGCCGCCTGGTTCAGCGGAAAGGCGAACGCTCTCCCGCGCACGACAGGCTTGCCGACGGTCCACGCGTCGGTGGCGACGTCCTCGCACGCACTCAGGTCCTCCGGGGAGCCGAGAGATCCGGTCAGCAGGGGGGTCAGGGAGTCGCCCCGGGACACATAGATCGCGAGGGCCGACGTCGGCACGTCGTCGCGCACGGTGCTGAGGATGGCGCCGCCGAGCGTGTTCGGGTCGAGCCCGGAGCTGAGCCCACCGGAGAGGTCGATCAGCTCCCGGATCAGGGTCTGGGCGTACAGATAGGGCGCAAGGGGGTCCTGGGGCTTGAGCAGCGTGGAGTTCAGGAAGCTGGCAATGAGACCGAGTCCCAGGCCGGTGACGCCCCAGGAGAAGGCACTGAGCGAGTGCTCGTCGGTCAGTCCGTCGAGCAGGTACTCCGAGACCGTCACGAACACGACGGTCTCCACGACCAACGAGACCAGAACACCCCGGACGCCACGTGCCAGCCCGACCGTGAACGGGGGGACGGCGAGGGCACCCACCACGGCGTACGTCGTCTGGATCGAGGCCGCGCACACGAGCGCGACCGCGGCCGCCTCGAGAATCGCTACCACGTCGTGTGCGCGCGTCGGCCGGACGTCGCTCGCCTGTGAGAAGGCCCAGATCGCGCAGATGGCGACGAACGCCAGCAGGGTCTTCTCGTCCGGTGTCCGCAACACCGGGGGCAACAGCGCGATCAGCACGAAGCCCCGCGCCGCGGCGCTAAGGGTTGAGATTTGGGGGCTTGCGCCCACTAGAAGTTGTCCATGACGTTCAGCACGGCCGGACCCATGACGGCGATGAACAGGCACGGCAGGATGCAGAAGATCAGGGGGACCGTGATCTTCACCGGCACCTGCTGTGCCTTGGTCTCGGCGCGCTGGCGCCGCTTGACGCGCATCTCGCTCGACTGGATCCGCAGCACCTGACCGATCGGGATGCCGAAGGCGTCGGCCTGGACCATGGCGCTGACAAACGTCTGCAGATCGGGGACGTTGGTGCGCTCGGCGAGGGCATGGAGCGCATCGCCCCGACCCTGCCCGATCTGCATCTCGCGCAGCACCCGGGAGAACTCCTGGGCGAGCGGGCCGGTGGTGTTGCGGGCCACCTGCTGGAGCGCCGCGTCAAACCCCAGACCGGACTCGACGCTGATCGTGAGCAGGTCGACGGCGTCTGCCAACTCTCGTTGGATGCGCTCGGACCGCTCGTAGGTCTGCTGGTAGAGGTAGAAGTTGGGAACGAAGAACCCAACGACCAGCCCGCCGAAGATCAGCACGATGTTCAGGGGCATGGACACAGCGAGCATCAGCGAGAGCGCGATCCCCACCATCAGGAAGCACAACGCGCCGATGACCTTGGCTGAGACGACCCGGTCCACGGTCCAGTCCCGCGGGTTGCCGGCGAAGTCGAGCTTCCGGCGGATCCGCTCGGCAGAGTCCGCTCCCGACAACCGTCGGCCGATCTTGAGGGCGCGAGCCTGGAGCGGCTCGAGCACCCGCTCACCGAACGGCTTGTCGAGGTCCTTGGTGAGCTCCTTCGGCGCGTTGGTCATCGCCTGGAGCACGGCGAGGGACCGCGTGACACCACCGGCTTCCACGGGGTTGCCCCAGGCCATCGCCGCCAGGGCGATCGCAACGGCGATCAGCAGCAGGCCCATCACGAAGAGCAATGTCATCTCAGACCTCCACCTTGATCAGCTTGCTCATCCAGAAGATGCCTACCCCGAGCCACAACGTTCCGAACGTCAGCATGGCCCATCCGCGCGGGTCGGTGAAGAGGGGACTCACGAACTCGCGCTGGGTCAGCACGAGGTAGAGCAGGAAAATGGGCGGCAAACCACCCAGGACCATGGCCGACAGCTTGCCCTCCGCGGCCAGTGCGGCCACCTGCCGGCGGACGTACTCGCGCTCACGCATGGTGGCCGCGACGGTCGCCAAGAGCTCGGCCAGGTTGCCGCCGACCTGACGCTGGATCTTGATGGCCATGACGGCCCATTCGAAGTCCCTGCTCTCGAAACGGCCGGCCACGCCGTCGAGAGCGTCTTCGAGCGTGACGCCCAGGCGGGCCTCGACGAGCACCCGCTTGAACTCCGACGCGATGGGGTCGACGCCCTCTCGGACGATCGTGTCGACGGACTGGGCCAGGGAGAGGCCGGCCGCCAGCGAGCCGGACATGAGCTGCAGGGCATCGGGCAGGGCCGCGTTGAAGGCCTTGCGCCGCTTCGTCTTCCGCCGGCCGAGATAGAGCCACGGCAGGAACGCACCCAGGGCGAGGAACAGGATCCCGATCAGGAAGCTGCCCTTGCCGAGCAGGAGCCCCAGGAGACCAGCGCCGACAAAGATGGCGGCGTGCAGGAGCAGCCACTCGGCCGACTTCAGCTCGCTCCCAGCGGCCTCGAGGCGTTGGGTGATGCGGCTCTCGATGCCCACATTTCGTCGCAAGAGTCCCGCTGCGGCGTCCTTGGCCGAGCCCAACGCCTGGTCGGTGTCGATCCTGGGCGCAGCAGCGTCGGGGCTACGGCTCTGGCTCCTGGTGTAGGTGGAGACCCGGTCGGCGACGCTGATCGGCCGACCGGCGCGGGCCGGGACCAGCAGCGCCAGCACGAACAGGAGCCCGAGTCCGAAGGCGGCAACCCCGGCGTACATGACCCAACCTGGTGGGCCGTTGCCGGGGCTGGCAGCTGCGGGCAGGGCGGGCGCCGGCGCTGCGCTTGCGGCCTGGATCTTGGTGAACGCCTGTGCGGAGACCTGGCCCTGCGTCGTGGGCAGCGTCACCACGATGGTCGCCTCGGTCCCGGACACTCCCGCCGGGGTCTGCGCCGTGACGAGGACCTGCCGCGCCAGCACGTCGGCCTCCGCGGAGAACGTGTCGGCCAGGGCCGTGCTGTCGGCATTGATGACCTGGCCGTTGCCGGCCGTTGCGAGGGCCTGCAGGGCCGCCGTGTTCGGGCCGGACTGGTCCAGGGCAACAACGTCGAGCAGCACCTCGGCGTCGCTGATGACCGCGGCCGTCGACTCGAGAGTGGTCCCGGAGGTGTCGGCTCCGTCCGAGAGCACGAGCAGCGTGCGCTGACCATCGGTGCCGGCCATGTCGACCGCGGCGAGCACGCCGTCGTAGAGCCTGGTCTCACGGCTCAGCTTCAGGTTGTCAATCACCTGGCGCGCGACGTCACGGTCGAGCGTGGGGGTGAGAGGGGCGGTGACGTCCCCGGCAAACGCGACGATGCCGACGTAGACGTCGTTCGGCACCGCGTCGATGAACTTCAGTGCGGCCTGCTTGGCGGCCGCGAACCGGTCACCCTTCATGGAGTTGCTCGTGTCGATGGCGAGCACCGCGGTCCTGCGGACCTCGGAGCTCGACCCCGCGAGCACTGCCTCGGCCGGGGCGTCCGTGCCGTCGATGGACACCTGGACGCCTCCGAGGTCGACCTTGGAGTCGGCCGGGACCGACACCAGGATCTGCAGGCCGGAGTCGGTTGTCTCCACGTGCGCGATGGTCCCGTCGGCAGCCGACACGGCCGATGCGGTCCCGAGGACCAGGCCTGCGGCAACGACCGCCGACGACAGGAGTGCGCGCAGGGGAGTCATCAGAGCCGGTCCGTGGCGAAGAGCAGCGGGTCCACGGTGACGTTGGCGTACTGCATCTTGTCCAGGAACTTCGGGCGGAGGCCGGTGGAGCGGAGCCGGCCGAGCGTGCGCCCCTCGGCGTCGAAGCCGGCCGAGTTGTCCCACACGAAGATGTCCTGGAGGGTGATCACGTCCCCCTCCATCCGCTCCACCTCGGTGATGTGGGTGATGCGCCGGGTGCCGTCCTTGAAGCGGGTCTGGTGCACGATCAGGTCGACCGCGGAGGCCACCTGCTCACGGATGGCGCGCACCGGAAGATCCATGCCGGCCATGAGCACCATGGTCTCCATGCGGGCCAGCGTGTCCCGGGGACCGTTGGAGTGCAGGGTGCAGATGGAGCCGTCGTGGCCGGTGTTCATCGCCTGGAGCATGTCGAGTGCGGAGGCGTCGCGGACCTCGCCGACGATGATGCGGTCGGGGCGCATGCGGAGGCTGTTCTTGACCAGGTCGCGGATGGTCACCGCGCCCTTGCCCTCGATGTTGGACGGGCGGGACTCGAGCCGGACCACGTGCTCCTGCTTCAGCTGGAGCTCGGCGGCGTCCTCGATGGTCACGATGCGCTCGTCGTCGGGGATGAAGGACGAGAGCACGTTGAGAGTGGTCGTCTTGCCGGCTCCGGTGCTGCCCGAGACGATCACGTTCAGCCGGCCCCGGACACACGCGTCGAGGAAGTCGGCGGTCTGCGGGCTGAGCGAACCGAACTTGACCAGGTCGTGCACGGTCAGAGGGTCGGTGGCGAACTTGCGGATCGTCAGCGCGGACCCGTCGATCGAGAGAGGGGGTACGACGGCGTTGACACGGCTGCCGTCGGGCAGCCGGGCGTCGACCATCGGGCTGGCCTCGTCGACGCGGCGACCGATGCGGGACACGATCTTGTCGATCGTGCGGCGCAGGTGTGCCTCGTCGGCGAAGTGGGCATCTGCGGCCATCAGCCGACCGGACTTCTCCAGCCAGATGCTGTTGTAGCCGTTCACCATGATCTCCGAGACCTCGGGGTCTCGCAGGTAGGGCTCGATCGGACCGTAACCGAGGATGTCGTCGCTGATCTCCTGCGTCACCCGGGCCCGGTCGCTGTTGCTGAGCGGTCGGTCCTGAGACCCGAGCACCTCCCCGAGGACGGCGCGCACCCGCTGGTCGAGCTCGTTCTGGTCCATGTCGGCGTCGTAGAGGTGTGGCCCGAGCTGCTTGAGCAGCTCGATGTGGACGCTGCCCTTCAGCTCCTCGATCCGATCACCCTGCTGAGCGGCGAGCGTGCGCCGCGAGGTCGTGGTCGTGGTTGTGCTCGTGTCCGGCGCGGCGGTGGTGGCGCGGCGCTTGCCCGCACCTGCTGCCGACGCTGCCGCTTCACTGGTGGCGTCCGGGGCCGCGTCAGCGGACGCGGTGTCCTCCGGGTCCGGCGTTGTCCCGTCGGCCGCGTGCTTGGCGTCCTGGCGCGCGGCAGCCAGCCGATCGGCAAGTGTGCTCATGAGTGGATCACCTCCGGATCCTGAAACGTCGACCTGACTTCTCCGGCTCGGAGACGACGGCTGGCTCGAGGGTCGTGGCCGTCGGGGCGCTCACGGACTCCCCGGCCAGCCTGCTGGCCAGGCCCCGGATGACGGCGCTCGATGGGTGGTCCGGGTTGTCGACGACGATCGGCGTCCCCGAGTTGGTCGCCGCCGCGATGTCGATCGAGGTCGCGACCTGGGCGGCGACCTTCATGCCGAGGATGGCCTCGACCTTGTCGGGGCTGATGCCGACCGCGTCGTCGGCCCGGTTGAGGAGCAGGTGGCGGTGGCCGTTGGCGATGTTGAGCATCTCCAACGTCTCGAGCGCCACCTTCACGTTCTTGAGAGTGGGTACGTCGAGGGTCGCCACGATGACGCACTCGTCGGTCTCGTCGAGTGCGGTCAACGTCTGCTCGTCGAAGGCCGGTGCGCTGTCGACCACGATGAAGTCGAAGCCTTCCCTCAGCGAGTTCAGGATCTTCGACACCAGCTGGGCGGTCACCCGCTCCCGAGCGTCGGGGTGCGCGGGAGCGGCCAGCACCATCAGCGAGTCCTTGTGCCGGGTGAGCAACCCGTCGAGCATGGCGAAGTCCAGTGAGTCCTCGGACCCGATGGCCTGCTCGATCGAGTGTGTCGGGAACAGCTGCATCGTGATCGCGACGTCCCCGAAGGCGAGATCGAGGTCGACCAGGCACACCTTGCGAGCACCACCCTCGGTGAGCGCCAGGGCCAGGTTGACCGCCATGGTCGTCTTGCCCACCCCGCCCTTGGGGGAGAACACGGTGACGACCTTCCCGAGCTGGATCGCCCCCGAAGGTCCGCGCAGGGCGACGAAGAGCTGGTGTGCCCGGTTGACTGCCGCCGCGATGGCGGGGGAGTCGCCCTGGACGACGACGTCGCGGGCGCCGGCCTTCATGGCCTGGGTCAGCGTCTGCGTGTCCATCTGCTCGCGCACCAGGATCACGCTGATGGTCGGTCGGGCAGTCCGCAGTGCCTCGCACTGCTCGACTGCCGCCTCGAGTGTCAGGTTGGGCCCGAGCACGACGACGTACTCGTCGTGGTGCTGGTCCAGCCAGGCACGCATGCGGTCAGCCGTGACCACCCCGTGCGAGCCCGCCGGAAGTGCGGTGAGCAGGCTCGTGACCGTGGTGTTGTCGGGATCGACGATGACAGGCATCCGACCTCACTGGGTCTTGAAGAGGTTCGCGAACGTGATGCCCTTTCCGGGCTTCAGCTCGGTCTTGTCCGTGAGCAGGGCGACAGCCAGCTCTCCGTTGGTCTGTGCGTACAGCACCCGCTGGGCCTGCGCCGGGGTCAGGGCGAGCGTGAGCAGCGTCTTGGGCAGCTGCTCGGTGGTCGCGGCCCCGGTGCCCTGGTCGGTGGTGGTCGTGGTGACCGGCGTCGTCGAGCCGACACCGAGCACACTCACCCGGGCAAGCAGCAGCCGGGTGAACGGCTGGCCGGTGGCCGCATCGATGCCGTTCAGGTAGACACCCACGTCGGAGCCGGGGTTGACGAACCCCGCAACCCGCGCGGGGTCGGTCAGGTTGACCGAGATCGCCAGCTCGCCGTCGGGGATCGTCAGGTCGGACACGGCCGAGCTGGCGGCCGCGGTGCCGAACTTCTCGGTGATGATCTGCTCGCCCGGATAGATCGGGACGAGCGCGACCGTGCCAGCGAGTGCATCGGTCGTCTTCTGCGCCGTGGCAAGAACCTGGTCGCTCCCGACCGCCTTGACCGCAATCTTGCCGTTCGTCAGAGCATCGTCGATGGTCTCGCCACGGTTGATGATCTGGGTCGCCTCGAGCACGTCCACGGTGTCGAACTTCTGTGCCGCGCGGTCGTCAGCGCCGCGCACGTACGCGAAGACGAGTACGGCGCCGAGCGCGGCAACGACCGCAGCCGCGATCAAGAGAATCTTGCGTCGGTCCATCAGACAGAACCTTCCCGTTCTGCACGGACCGTCGGGCTCCCCATGACGGTCCAGCTCCCACCCCAATAAGTCGTGCCGCGGCCTCCCCTCTCGAGGTCTGCGGCACCGAAACGTAACTCTAGGGATGTTGGGACCGCGGGGACGCCATTTCCTGACAATCCGCCGCTTGGGGGCACAACGATGACCGGAAGGACTAGTTCCTTCAGGAGTAGAGGGCAGCCACCTGGTCACGGAACTCGCGCATCACCACGTTGCGCTTGAGCTTGAGGCTGGGGGTCAGCTGACCACCCTCCTCGGTCCACTGGTCGGGGAGGATCGTGAACTTGCGGATCGCCTCGGCCCTGGACACCGCCTTGTTGGCCTCGTCGACGGCTGACTCGATCGCGGCCCGCAGGTCGGGGTCGTCGACGTTGTCCGCGATCCCGCCAGACTTCCCGTGGGACTCGGCCCAGCCGGGGAACGACTCGGGGTCGATGGTCACGAGGGCGGCGATGAAGGGCTGTCCGTCCCCGACCACGATGCACTGGTCCACCAAGGCATGCGCCCGCAGCCGGTCCTCGAGGACGGCTGGCGCAACGTTCTTGCCGCCGGCTGTCACCAGGATCTCCTTCTTGCGACCCGTGATTCGCACGAAGCCCTCGTCGTCGACCTCGCCGAGGTCTCCGGTGTGGAACCAGCCGTCGCTCTCGAGGGTCTCGGTCGTTGCCTGCTCGTTCTCCCAGTAGCCCGCGAACACCTGACCGCCCCGGAACAACAGCTCGCCGTCGTCCGCCACCCGAACGGCCGTGCCCGGGATCGGTCGACCGACGGTGCCGACCTTGTGGGCGTCGGGCAGGTTCACCGTCAACGCTGCGGTGGTCTCCGTCAGGCCGTAGCCCTCGAGGACACTCAGACCGATACCGCGGTAGAAGTGACCCAGCCGTTCGCCGAGCGGGGCACCGCCGGAGACGGCGTACGAGCACTCGCCGCCCAGGGCGTCCAGCAGCTTGCCGTAGACCAGACGCGAGAACAGGGCGTGCTGAGCACGCACGACCAGGGACGGCTTGCCGGTCTCCAGACCACGGGAGTAGGCGATGGCGGTCTCGGCGGCCCGGTCGAAGATCTTGCCGCGGCCGTCGGCGGTCGCCTTCTGGGAGGCGGTGTTGAACACCTTCTCGAAGACCCGCGGCACCGCCAGGATGAACGTCGGCTTGAACTCCTGGAGGTCCAGCAGGAGATTCTTGATGTCGGCGCTGTGGCCGAGCCGGGTCCGTGACTTCACGGCTCCCACCTGGATGATCCGTGCGAACACGTGCGCGAGTGGGAGGAAGAGCAGCGTCGAGGCACCCTCGGTGTCGAAGAGCTGGTCCAGCTCGTCGACGGTGACGCCAAGCTCGAACATGAAGTTGCCGTGGGTGAGCATGCAGCCCTTGGGCCGTCCGGTCGTGCCCGAGGTGTAGACGAGGGTCGCGAGGTCGAGCGGCGTCGCGGTCGTACGCCGCTTCTCGAGCTCGTCGTCCGCGATGTCCTCGCCGAGCCGGGTCAGGACGTCGATGGCGTTGTCGGTCAGCGACCAGACCTGGTTGAGGTGGTCGAGGTCCGCTCGGACCTCGTTGATCCGGGCCATGTGGTCGGGGCCCTCGGCCACGACGGCCCGAGCGGCGGAGTCCGTGAGGATCCACGCGACCTGTTCGGCCGACGAGGTCTCGTAGATCGGCACGGTCACGGCGCCGGCGAACCAGATGGCGTAGTCGAGCAGGGTCCACTCGTAGCGGGTCTTGGAGATCAGCGCGACCCGGTCACCGGCCTCGATCCCTGCGGCGATCAGGCCCTTCGCCACCGCGTTGACCTGCGCCAGGAACTCGGCGGCGGTCACGTCCTGCCAGGAGGAGTCCGCCGCGCCGGCCACCTTGCGGCTGAAGACGACGGCGTCCGGGGCCTCGAGGGCGTTGGTCACCACGTCGTCCGTGAGGTTGCCCGTGGCAGGGACTTCGATCGTCAGGGGCGTGGAGAACTCACGCACAGGGCCTCCTCTGGGCGCTCCCGTTCGGGCAGATTCACGCAGGTTACCGCCGTCGGCCGGACCCGGCCCATCCGGTACGCTCGCAGCCCGGACCGGGACCCGGACCGAACCGTCCACGACTCCGCCGACGACCTTCAGGGGGCTCTCGATGGCCGAACAGACCACGTCCTCGATCGTGATCGACTCCGCGCCGGGCGACGTCATGGCCGTCATCGCCGATTTCGAGGCGTACCCGCTGTGGGCCAAGGGCGTCACCCGGGCCGACGTGACCGCGACGTACGACTCCGGCGACTCCGCAGGCCGCGCCGAGCAGGTGTTCTTCGCGCTCGACGTCTCCCCGATCAAGGACGAGTACACCCTTGCCTACAAGTGGGACGGCGACCGCCAGGTGACCTGGACCCTGGTGGAGGGGAAGATGCTGCGCGCCCTGGACGGCGCCTACATCCTGCGTGACCTCGGCGACGACTCGACGGAGGTCACCTACCGGCTCGCGCTCGACGTGTCGATCCCGTTGATCGGCATGCTCAAGCGCAAGGGCGAGAAGATCCTCATCGACACCGCGCTGAAGGGCCTGAAGAAGCGCGTCGAGTCGCTCGGCTGAGCCGCGCCCTCCCTGATCGTGCGCATCCTCCTGTTCACCGGCAAGGGTGGCGTCGGCAAGTCCACCGTTGCCGCCGGCACCGCCGCCTTGGCCGCGGCGTCGGGTCTGCGCACCCTGGTGCTGTCGACGGATCCGGCGCACTCCCTCGCGGACGCCTTCGGTGCGGTTGTCGGGTCCGAGCCCACGGAGGTGGCCGAGCGGCTGTTCGTCCAGCAGGTCGACGCACAGCTCCGGTTCGAGCAGTCCTGGGCCGACATCCAGAAGTACCTGCTCTCCGTCCTGGACGTCGTCGGCGTCGACCGCGTCGCGGCGGAGGAGCTCACCGTGCTCCCGGGGGCCGAGGAGGTGCTGGCGCTCCTCGAGCTGCGGCTGCACGTGCTCTCGGACGAGTGGGACGTGATCGTGGTGGACTGCGCACCCACGGCCGAGACCCTGCGCCTGCTTGCGCTGCCCGAGGCCCTTGGTTGGTACATGGAGCGCGTCTTCCCGGTGCAGCAGCGGGTGATGAAGGCCCTCAAGCCGGTGCTGTCCCGCGCCGCCGGCGTGCCGATGCCGGGCGGGAGCGTCTTCGAGGCGGTGGAGCGTCTGCATGCGGAGCTCGATGAGGTGCAGGCGATGTTGTCCGGTCCGGACGCCAGCGTCCGGATCGTGCTGACCCCGGAGGCGGTGGTGCTCGCGGAGGCGCGCCGGTCGTACACCACCCTCTCCCTCTTCGGCTATCGCGTCGACGGGGTCGTGGCCAACCGGGTGTTCCCGAGTGACGGCGCCGACGACTGGCGCGCCGGCTGGGTGATGGCCCAGGACGAGGTCCTCCTCCAGGTCGCGCAGTCCTTCGCCGGCCTGCCCGTCTGGCGCTCGGAGTACCGGTCGGCCGAACCGCTCGGGGTCGACGCGCTGCGCCTGCTCGCCCAGGAGGTGTACGCCGGGTCCGACCCTCTCCAGCCGCCCGCGGGAGCAGGACCCTTCCGGGTCGTGCGCACCACCGAGGGCGCCGTCCTGCACCTCTCGTTGCCGAACGTCTCGCGGGCGGAGGTGGATCTCTCGCGCAACGGCGACGAGCTCGTCGTGACAGTGGGGTCGTATCGTCGTCTCCTCACCCTGCCCGCTGGGCTCTCGCGGCACCGGGTCGCCGGGGCCCGGGTCGAGCAGGGTGAGCTGCAGGTCAGGTTCACGGAGACGGCACACCACGAGGTCCCCCCGAGGCAGGAGCACGCGTGACAGATCCCCAGGACGGCTCCGGCCCGAGCGGCGGGCGCCCCGAGGACCAGATCGGCAGTGTGTCCGAGGAGGCGGTCAAGCTCTTCGGCGCGCTCTCGGAGTGGGCGCGTGACCACGGCTCCGACGTGGGTCAGGGGCTCGCCGGTCTCGCCGACCAGGCCGCCCGGGCAGCCAAGGACGTCAACGACCACCTCGCCACCGGGTCCGCCGAGTGCGCCTACTGTCCCGTGTGCCGCACCGTGCACGCCGTACGCCAGGCGAGTCCGGAGGTCCGCGCCCACCTCGTCACCGCTGCGTCGTCGCTCCTCCAGGCGGCGGCCGGGGCGCTGGCCACGGCTGTCCCGACTGACGCCGGTGGCCGGACCGGATCGGTCGAGCGCATCGATCTGGACCCGGACAGCGGCGACGATTCTCCCGAGGCCGACCGATGACGCTCGCGTGCGGCGTGGACGTGGGTGGCACCAAGATCGCGGGCGGCGTCGTGGACGAGACCGGCACGATCATCGAGGAGCTGCGGGTCGAGTCCCCGGCCACGGATGCGGAGGCGATCGAGGAGGCCATCGAGGGGCTGGTCACCGAGCTCCGGTCCCGTCATGACATCGCTGCGGTCGGGGTGGGCGCGGCCGGCTACATCGACAAGGCCCGGGCCGTCGTGATGTTCGCCCCGAACATCGCCTGGCGCAACGTGAACCTCAAGGCAGAGCTCGAGGAGCGCGTGAACCTCCCGGTGGTCGTGGAGAACGACGCCAACGCCGCAGCCTGGGGCGAGTTCACGTACGGCGCCGGCCACGACGTCGACGACCTGCTGCTGGTCACGGTCGGCACCGGTGTCGGGGGCGGGGTCGTGCTGGACGGAGAGCTCTACCGCGGTGCGTTCGGAGTGGGGGCCGAGATCGGACACATGCGCGTGGTCCCGGACGGCATCCTCTGCGGTTGTGGCAACCATGGCTGCTTCGAGCAGTACGCCAGTGGTTCGGCACTGGTGCGTGAGGCGCGGGCCGCCGCGGACGGGGGGTCCCTGCTCGCCCGCGGGCTGCTGGACCGCGCCGGCGGCAACCCCGAGAAGATCACCGGCCCGCTGATCACGGAGGCGGCCCGAGCAGGTGACCCGTTCGCGATCGAACAGCTTGCCGCCCTGGGCAAGTGGCTCGGGGAGGGCATCGCGTCCCTGACGGCCGTGCT
>JAOPXM010000016.1 GCA_025965125.1 Nocardioides sp.
GACCTGGAGCTGAAAGCAGACACGCATCGGGAGCCTCCTTGGTCGTCAGGGCCGGACCCGTCCGGTCGGCAGCAGACGGGCTGCCGACCGGACGGGGGGGTGCGACTACTCAGAAGTCGAAGTCGTCGATGTTGTCGGCGTTGAACTTGAAGGGGTCCCCGAGCAGCACCACCGAGTCGGCGCCGACCGTGTAGTCACCGAGGTCCCCGGCGGTGAACGTGTCACCTTCGGCGCCGGTGATGTCGCCCTTGACAAGGGCATCGGCGGCGTACGCGGCCAGGTAGCCCAGGTCTGCCGGGTTCCACAGGGCGAACTCGGTGACCGTGCCGTCCTTGACGTACTCGCGCATCTGGTTCGGAGTGCCGAGACCGGTCAGCGCGACCTTGCCCTTGGCGTCCGAGGTGGACAGGTAGCGGGCCGCCGCGGCGATGCCCACCGTCGTCGGCGAGATGATGCCCTTCAGGTTCGGGTGGGACTGCAGGAGCGCCGCGGTCTTGTCGAACGACGTCTGGTCGTCGTCGTCGCCGTACACGGTGTCGACGAGCGTGATGTTCGGGTGGTTGTCAGTCAGGTCCTTCTTCATCAGGTCGATCCAGGCGTTCTGGTTGGTCGCGTTGGCCGCGGCCGACAGGATTGCAACCTCGCCCGAGTCACCGATCTGGTCGGCGATCATGTCGACCTGGACCTTGGCGATGCCGGCGGCGTCGGCCTGGTTGACGTAGAGGTCGCGGCACGACGGGTCGGTGTCGGAGTCGAACGTGACGATCTTCGTGCCCGCGGAGCTGGCCTCGTTGAGGGCGTCGCAGATCGCGTTCGGGTCGTTGGCCGAGACCACCAGCGCGTCGACACCCTGCTGGGCGGCGGTGTTGATGAACTGCACCTGCGAGTCGGGCGTGGCCGTGTCTGGGCCGACCTCGGCGTAGGTGCCGCCGAGCTCGCCGATCGCCTTCTTGCCACCGGCGTCGCTGGTGTCGAAGTAGGGGTTGCCGAGGTTCTTCGGGAGGAACGTGATCGAGGCCGCGCCGCTGGCGCTTCCGCCACTGCCTGCGTCGCCGTTGTCCTTGTTGCCGCAGGCGGTCAGGGACAGAGTGGCGGTGAGACCCACCGCGACGAGCGCGGCAAGTCGTCGGGACTGCATCTTCATGGGGATACCTTTCGTTGCTGCGTCGCCGACTGCCGGCGTCTGGCGAGGCCGAACGGCCTCCTTGCTCCGCCTGGTTGACGTAGAGCCGAGATCCAGGTGAGGAAACTTGTGGACATCACGGATGCGACCAGCAGCATCCCGATGACAATGTTGATGATGTTCACCTCGACGTTGAGCAGGCGCAGGGCACTCGACAGCACACCGATGAGAAGCACGCCCGCGATGACGCCGTGGATGGCGCCGCGACCTCCGAAGATCGAGACGCCGCCGAGCAGAACGGCCGCGATCACCTGCAGCTCGAGACCTGTGGCGTTGTCGCCGCGGGCGCTGCCGAACCGCAGCGTGTAGTAGACGCCGGCGAACGCCGACACGGCGCCGGTGAGGACGAAGAGGATGAGCTTGGTGCGCTCGACGTTGACGCCGGTGAAGTGTGCGGCCTCGTCGTTCAGGCCGATCTCGAAGACCCCGCGGCCGAAGGACGTGAAGTGCAACACGAGAGCGAACGCGACCGCCAGCACCAGGAACGGGATGACGATGACGGGGTAGCTGGAGTCACCGATCCGCTGCTTTGCCAGGTCGGTCCATCGCTGGGGGAAGTCGGTGACCGCCGTCGTGCCGAGGAGACCTACGGCCAGGCCACGGTAGAGCGCCAGGGTGCCGATGGTGACGGCCAGCGACGGCAGGCCGACGTACGCGACCAGGAACCCGTTGAAGGCTCCGCAGACCGCACCGATGAGGATCGCGAGGACGGCCGCGACCGGCATCGACAGGCCGGCGTCCTGGTGCAGGATGCCGACGAGCACGCTGCTGAGCCCCACCACGCTGGCGACCGACAGGTCGATCTCCCCCGTGACGATCACCAGCGTCATGGGCAGGGCGATCAGCAGGATCGGCGCCACGTCGAGCAGCAGGTAGTAGATCGTCAGCGGTCCGTCGAAGTTGAGGACGTTGAGGTTGGCCCACACGAAGACCCCGACGAGAAGGGCGATGACCGCGACCTCACGAGTGAGCAGCAACCGCTGCCACAGGGGCCGCGACCAGGCGGGGTAGGTGCGGGTCATGACGCGTCTCTCGCTTCGACGAGCTTGCGGGCCCGGCGGGCCGACAGAACCCGGTCGAGGCAGACGGCGCCGAGGATCAGACCACCGACAACGGCGCGCTGCCAGAAGTCAGGGATCCCGACGACGGGCAGGGCCCGGTTGATGGTGACGAGGAGGATGCTGCCGACCGCTGCGCCCCACACGGTGCCGCTTCCACCGAAGATCGCAACGCCGCCGATGACGGCCGCGCCCACGGCCTGCAGCTCGATGCCGAGACCGGCCCCGGAGCTGACCGTGCCGTAGCGGGCGGTGTAGACGACGCCGGCCAGACCGGCCAGTGCCCCTGACACGACGAACGCACTCAGGACGCGCCGGTTGACCTTCAGTCCGTAGAGCACGGCGGCGTCCGGGTCCGAACCGATGGCGTAGAGCTCCCGCCCGCCCCGCGCCGTCCAGAGGTAGTAGCCGACGAGCGCGAGCGCGACCGCACCGATCAGGGTGAGCACGGGAATGCTCAGGATCTGTTTGGTGCCGAGCGCAAGGAAGCCGTGTGGGAGGTCCGAGGCGTTGATCCTGTCGCTTCCGGCCCAGGAGAGCACGATCCCCCGATAGATGTAGAGCGTCCCGAGAGTGATCACGAGGGCCGGGACCTTGCCGAAGGCGACGAGGATCCCGTTCACCAGACCCAGCAGCGACCCCATCAGGACGCCCGCAGCGAACACGACCACGATGGGGATACCAGGGTGGTCCACGAACAGCCGGCCGGTGAGGTAGGCCGTGAGCGCGAGGGTGGAGCCGACCGAGAGATCCACGTTGCGGGTGATGATGACGACGGTCTGGCCAACCGCGAGCAGCAGCAGGATCGACGGGGTGAGCAGCAGGTCGCGCCAACCGTTGCTGCTGAAGAGGAATGCGTTGCTCTTGTACGTCGCCACTGCGATCACCGCCAGCAGGACGCCGACGATGGCGATCTCGCGCGAGCGGACGACGGAGGTCACCGCCCGCCGTACGGGCGAGACCCGGCTGGGCGCGACCATCAGGTCGGTGCTCATCGTGACGCCTCCGTGGCCGTGTCCGCGCCGGTCGCGGCGCTCATGACGGACTCAGCGGTCGCGTCGGCGCGGGCGATGTCCGCGCTGATGCGGCCCTCGGAGACGACGAGCACCCGGTCCGCCATGCCGAGCACCTCCGGCAGCTCGCTGGAGATCATCAGGATCGCGAGACCCTCGCCTGCGAGCTCGGACAGCAGCCGGTGCACCTCCGCCTTGGTCCCGACGTCGATGCCACGCGTTGGCTCGTCGATGATCAGCAGCTTCGGCTTTGTCGCCAGCCACTTGGCGATCACGACCTTCTGCTGGTTGCCGCCGCTCATGGTCGAGGCCTTCGCGTCGAGCGCGCTCGTCTTCACCTCGAGGCGACCGGCCCACGGTCCCGCAGCCCGGTTCTCGGCGCCGGAGGTCAACAGGCCTGCACGCGCCAGACCGCCACGTATGACTCCGGCCACGTTGCGGGCCACGGACCCGTCGGTGATGAGCCCCTGCTTGCGGCGGTCCTCGGGGATGAATGCCATGCCGGCCCTGATGGCTGCCCGGGGACGATGCGGAGCGATCTGCTTTCCCGCCATGCGCACGGATCCGCTCCCGTAGGCATCCACGCCGAAGATGGCGCGGGCGATCTCGCTTCGCCCCGAGCCCACCAGCCCCGCAAGGGCAACGATCTCGCCGGCTCGAACCTGGAACGTGACGTCGTGGAAGACGCCTGTCGAATCGAGACCGTTGACCTCGAGGACGACTTCTCCGAGCTCCGCCGGCGTTTTGGGGAACAGCTCGCCGACCTCGCGCCCGACCATCATCGAGACCATCTCGGGCACCGACGTCTTCGAGATGTCATTGGTGGCGATGTACTCGCCGTCTCGCATCACCGTGACCGTGTCGCACAGCGCGAAGACCTCGTCGAAGCGATGCGAGATGAAGACCAGGGCCCGGCCCTCGTCTCGCAGGCTGCGGGCGACGGCGAACAACCGGTCGACCTCGACACCGCTGAGGGCGGCCGTCGGCTCGTCCATGACGAGCAGGCTTGCGTCGAGGGAGATCGCCTTGGCGATCTCGATGATCTGCTGGTCGGCGATCGAGAGGCCGAGCGCAGGGCGCCGGGGGTCGATGGCGACGCCGAGCCGCCCGAACAGTCCGGCCGCCTCGTCGTGCATCGCGGCGCGGTCGATGCGGCGGAAGCCATCGAGCGGCTGTCGACCCATGAAGATGTTCTCGGTGACCGACAGGTCCGGGAACAGCGTGGGCTCCTGGTAGATGACTGCGATCCCGGCCGCCTTGGACTCGGCGGTCGACGTGAACTCGACGTCCTGGCCCTGGAAGCGGAAGACGCCCGAGTCGAGTCGATGGACGCCGGCCACGATCTTGACGAGCGTGGACTTCCCGGCACCGTTCTCACCGACGAGTGCGTGGATGGACCCGGCCGCGACCGCCAGGGTGCCGCTGCGCAGCGCTGCCACCGCGCCGAAGGACTTGCGGACGTCGCGGAGCTCCAGGACGAGGCTGCCGGGCTCCTGCACGAGATCCGCCTTATTGAAAGGTTTCATTGACGTCGCTAAGGTAGGTGACTGCCGTCACATCCGTCAAGGAGTTGGCCGAGAATCGTTCTTGCACTTCTCCCGCGGGCGGGTGACGGTTCGGCAGTACGCTTCGTTTCGATCGTTTCAACTCACGGAGAGGCCAGGCGATGGCTGGAGGCGCGCGAAGTGCGTCCGTCGTCGACGTCGCGGCCGAGGCCGGGGTGTCCCTGGGGACTGTGTCCAACGTCCTGAACCGGCCCGAACGCGTGAGCGACAAGACGAGATTCAAGGTCGAACAGGCCATGGCTCGCCTGGGATTTGTCCGCAACGAGTCGGCACGACAGCTGCGCGCCGGGCAGAGCAGGCTCCTGGCCTACGTGATGCTCGACGTGGCCAACCCCTTCTTCACAGATGTGGCGCAGGGCATCGACGCCGCTGCGACCGAGCACGAGCTCTCCCTCTTCCTCTGCAACAGCGCCAACGATGCCGGCCGCGAGGCCGCCTACCTGACCCACCTGAGCCAACAGCGGGTCCAGGGAATCCTGGTCACACCGGTCGATCCCTACTCTCCCCTCCTCGAGGAGATCGTGAAGCACACCCCGGTCGTCATCGTCGACCGCACTCGAAACGACCACCGCTTCTGCTCGGCCGCCGCGGATGATGTCGCGGGTGGACGACTCGCAGTGGAGCACCTGATCGACCGGGGCCACACCAGGATCGCCTACATCGGTGGGCCCCCGAGCCTCGGTCAGGTTCGCGAGCGCCATGAGGGTGCGCTGCTGGCCTGCCGCGAAGCCGGTCTGGCGGAGGATGCCCTGCTCCACATCGGCACGGACGGACTGGGGTTCGCCGACGGACGTGAGGCAGGCGAGCGCCTGATCGGGATCCCCGCCAAGCGCCGCCCCACCGCCGCGTTCTGCGCCAACGACCTGGTCGCGCTCGGGCTGCTGCAACAGGTGAGCCTGTCCGGACGCACGGTCCCCGACGACCTGGCCATTGTCGGCTTCGACGACATTGACTTCGCCGGGGCCGCCGCCGTGCCACTGACCTCGGTGCGCCAGCCGCGCCGGGAGCTCGGCCGGACGGCCGCCGAGGCGCTGCTGGACGAGGCCTCGAACCCGGACCACGAACATCGGCAGGTGACCTTCACCCCCGAGCTGGTGGCCCGTCGCTCCACCGTGACCTGACGGTCGCAGCTTCAGGCCCGCTGGTCGCGGAAGAACCCGTCCAGCAGGGTCGTCGACTCCGCCGCGCAGACACCGGCCACGACCTCGGGCCGGTGGTTGAGCCGACGGTCGCGGACCACGTCCCACAGGCTGCCAACGGCGCCGGCCTTGGCGTCGTACGCACCGAAGACGACGCGCGCCACCCGGCTGAGCACCGCGGCGCCGGCGCACATCGTGCAGGGCTCCAGGGTCACGACCAGGGTGCAACCGTCGAGCCGCCACTCCCCGCGTTCCAGGGCCGCCGCCCGCAGGGCGACCATCTCGGCATGGCCGGTCGGGTCGGACTCGGCCTCGCGGACGTTGCGGCCCCGCCCGATGACGCTCCCATCGGGGTCGAGCACCACGGCACCGATCGGGACGTCGCCGGTCGCAAGACTGGCGCGCGCCTCGTCGAGGGCGGCGAGCATGGGCTCGCGCCAGGGGTCGCCGGGCACTCGTCAGGCCGAGGTCAGGCCGACGGCGTCGTCGAAGAGCTTGCCGAAGCCGACGCGGCGGGCCACGTCGGAGAGCATCTCGTCCGGGTAGAGGTCGAAGTCGTCGAGCAGCACGCCCATGTCCATGGCGTGCATGCCCATGTCGCCGAGCAGGTCGAGGTCGCCGGCCGGGACCTGGTCGTCCTCCTCCTCGGGCTCCGGAAGGCCGAGGAACTCGACGGCCGATCGGGCGAGCTCCCACTCGTCCGCGGCGGTCACGTCGGAGAGCAGCACCCGGGTCGACGCTCCGGCCACGCGCACGATGAGAAAGAAGTCCTCATCCATCGCCACCAGACCGACGGCGCCACCGTCGCCGGGAAAGCGGCGCAGCGCATTCGAAAGACGCTCGATGTCGACGAGGTGGTCGTGGGTCAGCTCCTGGACCGTCCACACGCCTTCCTCACGGTAGGCAGCCAGGGCGAAGTCGACTCCGTCGATCCGCTCGACCATGTCGCTCCTCCGTCCCGGGCAGGTGGCTCACCTCGTGCTTGCCACGCGTGTCCAGAGTGGCAGAAGGGGGGCGCAGGGCCAACCCCCTTACGTCGTATGGGCCTCCGCGACCCACTGATCTAGGGTCTGGCCATGCGCACCCACGTCGTGGACCACCCGTTGGTCTCCCACAAGCTCACCGCCCTCCGCGACGAGAACACCGACTCCCCGACCTTCCGACGCCTGGCCGACGAGCTGGTGACACTGCTCGCCTACGAGGCCACCCGCGACGTGCGCGTCGAGACCTTCGACATCGTCACTCCGGTGGCGCCCACGACCGGCGTCAAGCTGGCCAGTCCCAAGCCCATGGTGGTGCCGATCCTGCGGGCCGGGCTCGGGATGCTGGACGGGATGATGCGCCTGCTGCCGACAGCCGAGGTGGGCTTTCTCGGCATGGTGCGCAACGAGGAGACGCTCGCGGCGTCGACGTACGCCGAACGGCTCCCGGACGACCTCTCGGGTCGCCAGTGCTACGTCCTGGATCCGATGCTCGCCACCGGTGGCACCCTGGCAGCGGCCATCAGGTTCCTCACCGACCGCGGCGCCGACCACATCACCGCGATCTGCCTGCTGGCGGCGCCCGAGGGGTGCGCGCGGCTCGAGAGGGAGCTCGAGGGTCTCGCCGTTCCTGTCACGATCGTCACGGCCGCGATGGACGAGCGTCTCAACGAGAAGGGCTACATCGTGCCCGGGCTCGGCGACGCCGGTGACCGGCTGTACGGCGTCGTCCACTGATCACCCGCGACCCCGGGCGACGGTGACACAGCCGATCCGGATGACCGCGACAAGAATCGCGGGCTCACCGCAGACGTGCCCTAGAGAGCCTTGACGGCTGCGAGGAGCTTGCTCAGCGTGTCCTTGGCGTCACCGAACAGCAGGGTCGTCTTGGGATCGAAGAGCAGCTCGTTCTCGATGCCGGCAAAGCCGGGGCGCATCGACCGCTTGAGGAACACGACCTGTTTCGCCTCATCGGCGTTGAGGATCGGCATGCCGTAGATCGGCGCGCTCGGGGTCGTGCGTGCCGCCGGGTTGACGACGTCGTTGGCTCCGACGACCAGCACCACGTCGGTGTGCTTGAACTCGGAGTTGATGTCGTCCATCTCGATGAGCTGCTCGTAGGGCACCTGCGCCTCGGCGAGCAGCACATTCATGTGACCGGGCATCCGTCCGGCCACCGGGTGGATGGCGTAGTCGACGTGGGTGCCGCGGGCGATGAGCACGTCCACCAGCTCGCGAAGGGTGTGCTGGGCCTGGGCGACCGCGAGGCCGTAGCCGGGCACCATGATCACGCGCTCGGCGTACCCGAGCAGGATCGCGATGTCCTCGGGGCCGGCAGACTTCACAGGCCGGTCCGAGACCTCGCCGCCACCGAGCGTGGACCCACCCTTGAGCGCACCGAAGAGGATGTTCGCGACCGAGCGACCCATCGCGTTGGCCATCAGAAGTGTCAGGAACGTTCCCGAGGCGCCCACCAACGTGCCGGCGATCAGCAGCACCGTGTTGGACAGCACGTAGCCGCCGGCCGCCACGGTGAGGCCGGTGAAGGCGTTGAGCAACGAGATCACGATCGGAACGTCGGCACCGCCCACCGGCAGCACGAGCAGCATGCCGATCAACAGGCCGAGCAGGCCGAGCACGATGCCGGTCCACATCTGCGGGTCGTTGACGAGCATCACCGACAACACGACCGCGGCAACGAACGAGCCGCCAAACGCCACGGGAAGCCCCGGGAAGACGACCGGGCGGGATGTCATCAGCTCCTGGAGCTTGGCGAACGTCACGACAGACCCGGCGAAGGACACCGAGCCGACGACGATCGTGAACGCGGTTGCCGCGAGCGGGAACCAGTCGAAGTACTCGCCGTTCTCCTGCAGCTCCAACAGGGCCACCAGCGCAGCGGCGCCACCGCCGACACCGTTGAACAGCGCCACCATCTGCGGCATCTGGGTCATCTGCACCGTGCGGGCGCCGTACACACCGCCCACGGTGCCGACCAGGATCGCCGCCAGGATCAGCGGGACGTGCTTCAGGTTCAGGTCGCCCCAGAAGAACGGGACGGCACACGCGACAACGGCTCCCGCGGCACCGAGCAGGTTGCCGTTGCGGGCGGTCTTCGGACCCGACAAGCCCTTCAACGCGAGGATGAAGCACACCCCACAGGCGAGGAAGACGAGCTGGACCCAGGTCGGCATCACTTGGTCTCTCCGGAGCCGTCGGTCGCGGCCGTCTTCTTGACCGGTTTGCGCACGAACATCTGCAGCATCCGGTCGGTCACCATGAAGCCACCCACCATGTTCACGGCGGCCAGCACGATCGCGATCAGGCCCACGACCAGCGCCAGGTTGTTGTCGGTGCTGCCGGTCACCAGGATCGCGCCGAGCAGGATGATCCCGTGGATCGCGTTCGCACCCGACATCAGCGGGGTGTGCAGCGTCGAGGAGACCTTCGAGATCACCTCGATGCCGACGAAGATCGACAGGATGAAGATCGTCAGCCAGACGATGGGCTCACTCATGCCTGGGCCTCCGGGTCGGTCGCGGGTGCGGGTTCGGCGGGCGGCTCGGCGGGCGGCTTCTCGAGCGGGCCCTCGAGCGCCTCGCGGGTCGGCTCGTGAACGATGGCACCGTCATGGGTGACGCACGATCCGGCGACGATCTCGTCGGCGAAGTCGGGTGCGAACGACCCGTCCTCCGAGGTCTGGTCGGTCATCAGCGTCACGATGTTGACGATGTTCTGCGCATAGAGGCGAGACGCCGGTCCGGGCATCTGCGACGGCACGTTCTTGCCGCCCCACACCTGGGCGTTGCCGATCCGCACGACCTCACCGGGCACCGAGCCCTCGACGTTCCCGCCGGTCTCGGAGGCGAGGTCGACGACCACGGAGCCGGGCTTCATCTGCTCGACCATGGCCGAGGTGACCAGCATCGGCGCCGTGCGCCCGGGGACCGCGGCGGTCGTGATCAGCGCGTCGGCGTCGGCGATGAACGGCGTGAGCATCTCGCGCTGCCGCGCGGCCCGGTCCTCGGTCATCTCGCGGGCGTAGCCACCCGCACCCTCGAGCGTCTCGAGCTCGAGCTCGATGGCGACCGCGCCCATGGAGCGGATCTCCTCCGCGGCGGCCGCGCGGACGTCGTACGCCTTGACGACGGCGCCGAGGCGCTTGGCGGTGGCAATGGCCTGGAGTCCTGCGACCCCGGCGCCGAGGACGACGACCTCGGCCGGCGGCACGGTGCCGGCCGCCGTCATGTTCAGGGGAAAGAACCGGCGCAGCATGCCGGCGGCGACGATTGCGCTGCGGTAGCCGGCAACCAGCGCCTGCGAGGAGAGCGCGTCCATCGACTGGGCGCGGGAGATGCGGGGCACGAGCTCCATGGCGAACGCCGTGACGCCGGCGTCGCGCAGGTCGGCGACCAGGCCGGGCTCCTGGTTGGTGGGCAGGAACGAGATCGTCGCCGCCCCGCGGGTCAGGCGACGGATCGCGGCGGGGTCGAGCGGCTGCACCGACACGACGAGCCCGGAGGTCTCCAGGGCCCGCTCGTCAACGGTCGCGCCGGCCTCGACGTACTCCTCGTCAGCGATCAGCGCGGCCCGCCCCGCGCCGGCCTCGATGACGACGTCGTACCCCAGCTTGGTCAGCTTGCCGACCAGCTCGGGCACCATCGCGACGCGCGACTCACCGTCGCGGGTCTCCTTCGCTACTGCGATCCTCACCCGGGCAACCTAGGACAGATGGGCGCGGACAGACAGTCGACGCGCTTTCCGTCCGCTCCTCGAACACGCCGCCACTTGTCACGTCTGTGCAGTACGGGCCCCGCCGCGATAGTCCGTGACGGAACTGTCGTCTTGCGACCGAATTTCCGACCGTTCCGTCACGGACTATCCGGTTTGAGGCTCTGCCAGCCGGAATTCGTCCACAGGCTCGTAACGGGGGGTACGGCGCGGGCCCTCGCCGAGGTGGGACCGGATGAGCGCGATCCGGTCGGCCGTCCAGGGCGGACCGGCATAGGCGTCGAGCAGGCGCACCCAGCTGGTGACCTCGGCCGGATGGCCGAGGCGGGCGAGCGTGATGTGGGCACGGAAGCGCTGGCCGTCGACGGCGATCCCGGCCCGAGACGCTGCCGCTCGCGCGCCCACCGCCAGCCGGCCGACCTCGGTCTCGCCGTGCTCGTCGAGCTCCAGTCCCGCCCAGAGCACCCGCGCCCGGCCCACGTTCGGGAATGCGCCGCCCATGGCAACCCGTGTCCCGAAGCTGGTACGTCGTGCCGCCGCACGCCCGAGACGCTCGACGAGGTCGTCGAGCCGGCGATCCTCGACGGACTCGAGGAACGCCAGCGTGACGTGGAACTGGGCGGGCGTCGCCCACCGGAACCCGGCAGCCTCCCGCCGCGGAGCCAGGAACTCGTCGAGGTGCTCGATCGCGTCATCGGGTGGCACCAGGGCCACGAACATGCGAGAAGCCATCGGGCTCACCCCACGTGGGTGCCGAGCACCGATCCGATCCCGTAGGTGATCAACATCGCGAACAGCCCGCCCAGGACGTTGCGCAGAATGGCCCGCCGCGGGGCGCCGTACCCGAGCGCGGCGCTCGCCCAGCCGGTCAGCGCTAGGGCGATCGCGACCGCGCCCACCGTGACCCAGACCCGGGCCGAGTCGACAACCAGCAGGATCGTCAGCAGCGGCAGTACCGCGCCCAGGGTGAACGACAGCATCGAGGCAAGGGCGGCGTTCCACGGGCTGGTGATGTCGTCGGGATCGATGCCGAGCTCTGCCTCGGCGTGCGCGCCCAGGGCGTCGTGCTCGGTCAGCTGCCGGGCCACCTCCAGCGCGAGCGTGGCGTCGAGTCCCTTGTCCCGGTAGATCCCGGCGAGCTCGGCGAGCTCGTCCTCGGGATCCTCGGCCAGCTCTCGGCGCTCCGTCTCGAGCAGCGCGAGCTCGGAGTCGCGTTGGGTGCTCACCGACACGTACTCGCCGGCCCCCATGCTGAGGGATCCGGCCGCGAGACCAGCGACACCGGCGATCAGGATCGAGGCCCGATCGGCGGTTGCACCGGCCACGCCGACCACGATGCTGGCGGTCGAGACAATGCCGTCGTTGGCTCCCAGCACGGCGGCGCGCAACGAGTTGAGACGGTTGTTCAGCCCGCTCTCGTGGGGCTCGTCGTCGTGTGGGCCGACCCCCATCCCCCCGGGGTCGGGGTGGGCACCGGGGCCCGGCGTCAGCTCCGAGGTCATGCGTCGATCCTGCGGACCCGCGGCGTCGCTCGCAAGCAAGGGCAGCCTGTGCTCACCGCGGCTGCACGCAACCGTTCAATTGCGCGGAAAGGGACCTGGATCGGGCCGAAACCCGCACCAAACTCAGCAATTGAACGAATCGGTGCGCTCACAGGCCCAGGTCGCGGCCGATGAGCTCCTTCATGATCTCGTTCGAGCCGGCCCAGATCTTGGTGACGCGGGCGTCGCGCCAGGCCCGGGCCACGCGGTACTCGTTCATGAAGCCGTAGCCGCCGTGCAGCTGTACGCAGTGGTCGAGCACGTCATTTTGGACCTGTGCGGTCCACCACTTTGCCTTGGCGGCGTCGATGGGTGTGAGCTCACCGGCGGTGTGGGCGAGAACGCATTGGTCGACGAACGCCTGGGTGACCTCGACCCGGGTGACCAGGTCGGCGAGCAGGAACTTGTTGTGCTGGAACTCGCCGATCGACTTGCCGAAGGCCTTGCGGTCCTTGGCGTACTGGATCGTCTCCTGCAGGATCTGCCCGGCATGGGCGAGGTTGGTGATCGCGGAGCCGAGCCGTTCCTGGGGCAGCCAATTCATCATGTGGATGAAGCCGTTGTCGAGCTCGCCGATGAGGTCGGCATCGGAGAGCCGGACGTTCTCGAACACCAGCTCGGCGGTGTCGGACTCGTCCTGTCCGACCTTGTCGAGCTTGCGGCCACGGCTGAAACCCTCGAGCGAGGTGTCCACGCCGAACAGCGAGATCCCCCGCGCCTTCTTCTCCGGCGACGTGCGCGCCGCGACCACGACCAGGTCGGCGGAGTAGCCGTTGGTGATGAACGTCTTGGACCCGTTCAGGATCCAGTGGTCACCGTCCTTGACCGCGGTGGTCTTCAGCGCGGCGAGGTCGGAGCCCGCGGACGGCTCGGTCATCCCGATGGCGGTGAGGATCTCACCGGCGCAGAACCCGGGCAGCCAGCGCTTCTTCTGCTCCTCGGTGGTGAGGTGCACGAGGTACGGCGCGACGATGTCGGCGTGGATGCCCACGCATGAAGGCAGCGCCATGTTGACCTTGGCGAGCTCTTCGGTGAGCACCGCGTTGAAGCGGTAGTCGCCGGCCTCGGAGCCGCCGTACTCCTCGGGGATCTCGAGTCCGAGGAAACCCTGCTTGCCGGCCTCGAGCCAGAACTCGCGGGGCATCGCCTTGTCGGTGGCGTGCTGCTCGACGTGGGGGATCACCTCGCGGTCGAGGAACTCCTTGACCGAGGCACGGAACGACTCATGGTCCTCGTCGTAGATGGTGCGCTTCATGCGGCTAATGCTACTGCCGGGTAGCCGGCTCCACGATCCGTCCGGGCATGAGAAGCGCCACGCCCAGCAGCAGCACCGAGGTGAGGGCGGCGCCGACGAAAACGGCGTGCACGGCGGGGTCCAGCACCCCCGGCGCCAGGTTCTCGAGGGCGGGGACGTGACCGCCCAGCCGGGCAGCCACGATGCCGTTCGCGACCGCGCCGAACACGGCGACGCCCACCGAGCTGCCTACGTTGCGGGCGAACATGTTCGCGCCGGTCGCGACGCCTCGGTGCTCCCACGTGACCGAGGACTGCGCCGCCACCACGGCCGGGCTGGCGACGAACCCGAAGCCGAGCCCCATCACGAAGCTCGGCAGCGCCAGGTGCAGCAGCGAGCTGTCGCGGTCGACCGTGAGCAGGATCAGGGCCCCTGCCATGGCCAGGCCGGCCCCCATCAGCAACGTCGCCCGGAAGCCGATCGTGAGGTAGAAGCGACCGGCGACGGTTGCGGTGATCGGCCACCCGATCGTCATGGCCGCCAACGCCAACCCCGCGACGAGGGCACCGTGGCCGAGGACCGTCTGGGCGTAGAGCGGGACGTACGACGACAGCCCCAGCAGCATCACGCCGATGACGAACGAGGCGGCGTTGGCGGCGTTCAGCACCCGGTGCCGGAAGATCCATAGCGGCAGCACGGGCTCGGGGGCTCGACGCTCGACCACCACGAACCCGACGAGCAGAGCCAGCGAGGTGGCGAACAGCCCGAGGCTGGCGGGCGAGGTCCAGTCCCAGCGCACGCCGCCCTCCAGGAGCCCGAGAAGCAGCAGGGTCGCGCCTGCGGCCAGCAGCACGGCTCCGGCATAGTCGATGCGGTGCCGGGTCCGCTCGACCCGCTCGTCGAAGCGCCGCCACAGCATCCAGGCCGCGGCGAGGCCGACGGGGAGGTTGACCAGGAAGATCCAGCGCCAGGACGCGTAGTCGGAGAAGACCCCACCCAGGGTGGGGCCCACGACGGAGGCCAGCGCCCAAACGCTGGCGAGGTACCCCTGGACCTTCGAGCGCTCCTCGATGGAGTAGATGTCCCCGACGATCGTCATGCCCGTCGACTGGACCGCGCCCGCACCGAGGCCCTGCAGGGCCCGGAACGCGATCAGGGAGGCCATGCTCCAGGCGAGCCCGCAGACCAACGAGCCGATCACGAACAGCGAGACACCCACCAGCATCACCGGCTTGCGCCCGAACAGGTCGGCGAGCTTGCCGTAGATAGGCACCGAGACAGCCTGGGCGAGCAGGTAGACCGAGAAGAGCCACGGGAACTGCGCGAACCCCCCGAGGTCCTCGACGATGGAGGGCACGGCCGTCGCCAGGATCGTGGCGTCGATCGCCACCAGCCCGATGCTCAGCATGACGGCGAACAGGATCGGACCACGCTCACTACGCAGCCCCACACTGGCGCGACTCACCTGCGAAACACTCACGACTGGCCGCAACCACCGGGCGTAGCCGTTTCATTCCGGTTGGGTCCGTGCCGGGACGGGTACCACCCCTGCGGGAGCGTGCTGGACCGCCCGCTCCCGTATGCTTTGATCGATCCAATTTCGTGCCGACGTACCTGCAAGGAGACCGCGTGACTGAAGTCTGGCCAGGCCAGGCGTACCCCCTGGGTGCGACCTTCGACGGCAGCGGCACCAACTTCGCGGTGTTCAGTGAGATCGCCGACAGGGTGGAGCTCTGCCTGTTCGACGAGGACGGCACGGAGACGCGCGTCGAGGTCAGCGAGGTCGACGCCTACGTGTGGCACTGCTACCTGCCTCTCGTCCAGCCCGGTCAGCGCTACGGCTACCGCGTGCACGGGCCCTGGGACCCCAAGAAGGGGCTGCGGTGCAACCCCAACAAGCTGCTGCTCGACCCCTACGCCAAGGCCACCAGCGGCGACATCGACTGGGACCAGTCGCTGTTCGGCTACGACTTCGGCGACCCGGAGTCCCGCAACGACGACGACTCCGCCCGACACATGATGAAGAGCGTCGTGATCACACCGTTCTTCGACTGGGAGGGCGACCGCCGGCTCGACATCCCCTACAACGAGACGGTCATCTACGAGGCGCACGTCAAGGGCCTCACCAAGATGCACCCGGACCTGCCCGAGGAGCTCCGCGGGACGTACGCCGGACTGGCGCACCCGGCGATCACAGCCCACCTCACGAAGCTCGGCGTCACCGCCATCGAGCTGATGCCGGTCCACCAGTTCATCCAGGACAAGACACTGCTGGAGAAGGGCCTGCGCAACTACTGGGGTTACAACAGCCTCGGCTTCTTCGCGCCCGAGGCGTCGTACGCCGCCAGCGGCGAGGGCCAGCAGGTCCAGGAGTTCAAGTCCATGGTCAAGGCCATGCACGCGGCCGGCATCGAGGTGATCCTCGACGTGGTCTACAACCACACCGCCGAGGGCAACCACCTCGGTCCGACGCTGAGCTTCAAGGGCATCGACAACCAGGCGTACTACCGCCTCGTCGAGGACGACCTGCAGTACTACATGGACTACACCGGCACCGGGAACTCCCTCAACGTCCGCCACCCCCACTCGCTGCAGCTGATCATGGACTCGCTGCGCTACTGGGTGACGGACATGCACGTCGACGGCTTCCGGTTCGACCTCGCCTCGACGCTGGCCCGCGAGTTCTACGAGGTCGACCGGCTGGCGACGTTCTTCGAGCTCGTGCAGCAGGACCCGGTCGTCAGCCAGGTGAAGCTGATCGCGGAGCCCTGGGACATCGGTCCCGGTGGCTACCAGGTCGGCAACTTCCCACCGCAGTGGACCGAGTGGAACGGCGCCTACCGCGACACCGTGCGTGACTTCTGGCGAGGTGAGCCGTCGCTCGGCGAGTTCGCCTCACGACTCGCGGGTTCCTCCGACTTCTACGAGCACTCGGGCAGGCGCCCGGTGGCGAGCATCAACTTCGTCACCGCCCACGACGGGTTCACCCTGCGCGACCTCGTGTCGTACAACGACAAGCACAACGAGGCGAACGGCGAGGACAACAAGGACGGCGAGAGCCACAACCGCTCGTGGAACCACGGGGTCGAGGGTCCGACCGACGACCCGGCGATCCTGGCCGCCCGGGCCCGCGAGCAGCGCAACTTCCTCGCGACCCTGCTGCTGAGCCAGGGGGTGCCGATGATCCTGCACGGTGACGAGCTCGGCCGCACCCAGCGGGGCAACAACAACACCTATGCGCAGGACAGCGAGATCAGCTGGGTGCACTGGGACGAGGCCGATCGACCGCTCATGGAGTTCACGGCCGCGCTGATCAACCTGCGCCGGAGCCACCCGACGTTTCGCCGCAAGCGCTTCTTCACCGGCACCACGGTCCGGACGGGCGGAGTCGAAGGGGACCGCCTGAACGACATCGTCTGGCTGCACACGGAGGGCCGCCCGATGGGGGACGATGACTGGAAGGGGGCCAAGTCCATCGGCATGTACCTCAACGGCCACGGGATCGCCGGCAAGGACGCCCGCGGCGGCACGATCGTCGACGACCACTTCCTGCTCTACTTCAACGCCGACGGTCCGGGCGAGGTGACCCTTCCCCCGGACGAGTACGCCGAGGCCTGGGACGTCGTCATCGACACAGGAGGGGCCGCCGACGAGGAACGCGTGTGTGGCGCCGACACCACGCTGCAGCTCGGGGAGCGCAGCCTCCTGGTGCTGCGCGAGCACTCCGAGCCCGAGGCCGGCCCTGACCACTCGGTGGCCGCGTCCGTGGCCGCGTTGGCGAAGAACGCCTGAGCGGCATGCCCAGCACGAAGCCGACCCCGGTCAGCACCTACCGCCTGCAGATCTCCGACGACTTCGACCTGTTCGAGGCCGCCCGTCGCCTGCCCTACCTGCACGACCTGGGTGCCGACTGGGTCTACCTGTCACCACTGCTGGCCGCCGAGGAGGGCAGCGCGCACGGCTACGACGTGATGACACACGACCGCATCGATCCGAGCCGAGGTGGCGAGGCCGGGCTGGAGGCGTTGTCCCGAGAAGCCCGACGTCTCGGCATGGGGGTGCTCGTCGACATCGTTCCCAACCATGTGGGGGTCGCCCGGCCCGCCGAGGGCACCTGGTGGTGGGACCTGCTGGAACACGGGCGTCAGTCCGAGCACGCGTTCGCCTTCGACGTCGACTGGGAGGCCGGCGACGGGCGCATCCTGATCCCGGTCGTCGGAGACGAGGACCTGCCCGAGGAGGGTGGCCGGATCGGCCACCTGCGCGTCGTCACCTCTGACCGTGGCCCACGACTGTGCTACCACGACAATGCCTACCCGATCGCCCCCGGGACCGCCGACGACCTCGGTCAGCAGGTCGACGGGCAGACCGTCGACGCGGCGACGGTCCACGACCGCCAGCACTACGAGCTGGTGCACTGGCGCCGTGCCGACACCGACCTCAACTACCGGCGCTTCTTCGCGGTGAACACGCTCGCCGCGGTTCGGGTCGAGGACCCGCAGGTGTTCGCCGACTCCCACGTCGAGATCAAGCGCTGGTTCGACGAAGGCCTCGTCGACGGCCTGCGCGTCGACCACCCCGACGGGCTGCGCGACCCTCAGGGCTACCTCGACGACCTGGCCCGGCTGACCGGCGGCGCCTACGTGCTCGTCGAGAAGATCCTCGCCCTTCGAGACGGTTGCAGACCGGCCTCCTCAGGGACCGGGTCCCCGGAGCAGCTGCCGAGCTCGTGGGCCACCGCCGGTACGACCGGGTACGACGCCCTGGCGTTCATCGACCGGGTGCTCACGGACCCCGCGGGGCAGGGCCCCCTCGACGACCTCGAGACCCGGCTCCGCCGTACGCCGGTTGACTGGGAAGCGATGATCCACGACACCAAGCGCGCCGTGGCCGACGGCATCCTCAACGCCGAGGTCCGGAGGATCACTCGGGAGGTGATCGACTCGGCCGGCTCGGTCACCGACGAGGCCGCCCTCCGCGACGCCGTGGCCGAGCTCCTCGCCTGCTTCCCGAGCTACCGGTCCTACCTGCCCGAAGGCCGCGAACATCTCGACCAGGCGTTCGCGATGGCCCGCAAGCACCGCCCTGACCTCGAACCGATCCTCGACGCGCTCGTCCCCGTCCTCTCCGACCAGGCCGCCGCACCCGCGAAGCGGTTCCAGCAGACCAGCGGCATGGTGATGGCCAAGAGCGTCGAGGACTGCGCCTTCTACCGGTGGTCACGACTGACGTCGCTGAACGAGGTCGGCGGCGACCCGAACGTCTTCTCGGTCTCTGCCGCGGAGTTCCACGAGGTGATGGGCCTCAGGCAGCGCGACTGGCCTCTGGCCATGAACTGCCTGTCGACCCACGACACCAAGCGCGGCGAGGACGTCAGGGCCCGGATCACGGCGCTGGCCGAGCTGCCCGAGGTGTGGGCCGACGCCCTCGACGGGCTGCTCGCGGCCGCACCGCTGCCCGACCCCGGCTTCGGATCCCTGCTGTGGCAGGCGATTCTCGGCGCCTGGCCGGCGACGCCCCACCCCGATCTGCGCGACCGCTTGCATGGCTACGCCGAGAAGGCGATGCGGGAGGCGGGGGACCGGACGACGTGGACCGAGCCGGACGAGCAGTACGAGACCGCCGTCCACGCCGCCGTCGACGCGGCCCTCGACTCACCAGACGTGGCGGCCGTCCTGCAGCCGTTGCTCGAGCGGGTGGCGGGACCCGGCTGGGTCAACGGCCTCGCTGCGAAGCTGCTCTCGATCACGATTCCCGGAGTCCCGGACGTCTACCAGGGCAGCGAGCTGTGGGAGCAGAGCCTGGTCGACCCCGACAACCGACGACCGATCGACTTCGACGTCCGCGAAGCGCTGCTCGCGTCGAGCGGCCCGACGTCCCTGCCGGTGCAGGTCGACGATCCCGGGACCGCCAAGCTGAGGGTCACGAGCCGCGCCCTGAAGCTGAGGCGCGACCGGCCCGACCTGTTCACGGC
>JAOPXM010000041.1 GCA_025965125.1 Nocardioides sp.
GCCCGTGTCATCCAGTACTCAGGCGAGACCAAGGTGAGGACGACCCGCGAACACGTCTCGGACTTCGGATACGCGTCCGGCTTCCAGACGCTCTTCGAGCACGTCATGACTCTTGTTCCGACTAACGAGATCATCGAGAAGGCACTGCGCACGCAGGCGCCGTTGTATCCCGAACTTGCGATGCGTGAGCTCATTGCGAACATGCTCATTCACCAGGATCTGACGATTCAGGGCACTGGACCGACCATCGAAATCTTCGATGGGCGTGTCGAAATCACCAATCCCGGGCTCCCACTTATCGACACCAACCGCTTCATCGACTCGCCACCGATCTCACGCAACGAAAAGTTGGCCCGGGCCATGCGAGTACTGGGCATCTGCGAGGAGCGTGGCAGCGGATGGGACAAGATCGGCTTTGAGGTTGAATTTCATCAGCTCCCCGCTCCGCTGATTGAGACAACTGAGACGCACACCAAGGTCGTGCTCTTCGCTCCGCGCACATTGACCAAGATGCAGAAGGACGACCGGATCCGAGCGGTGTACCTCCATGCGTGCCTTCGCTCCGTTGTGCATCAGCAGACGACGAACTCTTCGATCCGACAGAGGTTCGGCATCTCCGACAACAACGCTGCGACGGCAAGTCGCCTCATCAAAGAGGCGTTGGAAGCCGGATCGATCGTCCCGTACGACCCAGGCGCCGGCAAGCGGGCTATGAGCTACGTGCCGTACTGGGCAGTGACCGACGCATAGGTATGCATCGCCTGGTGAGGCTTGCGCCAAGCCAACGTTCTTTGCAGCGTTCTTGCTTCTACGCAAGAAAGACGGGTCTTGGACGCTCGTGACCTGCACAAACAGTGTCGGCGGTTCTTTGCTGGTTGTTTGCCAACGGTCGAACCAAGCAAAGAACCAGCAAGCAACTATCAAGCAACCAGCAAGGAAGCACTCGCACGCATGTTCGAACAAGATCAGAACTACAACCATGACTTGGAGAGCGGGTCCTACGCCAAGGTCTCGCTCGTAGGAAGCCAGGCGCAGGGCCGTGGGCGTCCCGCGTCTATCTGGGCGAAAAGGGCGCATGACCGGCCAATGGTCTCGATCGGGGAACCTGCTACGGCAACGCTCCAGGTCGCGTGCGTTCTCGGCGCCCGTGTCTCATAAGCCCCGCCCGGCGCCGCATCCCGCATAGGTACCTCCTGCGGACACATGGCGACCCGGCCTGCTCCCCCGCCATAGACCTGTTGACACTGGGACTCGAGCCAGCGGGTGCTCGCCTGTCTCCCCTCCTGGACAGCGAAGCACTTCACGGGCCGCTCACGCTGCAGCCAGCGCGTCCTTCGTTACAAGCGTGATGCAAATGGCGAGACATCCCCGACGTTTGCGCAGGTCAGCATGGGTCGGTCAGTCAGTACTACGACCTCTAGTCGCTTCTCAGGTAGAGCTCGAACTCGGGCAGGAACTGGTGAGCCCCTCCACGACGGACGATGAGGATTCGAACGCGCCCAGGCTTCTGTGCGGACGCAGTGGGTACCTGCTGACCGTGAAGCCGATCCACGTCGGTCTGGTCGCTGACCCGGCCGCGCCCACCCAGATGGCGCACCGGATCAAGGACCTCGACCTGCCGAAGGGCGAGGACCGCGAATTCTGGGACATCGAGGTCGTCAGCGAGCCGTTCACCACAGGCTCCGAGGATGTCCACACCGCGTTTGCGCGCCTGGGGGACCAGGCTCACCAGCATGGGTGGGACCTCGTCATCGGACTGACCGAGCTTCCCCTTCGCGACGAGGACGGCCGCTATCTCCTCATCGAAGCCGACGCGCAACAACGGACAGCCGTGCTGTCGCTGCCTGCGCTCGGCGGACTCCGTATGCACGCACGCACTCGCCACGCCGTGCGCGCGCTCGTCCGCGGCATGGCCGACCCCACCTCCGAGGACGAGCGCCGCGTTCAGCTCCCCCGCCTCGGTGGCCGCTCACGGCTGCTCGCGGGGATGGTGCTCGCCAACCGTCCGTGGCTCTTGGTGCCCGGGCTGAAGTCCGCGCTCGTCGCGGCACTGGCAACCGGGGCCGTCGCCACGATCAACTCCACGGTGTGGCTACTGGCCGGCTCCTTGTCGTGGTGGCGTCTCATGGTGGCGACGATCGCCTCTATCGCGCTCGTCATCGCGTGGCTCGTGGTCGACGGCGAGCTGTGGGACCGCCCCGACGACAACTCCCCCGAAGCTCGCGAGAGGTCCCGCCTCTACAACATCTCGACATTGGTGACTCTCACCGCTGGCGTGCTCATCTGCTACCTCGCGCTCTACGTGGTGAACCTGGTCTGGGCGCTGTTTGTCCTCGACCCGTCCGTGATGGGCGGCTACCTCAACGCGTCGCTCGGTTACGGCGATCTATTCGTGCTGGCCTGGTTCGTCGCGTCGGCGGCGACCGTTGGCGGGGGCCTTGGCAGTGGCCTGGAGTCTGACGAGGCGATCCGCGCGGCCGCGTACTCCAAGCGCGAGGAGCAGCGCCGCAACCGTCTCGGGCGTCAACGGACCTAGACGGCCTGGCAGGGCGTGGCACCGAGCAGCGGTTGGTCTCCTCAGCCAGCAGCCCTCGACGTCAGCCCCTCCGGGGGACTGCGGCCTTCTCACCGGCGTCCCGCAGCCTCCAGGAAGTCGTGGACCTGGCGGATCACGACTGCGCCCTCACCGACGGCGGAGGCGACGCGCTTGACCGAGCCACTGCGTACGTCGCCCACGGCGAACACGCCCTGGCGGCGGGTCTCGAAGATCCCGTCGTGGCAGTCGGCGGCGGGTCCGGTGAGCACGAAGCCCTTCGCGTCCAGCGGGATCTGCCCCTGGAGCCAACTGGTGTGGGGGGCCGCACCGATCAGCACGAACAGGGCTGTCGTCGCGACGCGCTGCTTCTCATCGGTGTGGAGGTCGTGCAGCAGCACCTCTTCGAGCGCTTCGTCGCCGATGAGCTCGCACACCTCGCTGTTGCGCCAGACCTTGATGCGTGGCGACTTCTCGACCCGTTCGGCCAGGTAGAGGGACATGTCCCTCCCCAGGTCGTCGTGCCGGATGACCAGGTTGACCACCGGCGACTGTCGGGCCAGGAAGCAGGCCGCTTGACCCGCGGAGTTGCCGCCGCCCACGACGGTGACGGGGTCCTGTCGGCACAGCCGTGCCTCGAACTCCGTGGCGGCGTAGTAGACGCTGCCACCCTCGAGGCGGTCGGTCCCCGGGATGTCGAGGCGTCGGTAGTGCACGCCCGTGGCGACGAGCACGGCGTGTGCAACCAGGTCGTCCCCCTCCGCCAGCTCCACCACGTGATAGCCGTCGGCCTGCGTGAGGGAGGTCGCCTCACCGGGGATGTTGAAGACGGCGCCGAACTTGCGGGCCTGGACCACGGCGCGGTCGGCCAGCTCCCCGCCGGTGATACCGGCGGGGAACCCCAGGTAGTTCTCTATCTGGGACGACGTGGCTGCCTGGCCGCCGGTGGCGACGGCGTCCAGGACGACAGTGGTGAGCCCCTCGGACGCGGCGTAGACCGCCGCGGCCAGGCCGCCCGGGCCTGCGCCCACCACGACCAGGTCGTACGCCGCCCGGCTGGGCGCCTCGCGCAGCCCGATGAGGTCGGCCAGCTCGGTGTTGCTCGGGTTGTGCTGGATCCGTTGTCCCTTCCAGATGACGACAGGTGTCTCGGCCACGTTGATGCCCAGGGCACGCAGGGGGTCCTGGGCCTGGGGATCCTCTTCCAGGTCGAGCCACTGGTGGGGGATCCGGTTGCGGCTGGCGAAGTCCCGCAGCCGCCGGGCGTCCGGGTCGTACTTCGACCCGATGATCCTCAGGCCGGCCCCGATGTTCGCCTGGAGGCTGCGGCGCAGGATGAAGGCCCGCAGCATGAGGTCTCCCAACGCCAGGTCGGCGGCCAGGAGATCCTTGAGCCGCTCCACGGGAACCTCGAGAACCTTGGTCTTGGTCGCGGCCACTGCGGTTACGAGAACCGTCTGTCCGGTCAGCAGCGAGAGGTCCCCCAGGAACCGGCCCGGGCCGTGGACGGCGATCAGCCGAGGCTCCGCTGCGGTCTCCTGGACAACCGCGACCTTGCCCTCCAGCACCACGAAGAAACCGCAGTCCCGGTCGCCTTCGCAGAACAGCACGGTCCCTCGCGGCACGCTCCTGCGGTCGCCGTACCGCGACAACGTCATGAGCTGCTCGTCGGTGAGCCGTGGATAGGCGCCGCTGGTGTCGGGAGTCTCCGGCTGGTCGGCCGGAACCCTGAGGTCAGACGAACTGCTCGTGGGCATAGCACCACTTCCAGCTCTCCCCCGGTTCGATCGACCGCACCACGACGTGCCCGGTCGACGCTGCGTGGCCCCGCGCATGTCGCATCGGTGAGGAGTCCCAGCAGCCGACCTGGCCACAGGTCAAGCACTGGCGCAGGTGCACCCATGGGGTGCCAAGCTGCACGCACTCCGCGCACGCGCGCCGGGTGGGTGGCGGCACGGGCCGGATCATCTCGAGGTGCGGGTCGGCGCCGACGCGCGTCGGGTTGGTGGTCATCACGCCCTCGTCGGGAGCTTGGACTCGACCCATAGGCGCAACTGGTGCTCCGGCAAGGCCCCGATCTGCTTGTCGACCACCTGGCCGTGGTCGAGGAGGACCAGCGTCGGGATCGACTGGACCTCGAACCGCCGGCTCACCTCCGGGTTGTGGTCGGCGTTGACCTTGACCAGCTTGAGCTTGCCGGCCAGCTCCGCGGCCAGCTTCTCCAGGGCCGGGCTCACCATCCGGCAGGGCCCACACCAGGGAGCCCACACGTCGATCAGCACGGGCAGGCTCGACTCGTCGACCACGGCGTGGAACTCGTCGTCGTTCGCGTCCACCACCCAGCGGAGCGGAGTGCTGCACTTCGCGCAGCGGGGCACGCCCTCGGCGGCCGCCGGAACACGGTTCGTGGCGCCGCAGTTGCCGCACTCGACCTTCGTCGACTTCTGCGTGTTCGCGGTCACGCGACTGCCCTGCTCTCTGTCGGGACGCCGGTCGCGGTCACCGTGATCTCCCCGTCGGCGACCGCGACGGCGATCGTGCCCCCGTCGGCCGCGTCGCCGCGCAGCAGCGCCCGGCCGACCCGGGTTTCCACCTCGCGGGAGATGTACCGCCGCAGCGGGCGGGCGCCGTACGCCGGATCGAAGCCCTGGTCCGCGATGAAGCGGCGCGCCTCGGCCGTGACCTCGAGGGTGATCCGCATGTCGGCCAGCCGCTCGCTGAGCTCTTCGAGCTGGAGGTCGACGATGCGCTCGATCTCGGCGAGCGTCAGCGGCCTGAACATCACGATCTCGTCGACGCGGTTGAGGAACTCCGGGCGGAAGTGCGACTGCAAGGTGCGCATCACCATCGAGCGCGCCTCGTCCTTGACCTCGCCAGCTGCGGTGACCCCCTCGAGCAGGTATTCCGAGCCGATGTTGGAGGTCATGATCAGTACGGTGTTGCGGAAGTCGACGGTGCGGCCGTGGGAGTCGGTCAGGCGGCCGTCGTCGAGCACCTGGAGCAGTGTGTTGAAGACGTCGACGTGGGCCTTCTCGATCTCGTCGAGCAGGACCACCGAGTAGGGCTTGCGGCGCACGGCCTCGGTGAGCTGACCGCCCTCCTCGTAGCCGACGTAGCCGGGAGGTGCCCCGACCAGCCGGCTGACGGTGTGCCGCTCTTGGTACTCGCTCATGTCGATCCGGATCATGTTCTCCGCGGTGTCGAACAGGGCGGCGGCGAGCGTCTTGGCCAGTTCGGTCTTGCCGACGCCGGTGGGGCCGAGGAAGATGAACGACCCGATGGGCCGCTGGGGGTTCTTGATGCCTGACCGGGCGCGGACGACGGCGTCGGCCACCAGTTGGACAGCCTCGTCCTGGCCGATGACGCGTTCGTGGAGCACCTCGTCGAGGCGGAGCAGCTTGTCGCGCTCCCCTTCCTGGAGCCGCGTGACCGGGATCCCGGTCCAGCGCGACACGATGTCGGCGATCTCGTCGGCGGTCACAACCTCGCGCAGCAGCCGACGGCCGCCCTGCTTGCCGGCGAGTCGGGACTCGGCCGTCTCCAGTCGCCGGTGGATCTCCGGCAGCTGGCCGTGTCTCAGGGACGCCGCTCGGTTGAGGTCGTACTCGCGCTCGGCCCTCTCGCTCTCCAGCCGGACCTGCTCCAGCTCCTGGCGCAGAGACTGCACCTCGCGCAGCGCCGACCGTTCGGCCTCCCACTGAGCGCGCATGGCATCGGCCCCGGCTCGCGCGTCGGCCAGCTCCCTGCGTAGCTCCCCGAGCCGAGTCTTGCTCGCCGCGTCCTCCTCCTGCGAGAGCGCCGCCTCCTCGATCTCCATTCGGGTCACGCGCCTGGTGAGCTCGTCGAGCTCGGCCGGCATCGAGTCGATCTCGGTGCGCAGCATCGCGCAGGCCTCGTCGACGAGGTCGATGGCCTTGTCGGGCAGGAAGCGGTCGGAGATGTAGCGGTGGCTCAGCGTCACCGCCGCCACCAGGGCGCCGTCGTGGATCTTCACGCCGTGGAAGACCTCGAGCCGCTCGCGGAGCCCACGCAGGATCGAGAGGGCGTCCTCTTCGTCGGGCTCGTCGACGAGGACCGGCTGGAACCGGCGCTCGAGGGCTGCATCCTTCTCGATGTGCGTTCGGTACTCGTCGAGCGTGGTCGCGCCGATCATGTGCAGCTCGCCGCGGGCGAGCAAAGGCTTGAGCATGTTGCCGGCGTCCATCGCACCCTCGGCGGCGCCGGCGCCGACGACGGTGTGCAGCTCGTCGACGAACAGCAGGATGTGGCCTGCGGCGCTCTGCACCTCGTTGAGCACGGCCTTCAGCCGCTCCTCGAACTCGCCGCGGTACTTCGCTCCGGCGATGAGTGCCCCCATGTCCAGGGCGAAGACGGTCTTGTCCCGCAGACCCTCGGGTACGTCGCCGTCCGCGATCCGCTGGGCCAGGCCCTCGACGATCGCCGTCTTGCCGACCCC
>JAOPXM010000046.1 GCA_025965125.1 Nocardioides sp.
CCAACATGAACATGAACGAGGTGATCGCCGGCCTGGCCGGGCAGGGCGGGTTCGAGGTCCACCCCAACGACCACGTCAACGCCAGCCAGTCGAGCAACGACACCTTTCCCACCGCGATCCACGTCGCCGCGGCGCTCGCGGTCGCCGACGACCTGATGCCCGCGCTCGACGTACTGGCCACCTCCCTCGAAGCGAAAGCCACGGAGTTCGCCGGCCTGGTCAAGTCGGGCCGCACCCACCTGATGGACGCCACGCCGGTGATGCTCGGCCAGGAGTTCGGCGGCTACGCCGCGACCGTGCGCTATGCCGTCGAGCGGCTCGAGGCAGTCCTGCCGCGGGTCCGCGAGCTGCCGCTCGGTGGCACCGCGGTCGGGACCGGCATCAACACCCCAGCCGGCTTCCCCGAGCAGGTGATCACCCGTCTGTCGGAAGCAACCGGTCAGCCGTTCACCGAGGCCCGCAACCACTTCGAGGCCCAGGGCACGCGAGACTCGCTGGTCGAGCTGAGCGGCGTCCTGCGCACGATCGCGGTCGGCCTCACCAAGATCTGCAACGACCTGCGCTGGATGTCCTCGGGCCCCACCACCGGCCTCGCCGAGATCCACCTGCCCGACCTTCAGCCCGGCTCGAGCATCATGCCCGGCAAGGTCAACCCGGTGCTGCCCGAGGCGATGCTGATGGTCTGCGCCCAGGTGATCGGCAATGACACCGCCGTGACCGTGGCGGGCGCAAGCGGCAGCTTCGAGCTGAATGTCGCGATGCCGGTCATCGCCCGCAACCTGCTCGAGTCGATCCGGCTCCTGTCCACCTCGACCGTGCTGCTCGCCGAGCGCTGCGTCGACGGCATCACCGCCGACGCCGACCGGATGCGGTCGTACGCCGAGTCGTCACCGTCGGTGGTGACCCCGCTCAACAAGTACGTCGGCTACGAGAACGCGGCCAAGATCGCCAAGCAGGCGCTCAAGGACGGCAAGACGATCCGCGAGACGGTCCTGGCGCTGGGATTCGTCGAGCGTGGTGAGCTCACCGTGGAACAGCTCGACGAGGCGCTCGACGTGGAGGGCATGACCCACCCGTGACCCGGCAGTGCGGGCTCAGTACCAGCCGTAGGACTCGCTGTGACCCCAGGCGCTGCAGGGGCTGCCGTAGCGGTCCTGGATGTAGCCGAGGCCCCAGCGGATCTGGGTCACCGGGTTGGTTGCCCAGTCAGCGCCGGCGGTGGACATCTTCGAGCCGGGCAGCGCCTGCGGGATGCCGTAGGCAGACGAGCTCGGGTTGTCGGCGTTGACGCGCCAGTTCGACTCGCGGGTCCACAGCGAGTCGAGGCACGAGAACTGGTCCTGCGCGTAGCCGAACTCCGTGAGCAACGCCTGCGCCACCACGCGCGGGTCGCCGGTCGAGAGATCCTCGGTGCGGGTCATGGCCGGCCCCTCGGCCGAGGAGAGGGCGGCCTCCTTGGTGGGGTCCGCGGCGTCGCGGCGGTCCGTGCGGGACGTCGAGCGGGACACCGTTGTGGTGCGCGAGGCGTGCTCGGCCTGGTTCGCGTTGGCGGGCGCACCGGCGAGTGGCACCAGAGTGTCGCCGATGTCCTGGGCGACACCGGTCATGCCGGCCGACTGGTTCATGACACCGGCGGACACCGCCACACCGGTCGCGGCCACCGCGACGCTGGACAGGAGCAGCGTCGTCCGGAGGGCTCGCTTCGGAGCGTCGGTCGAGATCGCCCGGACCGGGGCGTTGCGGTGCTTGGGGGTGTGCTTGACGTGCTTCGACACAGGGGATGAGTCCACGGGGTAGACGACACGGGCGACAAAACGGACCCGGCGGTTACACCCGCGCGGGTCACGAATTGATTACGGTCCACCATGCATGACGTGGCGGAGGGGTGCAAACCGAACCGCCGAAATGGGCCATGCGTCTCGACGTACGAACCTCATCTGTCACAGGAACCACATGAGACCGCAGCGACCCCACGCCGTAGCGGAACGTACGGCGCGGGGTCGTCACGGACCACGGATCCTCAGAGCGTGACGTTCTCCAGCATCTCGGTGACCAGGGCCGCGATCGGCGAGCGTTCGGACCTGGTCAGCGTGACGTGCGCGAACAGGGGGTGCCCCTTCAGCTTCTCGATCACCGCGACGACGCCGTCGTGTCGACCGACCCGCAGGTTGTCGCGCTGGGCGACGTCGTGGGTGAGCACGACCTTCGAGTTGGCGCCGATCCGCGAGAGCACGGTCAGCAGGACGTTGCGTTCGAGCGACTGGGCCTCGTCCACGATCACGAACGCGTCGTGCAAGGACCGGCCGCGGATGTGGGTCAGCGGCAGCACCTCGAGCATGCCCCTGTCGAGGATCTCGTCGATGACCTCCTTCGAGGTCATCGCGCCAAGGGTGTCGAACACCGCCTGCCCCCAGGGCGACATCTTCTCGGACTCCGACCCCGGCAGGTAGCCGAGCTCCTGGCCGCCGACCGCGAACAGCGGCCGGAAGACGACGACCTTCTTGTGCTGGCGCCGTTCCATCACCGCTTCGAGGCCCGCGCACAGGGCCATCGCGGACTTGCCGGTGCCGGCCCGGCCGCCGAGCGACACGATGCCGACCTCGGGGTCGAGCAGCATCTCCAGGGCGATCCGCTGCTCGGCCGAACGGCCGTGGATGCCGAACGCTTCGCGGTCGCCGCGCACCAGGTGGACCTGCTTGTCCGGGCCGACCCGGCCCAGCGCCGTGCCCCGGTCGGAGAGCAGCACGAGTCCCTGGTGGCAGGGCATCTCCCGGGCCTCGGCGAGGTCGAGGACGCCGTCGTCGTAGAGCCCGTCGAGGTCGTCGGCCGCCACCTCCAGCTCAGCCATGCCGGAGTAGCCACTGTCGGAGTCGCTGATCGACTCGGCGAGGTACTCCTCGGCGTCCAGGCCGACCGCGGACGCCTTGATGCGCAGGGGCAGGTCCTTGGACACCAGGGTGACGGCGTACCCCTCGTTGGCGAGGTTGCAGGCCACGGCCAGGATCCGCGTGTCGTTGTCGCCCAACCGGAAACCCGAGGGCAGCGCCTCGGGGTCGGTGTGGTTGAGCTCGACTCGGACCGTCCCACCCTCCTCGCCCACTGGGACCGGCTCGTCGAGTCGACCGTTCTCGATGCGGAGCTCGTCGAGCATCCGCAACGCGCTGCGCGCGAAGAAGCCCAGCTCAGGGTGGTGCCGTTTGCCCTCCAGCTCGGTGATGACGACCACCGGCAACACCACCTCGTGCTCGGCGAACCGGCGCAGGGCGCCGGGGTCGGCGAGCAGCACGCTGGTGTCCAGCACGTAGGTGCGAGTGGTGTTCTGGGTGGCGTTGCGACTTGCGCGCGCGGCTCGGGCGGGAGCCTTGGCGGAGCGCTGGGAGATTGAGGTCTTCTTGGCCTGCGACGGCACGGTTCACCCCTGACGGGACGGCGCGCGCACTCTTCGCCCGGCCCTAGTTACCAGTCACGGACCGGGACGTGGCCCGAAGACCGGAGTGCCGGCCTCCGATCGCGCGGCAGGGGTCAGCCTGTCGTGCGGTGCAGTCGTGACTGATCACGAAGGGGGCCTCCCGATACGGCAGGCTTCCCCGCCCGCCGTTGATCGGAAACTACGCCCGGTTTGTGCCGTTTCTCGGCAACACGCCCGAACGCGCGGGTGAACGTCATCGGGCCGAAACATGGCGTGGCCGGAGCGACGGTCCGACCGGCAGACGGCGCGGTCACGCGCCGTAGCGTCGCTCGCGCAGGGCGTAGGCGCGGATCGCGCGCAGGAAGTCGACGCGCCGGAAGTCCGGCCAGTACGCCTCGCAGAAGTAGAACTCGGACTTGGCGCTCTGCCAGAGCAGGAAACCGCCGAGACGCTGCTCCCCGGAGGTGCGGATCACCAGGTCCGGATCGGGCTGACCCTTGGTGTAGAGGTGGTCGGCGATGTGCTCGACGTCGATGAACGCGGCGAGCTCCTCCAGTGAGGTCCCCTTGGCCGCCTGCTCGTATAGGAGGGAGCGCACGGCGTCGGCAATCTCGCGGCGACCGCCGTACGGCACCGCGACGTTGACGAGCATGCCGTGGACGTCACTGGTGGCCTCTTCGGCAGCCTTGAGCTTGGCTGCGGTGGAGGACGGCAGCAGGTCGAGGGCGCCCACGGGGTGCAGGCGCCAACGCCGCTGCACCGCCAGCGCCGCGACTGCCTCCTCGATGATCTCCAGCAGCGGCTCGAGCTCGTGGGCGGGACGGTTGAGGTTGTCGGTGGAGAGCAGCCACAGGGTCACGACCTCGATGCCGACCTCGTCGCACCAACCGAGCAGTGGCTCGATGTTGGCGGCGCCGGCCCGGTGGCCATGGGCTGAGTCGCGGCCGACCGCCTTGGCCCAGCGCCGGTTGCCGTCGAGCATGACCCCAATGTGCTTGGGCAGGTTCTCCGAGGGCATCTTCCGCAGGACCCGGGCCTCGTATGCCGGGTAGATCACCCGTCTGAGACCGCGCTTCCAATCCGCCACGGTCCGATGCTAACGGTGTGCCGGGGGTCACGCGGTCACGTGGGGTTTACCGCAATGTGCATTGCCAGTAGGAGGTAGTGGGTACCTTCGACACATGAACGACGTCATCCGGGCGAGTTTCGACTCCTTTGCCGAGACCGTCCACGACGCCGTCGCGGACGTCAAACCGAAGCTGCGCGGTTGGCTGCACCTCGGCACCGCCCCCCTGACGCTGGCCGCCGGGATCGTGCTCGTCGCCCTCTCGCCCACCGAGATGACGCGCGTCGGATCGGCGATGTTCGTCGGCAGCGCCCTGCTGCTGTTCACCGTGTCGGCGATCTACCACACGGGCACCTGGTCGCCGGGTGTGTGGGCCTTCCTGCGCCGGTTCGACCACTCCAACATCTTCGTGTTGATCGCCGGCTCCTACACGCCGTTCGCGCTGATCCTGCTCGAGGGCACCCAGCGCACGGTGCTTCTGGTGACGATCTGGGCCTGCGCGGTCTTCGGCGTGCTCTTCCGGGTGTTCTGGACCGACGCGCCCAGGTGGCTCTACGTCCCGATCTACATCTCGATGGGCTGGGCCGCGGTGTTCTTCCTGCCCGGCTTCGCGCAGGGCGCGTCCGAACGACTGGGTGTGGGCACCGGCATTGCGGTCCTCGCCCTCGTCGGCGTCGGAGGCGCGCTCTACACCCTCGGCGGTGTCGTCTACGGCTTCAAGCGCCCGAACCCGTCGCCCAAGTTCTTCGGCTTCCACGAGGTCTTCCACTCGTTCACGATCCTCGCCTTCGTGTCGCACTACGTCGGCGTCTCGCTGGCGACGTACTCCCTCCGCTGACCGGTTCAGCCCTTGGGGATCGTGGTCCCGCGTCCGTGCAGCATCGCGATCATCGACGCCAGCTGCTGGTCGGCCTTCTCGGTGCGGGCGAACGTCGTGAGGGCCAGTAGAGGCTTGAACCGCTGCCGCGCGATCGCCTTGGCATAGGTGAACTCCTTGAGACCGTCGGGCCCGTGGATGCGGCCGAAGCCGGAGTCGCCAACCCCACCGAACGGCAGGCTCGGAATCGCGGCGAACGTGATGACGCCGTTGACGGCGGTCATGCCGGAGCGGATCTTCCCCGCGATCTCCATGCCCCGGGCCTTCGAGAACACCGTCGAGCCCAGTCCGTAACGGGTGCCATTGGTGCGCGCGATCGCCTCCTCCATCGTGCCGACCCTCGCGACGGTGATCGTCGGACCGAACGTCTCCTCCTGGACCGCCGCCGAGTCCTCGGGTACGTCGACCAGGATCGTCGGCTGCACGAACCGCTCCCCGACCGCGTCGATGCCGCCGACGACGGCCCGCCCGCCCTTGTCCAGCGCGTCCTGGATGTGGTCGCGGATGACGTCGATCTGCTTCGGCATCGTGATCGGGCCCAGCTGGGACCCTGCGCCACCGTCGGCGCGCAGGCCGCGGGCCTTCTCGGTCAGGCTCGCGAGGAACTCGTCGTAGACCCGCTCGTGGACGTACACGCGCTCGACACCGGCACAGGTCTGCCCGGCGTTGCTGCACGCACCCCAGAGGGTCGCGTCGGCCGCGGCTTCGATGTCGGCGTCCTGGTCGACGATCAGCGCGTCCTTGCCGCCCGCCTCGATGACCACCGGCGTGAGCGTCTCGGCACAGGCCGCCATCACCCGCTTGCCGGTCGCGGTCGACCCGGTGAACGCCACCTTGTCGACGCCGGCCCGGCACAGCGCGGCACCGGTCTCCCCCAGGCCGGTCACCACCTGGAAGACGGGATGTCCGACGCTCTCCTGGAACGTCCGGGCCAGCCACTCGCCCACACCGGGGGTGTACTCGCTCGGCTTGAACACGACCGCGTTGCCGGCGGCCAGGGCGTAGGCGATCGACCCCATCGGCGTGAAGACCGGGTAGTTCCAGGGGCCGATCACCCCGACGACTCCGAGCGGCGGGTACTCCACGGTCGCGGCCTGGTTGGCCATCAGCAGGCCCGAAGGGACCTTGCGTCGCTTGAGCACCTTGCCGGCGTGGCCTGCGGCCCACGCGAGGTGGTCGATCGCCAGTGCGGCCTCGAGCATCGCGTCGCCGTGCGGCTTGCCGGTCTCCTCGTGCATGACGTGCGCAAGCTGCGCGAGGCGCCGCGTGATCACGCCCTTCCACGTCGACAGGTGGATGTCGCGCTCGTCGTACGACAGCGCAGACCACCAGGCCGCCGCCTCGCGGGCTCGCTCGACCGCCGCCCGCACCTCGTCCTCGGTGTGGATGGGGTGGGTGCCCACCACATCGCCGGTGATGGGGTTGAGCGAATCGAACGTCGTCGTGGATTTCTTGGTGCTGACCTCGGTGCTGACCTCGGTGGCCGTCATCGTGCCCTCCTCATTGAGCCTGTCTGATCAGGTCGGCGGCCTTCTCGGCGACCATGATGGTGGGTGCGTTCGTGTTGCCGCGCGGCACCGCCGGCATCACCGACGCGTCGACGACGCGCAGGCCATCGACACCACGGACCTTGAGCTGGGCGTCGACGACGGCGTCCTCCCCGGTGCCCATCGCGCACGTGGCGACGGGGTGGTACAGCGTCTGGGTCCAGGTCCGGATGTGCTCGACGAGGTCCTCGTCGGAGGGGTTGCTGGGCAGCTGCCAGGGGCGGTCGAGGTAGGCGGCCACGGAGCCCTGGGTGCAGATCTCCCAGGTGCGTCGAGCGCCCGCGAGCAGCGCGTCCAGGTCGGTCTGGTCCTCGAGGTAGGCCGCGTCGATGGCAGGGTGCCACGACGGGTCGGACGAACGCAGCCGGATCGACCCCCGGCTCTGCACCGAGACCAGCGTGGGAGCGGCGGTGAACATCCGGCTGGTCGGCTCGTGCAGACCGTTGTCGTAGAAGCCGGACGGTGCCGCGTGGATCTGGATGTCCGGTGCGGCGAGCCCGTCCCGGCTGGTGAAGAACGCGCCGGCCTCGCCGACGTTCGAGGCGAGCGGGCCGGTGCCGCGCGCCTTCCAGCGCACGAAGTTGCGGACGTTGTTGAGCTGGCCCAGGTCGCTGATGCCGCGGGTGTACCAGAGCAGCGGCACGACCGGGTGGTCCTGCAGGTTGGCGCCGACCCCCGGAAGGTCGACCAATGTCTCGACCCCGACCTCGGCCAGGTGGTTGCCGGGTCCGATCCCGGACAGCATCAGCAGCTGCGGGGAGTTGATCGCACCGCCACACAGCAGCACCTCCCGCCGGGCGGTGACGGTGTGCTCGGTGCCGTCCTGTCGGAACGTCACGCCGGTGGCTCGCTCGCCGTCCAGCACCAGTCGGGATGCGAGAGCCCCAGTGGAGACTGTGAGGTTGCTGCGGCCACGGGCCGGCTTGAGGTAGCCCTCGTTGGTCGACCAGCGGCGGCCGCCCTTACAGGTGACCTGGTACTGGCCGGCACCCTCCTGCTCGGCGCCGTTGAAGTCGTCGTTGCGCTTTAGCCCGGCACTGACGGCGCTGTCGACGAAGGCGTGGCTGAGGTCGTGGGTGTAGACCCGGTCCTCGACGTGCAGGGGCCCGCCGCGTCCGTGCAGCGGCCCACCGAAGCGGGAGTTGTCCTCAGCCTTGACGAAGTAGGGCAGCACGTCGTCGAAGCCCCAGCCGGCCGCGCCGTACTGGTCGCGCCAGGCGTCGTAGTCCGCACGGTTGCCGCGGATGTAGATCATCGCGTTCATGGACGAGCAACCGCCGAGGGCCTTCATCCGCGGCCAGTAGGCGCGGCGACTGTTGAGCTGCTTCTGCTCGGTGGTCTCGTAGTTCCAGTCCCACCTGGTCTTGAACAGGGTCGGGAACGCCGCGGGGATCAGCACCTCGTCGGCGTCCGCCTCGCCACCCGCCTCGAGCAGCAGCACCGTCGTCCGCGGGTCCTCGCTGAGCCGCGCCGCGAGAACCGCCCCGGCGCTGCCCGCACCGACGATCACGTAGTCGTAGCTGTCCTGCGCCATGCCCCACCCTTCGTCCGGCCACTGGTGCAGCGAACGTACTCCGCGCAACCGACGCGAGACAGGGCCTGTTCACGGACGCGTCCTGTCCAGCCACGCGCCCGACGGGCGCCCTAGCAGACGGCGGGGGCGATCCGCAGCGCTTTGCCAGGCGGTCATCCGTCCGGTTAGACGGGCAACGAGACCAGTGCCGGATTCCTTGGCGCGCGCGGGGGTGGCCCCCATCCTTGGGCCCGGACCTGCATTCGGGGGAGGCCAGTCCTAGGGGGAGACACATGTTCAGGTTCACTGCCGAGCGCCACAACGCTGTTCGAGGCCTTCGGGGTCCCGTCGGCTGGATCCGAACCATGGTCACTGCGGCGCTCGCCGCGGCCTTGGTCCTCTTGGGGCTCACCGTGACCCTGCCGTCGGCGATGGCCACGACGTACGGCGGCGCATCCGCCGCTGCGTGGCCAGCTGCGTGGGCGTCGTACACCTATGCGAACGGCACCCTGATCAGCGACCTCAATGACGATCAGAGCCCCAACCAGCTGGATCTGGCCAGCGGCACGTGCGCGGGCTGTGCCGGCACGGCCGCCTCGGTGGCTCTGACATCGGACGGGACCAACGCGTTCTTCCGGATGCGGATGGCCGTGGACAACAACGACACCGGCAAGGGCGGGCTGTTCGGCGGCGCCTTCATCGTGCAGATCGCCGACGTGAACGGTGCGGTCAAGGCGATCGTCGGCGTCGACGGCACCTCCACCACCGCCGACTACGTGTACGCGGCGAACAACGTCGGAACCGCGATCACCAAGGTGTACGAGTATCCGTTCACGGGCGGAAGCCCGTCCTCGGCCGGCATGCGATGGATCAGCACCGCCGACGGCACCGGCCAGTACTTCCTCGACTTCCAGGTGCCGCTGAGCGTGCTGCAGACCGTCTCGGGGGGCGCGGTGACCCCCTCCACCCCCGTGAAGCTCTACTACGGCTCCTCGGCAGCCTCGAACCTCGCGACCATCAACAAGGACTTCATGCTGGGTGCCGTCACCACGGTGGACTTCAGCAACTTGGCCGTGATCAAGTTCGTGCCGCCGACCTACGGCGTCACGTTCAACTCGAACGGCGGCTCGGCCGTCACGTCCCAGACCGTCACGGAGGGCAACCCCGCGACCGCGCCCACCGGGCCGACGCGCAGCGGTTACACCTTCGACGGCTGGTACACCGCCGCGAGCGGCGGCACTCTTTGGAGCTTCAGCACCGCCATCGGCTCAGCGACGACGCTCTATGCGCACTGGACCTGGATCACCAACCTGTTCACCTTCGACTCCAACGGCGGCAGCGCCGTTCCGCCCCAGAGCGTCGACCCGGGCACCGCGGCAACCTTGCCGGCTCCACCGAGCAGGACCGGGTACACCTTCGACGGGTGGCACACGGCAGCCAGCGGCGGCACGGCGTACGACTTCAGCACTCCGGTGAACGCCGTCACCACGGTCCACGCGCACTGGACCGTGAACTCCTACACCGTCTCCTTCGACGCCAACGGCGGCAGCACCGTCGGAGCCCAGAGCGTGGTCTACGGGACGACGGCAACACAGCCGAGTCCCCCCAGCCGAAGCGGCTACACGTTCGCCGGCTGGTACACCGCCGCGAGCGGCGGCACCGCCTGGGGCTTCGCTACCCCGATAGCGACCGCCACCACGCTGTATGCCCAGTGGGATCCGATCACCCATTCGTTCACCTTCGACTCCAACGGTGGCAGCGCGGTCTCGCCGCAGAACGTGGCCCAGGGCAGCACAGCCACCCTGCCCACGGCTCCGACCAGGACCGGCTACTCCTTCGCCGGTTGGTACAGCGCCGCCAGCGGGGGCACGCTCTACGACTTCAGCACCCAGATCACGGGCGCCAACACCGTCCATGCCCATTGGAGCCTGAACTCGTACACGGCTTCCTTCGACGCCAACGGCGGCACCGCCGTCGCCGACCAGAGCGTCGCCTTCGGCGACCCCGCCACCGAACCGACGCCACCAACCCAGACCGGGTACACGTTCGCGGACTGGTACGACGGCCCGACGCTCTACGACTTCACCGACCCCATCACCGGAGCCACCGCACTCAAGGCGCACTGGACGAAGAACAGCTACACGGTCTCCTTCGACTCCAACGGGGGAAGCGCCGTCAGCGACCAGAGCGTCGTCTACGGAACATCGGCAGCAGAACCGCCGTCCCCCACCCGGAACGCATATACGTTCGCGGGCTGGTACGACGGGCAGACGAATTACGACTTCACCCACCCCGTCACCGGAGCCACCGCCCTCCAGGCGCACTGGACGAAGAACTCATACACCGTCTCCTTCGACTCCAATGGCGGCAGCACCGTCGCCGACCAGGCCGTGGATTACGGCGACCCCGCCACCCTGCCCATCGAACCCACCCGCACCGGTCACACCTTCACCGGCTGGTACGCCAACAACACCCTCTACGACTTCTCCGACCCCATCACCGGCACCACCCAGCTCACCGCGCACTGGAGCCTGAACTCGTACACCGTCTCCTTCGACGCCA
>JAOPXM010000054.1 GCA_025965125.1 Nocardioides sp.
GATGCGGCAAGTCGACCTTCCTGCGGATCCTCAACCGCATGCACGAGCTGGTGCCCTCGGCGCAGCTTGCGGGCGAGGTGCTGCTCGACGGCCGGGACATCTACGACACGGAACGTCGGCAGATCGACGCCCGCCGGGCGATCGGCATGGTCTTCCAGAAGCCGAACCCGTTCCCGGCGATGTCGATCCGCGAGAACGTGCTGGCCGGGCTCCGCCTCACGGGCGCCCGGGCCTCGCGGCCCGAGAAGGATGCCCTGGTCGAGTAGTGCCGGATCAATGCCGGCCTCTGGAACGAGGTCAAGGATCGCCTCGACGCTCCGGGAGGCGGGCTGTCGGGCGGCCAGCAGCAGCGGCTCTGCATCGCCCGCTCGCTGGCGATCAAGCCTCTCGTGCTTCTCATGGACGAACCCTGTTCGGCCCTCGACCCCACGTCGACCAGGGTGATCGAGGAGACCATGCTCGACCTGGCCCGCGAGGTCACCATCGTGATCGTCACCCACAACATGCAACAGGCGGCACGCGTCTCCACCGAGTGCGCGTTCTTCCTCGCCTCCCAGGGCACCCCGGGAGTCATCGTGGAGCACGGGAGCACGCAGGCAATGTTCTCCACCCCCCGCGACTCCCGAACCAGCGACTACGTGAACGGCCGCTTCGGATAGGTCATTTGGGATAGTCCGTGACGGAACTGTCGTCCGGACCGGCGTTTGACGACAGTTCCGTCACGGACTATCTCGCCCAAGGCTCCCTGTGGAGAACCGATTTGCCTCCTCCCACATCGGGGAAGGCCTTGGTGCATGCCCGATCAACACCCTTCGCCGAAGCCCCGGTATCCCCAACGACCCCAGCTGGTCGCGCCCGTTCGCATCGACAGTTCCGGCCGAAATGGCCCCACCCCCGGTCAGGCTCGCGGGCCGGGCTGGCGTCGTACCAGCAAGGGGTTCTACGTCCCGTCCTCCGTCGACACGGAGTCAGTCGAGCAGCGGATCGTCGAGGCGGCCACAGTGCTGCCCGCGTACGGCGGTGTCACGGGTTGGGCCGCGCTGCATTGGCTCGGCGGCCGATGGTTCACCGGCACCGGGTGGGGAGGTGTCCGGACGCTGCCGGTGTGCCTGGCGACGGGCGGCTGCGACATCCGGCCCCAGGCCGGGATCACGGTGAGCGCCGAGCGGCTGAGCCCACTCGATCTCCAGGAGGTCGACGGCCTGATGGTCACCACCGCCGTACGTTCGCTGTGCTTCGAGATGAGATATGCACCCACGCCCCGGCTGGCGGTGGTCTGGTTGGAGATGGCGGCGTACGACGACCTGGTCTCGATCGACGAAGCTGAGGCGTACGCCGCGCTGCACAGCGGCTGGACGGGCATCCCCCAGGGGCGCGCGCCCACGCTCCTGGCGGACGAGAACAGCTGGTCGCCGCGCGAAGTGGTCATGCGGCAGGTGTGGATCGAGGATGCCGGACTACCGAGACCCCTGTGCAACGCGCCCATCTTCGACCTGCAGGGCAGGCACATCGGAACGCCAGATCTCTTCGACCCAGTGGCGGGAGTTGTCGGCGAGTACGACGGCGCGCTGCACCTGCAGGGCGCTCGGCGATCGCGCGACGTCGTGCGTGAGGAGCGGTTCCGCTCCCATGGTCTCGAGTACGTCACCATGCTCGGCGGGGACGTCCCTGATCCTGGGCCCTTCATCCGGCGGCTGCTCAGGGCGTACGACCGTGCCGCCTCCGCCTCGAGCTCGCCCAGGAGCTGGACCCTGGAACAGCCCGACTGGTGGGTCGACACCTCGACCGTGGCGCGGCGGCGGCAGCTGACGGAGGAGGACCGCGCGATCTGGTTGCGGCACCGTGTCGGGCGGGCGGCGTGAGGCCGTCCGGCGGATAGTCCGTGACGGAACTGCTGTTCGGGGGCCCCGCTGACGACAGTTCCGTCACGGACTATCGCGAAATGAGCCCAAACCCGGAAGGGGTGCCGACCTCGAGAGCTCGCGCTCAAGGGGTGGCACGGACTGCCACGCCGGCTGCTGGGTAGTAGCGCTCAGATGGGGACGGCCACGCGCAACACGAAGTACGCCGCGGCGGCGGCGAGGCCGGCCATGGGGAAGGTGAGGACCCAGGCTGCGACGATCGTGCGCGCGACGCCCCAGCGGACGGCGGAGAACCGTTTGGTGGCGCCGGCACCCATGACGGCCGACGTGATGGTGTGAGTCGTGGAGATGGGGGCCTTGAAGGCGAAGGCCGTGGTGTAGAGCACGGCCGCGCCGACGGTCTCGGCGGAGAAGCCGCGGGCCGGGTCGAGGTGGATGATCCGCCGACCCAGGGTGCGCATGATCCGCCACCCGCCGGAGTAGGTGCCGAGGGAGATGGCCGACGCCGCCGCGATGACGACCCACAGGGGAAGGGGATCGCCCTCGGAGACATGGTCGGTGGCCAGCAGCGCCAGAAAGATCACCCCCATCGTCTTCTGGGCGTCCTGCAGCCCGTGACCGAGCGCGAGCGCCGCGGCTGAGAGCGTCTGCATCATCCGGAAGCCGCGGTAGACCTTGTGCGGGTTCCGCCTCCTGAAGATCCACATGATCGACAGCATCACCAGGAACGCAGCGGCGAAGCCGAACAGCGGCGACAGCACCATCGGGATGACGACCTTGTCCAGGATCGTCGACCACTGCACCGCTGCGAAGTCCGGTCCGGCCGCCAACGCAGCGCCCACGAGCCCGCCGATGAGGGCGTGCGACGACGACGAGGGCAGCCCGAAGTACCACGTGATCAGGTTCCAGGCGATCGCCCCGAGCAAACCGGCCAGCACGATCAGCAGCGCATGCTTCGCGTCCTCACCGGTCGTGAACTTCAGCGTGTCGCTGACGGTGTGCGCGACCTCCTGGCCGAGCAGCGCGCCCACGAAGTTCATGACCGCGGCGAGGACCAACGCGACGCGTGGGGTGAGGGCCCGGGTCGAGACCGACGTGGCGATGGCGTTGGCAGCGTCGTGAAAACCGTTCGTGTAGTCGAACCCGAGGGCAACGACGACAACCGCGATGACAATCGCGAGCTCCAAGGATCAGCTCTCCTTGACCGCGATCTGCTCCACGATGTTCGCGACCTTCTCGAACGCGTCGATCGCCTCCTCCAGCGACTCGACGATGTCCTTCAGCTTGAGGACCTCGATCGTCTTGTACTCACCGCTGAACAGCTTCGCGAGCGTACGGCGGTGGTTCTTGTCGCCGGCGTTCTCGAGGCGGTTGATCTCGATCCAGTACTCCTCGAGCGACTGTGGGGACTGGAGCTTGGGCATCGACTCGGCGGTCAGCTCGGCACAGCGCTGAAGGATCTCGGCCTGGGTGGACAGCTCCGGCGGGAGCACGGCCACTTCGTACAGCAGGATCAGGTCGACGACCTCGTCCATCATGTCCATCACGTCGTCGAGCCCCGAGCCGAGCGAGTAGATGTCCTCGCGGTCGAAAGGCGTCACGAACGTGCTGTTCACGCGCTTGAAGATGCTGTGCGTCGTCTCGTCGGCGGCGTGCTCGGCCTCGCGCATCCGGCGTGCCACGTCCTCGTGGTCGGCGGCCTCGCCGAGCATCTCGGCCAGCAGCGCCGCCCCTTTCACCAGGTGTTGGGCCGACTCGGTGAAGAGGTCGTAGAACGTGGTGTCGTTCGGTCGGAATTTCAAACCCACGAAGTGCTCCTGGTGAGGCGGAGAAGAACGGCCAACAGACTAGGGGGTGAAGGTCCGGTGAACGCAAGTGCGCCCCATCAGGTGGTCACGCGTCGCCTCCGCTGCCCCTCGATGAGGCACTCCTGGAGGTGGACTTCGCCGCCGTTGCGGCTCCACTCCCCGTCGGGCCCGAGCACCCAGGCGTTGGTGTGCTCGTCGAAGGCCAGGTCGAGCATGGCGCCGACGGCATCGAGGCTCTCCTGCCCCGGCAGCCTCACCAGCACCTCGACGCGCCGGTCCAGGTTGCGGTGCATCAGGTCCGCCGACCCGATCCAGGCGTCGGGCTCCCCGCCGTTCTCGAACCAGAACACGCGGCTGTGCTCGAGGAAGCGGCCGAGGATCGAGCGCACCTCGATGTTCTCGGACAGCCCCTGCACCTGGGGGCGCAGCGAGCAGATCCCGCGCACCAGGAGCTGCACCGGCACACCCTCCTGGGAGGCGAGGTAGAGCGCGTCGATCACCGCCTCGTCCACCACGGAGTTGGCCTTGAACCTGATTCGCGCGGGTCGACCGGACCGGTGGTGGGCGATCTCGCGGTGGATCTGGTCGAGCAGCCCGGTGCGCACCGAGTCGGGTGCGACGAGCAGCTGGTCGTACGACGCGTTGCGCGACCAGCCGCTGAGGTTGTTGAAGAGGTGGGCGACGTCTTCACCGATCCGGTCGTCGGTGGTGATCAGCCCGATGTCCTCGTAGGAGCGCGCGGTCTTGGAGTTGTAGTTGCCGGTGCCGATGTGGGTGTAGCGCCGGATGCCGTCAGCCTCGTCGCGCACCACCATCGAGAGCTTGCAGTGCGTCTTCAGCCCGACCTGGCCGTAGACGACGTGGCAGCCGGCGTGCTCGAGCTTGCGCGCCCAGCGGATGTTGGCCTGCTCGTCGAAACGCGCCTTGATCTCGACGATCACCAGCACCTGCTTGCCGGCCTCGGCTGCGTCGATCAGGGCGTCGATGATCGGGGAGTCACCCGAGGTGCGGTAGAGCGTCTGCTTGATCGCCAGCACGTGAGGGTCGGCCGCGGCCTGCTCGATGAACCGCTGCACCGAGGTGCTGAACGAGTCGTACGGGTGGTGCAGCAGCACGTCGCCGCGCTCGAGGGCCTTGAACACGTCGACCGGCGACGCCGACTCGACCTCGGCCAGCCGCGGGTGGGTCGTCGGCACGAACGCGGGGTACTTCAGCTCCTCGCGGGCCAGGTCGGCGATGCCGTGCAGGCCGCGCAGGTCCAGCGGCCCGGGCAGCCGGAACACCTCGTCCTCGGAGACGCCCAGCTCGGAGATCAGCAGCTCGAGCACCGACGGTGAGATCGACTCCTCGACCTCGAGCCGCACCGGCGGCCC